>CBCSNQ010000069.1:0-10811 GCA_965141565.1 uncultured Collinsella sp. | reverse complement strand
CGCATCATGCTCGCCATGGGCCGCAAGGGCCAGCTGCCCGAGCAGTTCGCCGAGGTCGACCCCAAGTCCGGCGCTCCCAAGCTCGCCTGCGTCGTTCTGGGCGTCATCACCGTCGTCGGTCCGTTTTTGGGCAAGAACATGCTCATCCCTCTGACCAACGTGTCGGCTCTCGCCTTCATCTTCTCCTGCGGCATGGTCGCCCTCGCTTGCCTGCGCATGCGTTTCACCGAGCCCGACCTGCCTCGTCCCTACGAGGTGCCCGGCGGCAAGTTTGGCATCGGCCTCGCTATCGCTGCCTGCGCCATCATCATCGGCCTGCTCGTGATTCCGTTCTCTCCCGCCTCCCTCAACATGGTGGAGTGGAGCATCGTGATCGGCTGGCTGGCCGTCGGCCTGGCTCTCATGGCCTTCACCAATTCCCGCAAAAAGTAACGCCGAGCCGGGGCGGATCAGGTGCGCGGGACCCTCTCTTCCGCGCACCGAACCCGGCGCCACTTGGGTAGCTTTGTGAGGCCTTAACCCAGCACGGCCTCGCCCACTATATGGATCCATAAGGAGGAACCATGTCCACTAAGTATGCAATCGTTGGCGGCAAGCTCATCGACGGTACCGGCGCCGAGCCGGTCGAGAACTCCCTCGTTCTCGTCGACGACAACGGCAAGATCGAGTACGCCGGTGCCATGCAGGACCTTCCCGAGGGCGTTGAGGTCATCGACGCCGCCGGCAAGACCGTCCTTCCCGGCCTGATCGACACCCACCTGCACTTCTCGGGCAACCTGACCGACGATGACACCGATTGGGTCATGCAGCCGCTCCTCGAGAAGCAGGCCGTCGCCGTCAAGCAGGCCTACGACTGCCTCACCCACGGCCTCACCACCGTCTGCGAGATCGGCCGCTTTGGTATCCAGATTCGCGACTGCATCGACAAGGGCGTCTTCAAGGGCCCGCGCGTTCTGGCCACCGGCCTCGGCTTCTGCCGTGTTGCCGGTCACGGTGACTCTCACCACTGCACCCAGGAGCTCAACAAGGAATCCCACCCCTGGGGCGACCAGGTCGATGGTCCTTGGGATCTGCGCAAGGCCGTCCGTCGTCGCCTGCGCGAGAACCCCGATGCCATCAAGATTTGGGCTACCGGTGGCGGCATCTGGCGCTGGGATTCCGGTCGCGACCAGCACTACTGCTCCGAGGAGATTCAGGCCGTGGTCGAAGAGGCCAAGATGGTCGGCATCCCCGTGTGGAGCCACTGCTACAACAACCACGCCGCTGCCTACGACTCCGTCCGCTTTGGCTGCGAGCAGTTGATTCACGGCTTCGATATCGATGAGCGCACCATGGACCTCATGGCCGAGCAGGGCACCTTCTTCACCCCGACGATTGCCTTTCTGCCCACCTGGTACGCCACCTATCCGCCCGTCTACGTCCCCGAGCTGCACGACAAGTACGAGGGCACCCTGGTCGAGAAGGAGCTGCAGCGCAACTACGACTGCCTGCGCGAGGCCAAGAAGCGCGGCGTCGTCATGACGATCGGCTCCGACTCCTTCTCCTTCGTCACCCCGTACGGCACCTGCTCCATCGAGGAGATGTACGAGTTCGTCGACAAGATCGGCTTCACCCCGGTCGAGACCATCACCTGTGCCACTCTCAACGGTGCCAAGATGTGCCACATCGAGGACGAGACCGGTTCCATCGAGGCCGGCAAGTGCGCCGACCTGCTGGTCGTCAACGGTGACGTCGCCGCCGACATCCACGTGCTCAACACCGACAACATGGACGTCATCATGAAGGACGGCTGGATTGTCGAGGGCGGCACCTTCGGCGAGGCAAACAAGTACAGCGCCTAAGCTACCGTTCATCGATGGCTTGATGTAAAACACAGTATTTGATTGCATAATGCAATGGAGAGGGTCGCTTGCGGCCCTCTTTATTGCTATGGGGTGCGTCGGTAAGAAGGAGATGACGGTGGATCTCAATAGGCTGATTCTGGGCAAGAGCTACAACTCTACCAAGGTCTTTCGTACCGCTCAGCATGTGGTTCAAGCCATCTTGCTCGGTATTGTCGTTCCGCTGCTTATCCTGCTGCTCATCTGGGATCTAACCGATAATCCCAATCCCGTTCCGGCCGTTGTCGTCATTGCCGGCTTGGTCATGCTGTGCTTCTTCTTCTCGTACGTCTTTGTCGTTCCCGACGACCTCACATCGAGCGCAACCGACCGCACGCTCGCCATCGCTTCAAAAATATTCGCCTACACGTCGCGCGGCCTTACGCCCGAAGCTGCCCTAGGCGCCTCTAAGATCATCCTGTCCGAAACTATCGCCTCTGCCATCTGCTTTACCGACGGCAAGCAGGTGTTGGCAAGCTGGGGCGAGGACTCGGCAAAATGCCCCGCGGGCACCCCGGTGGTGCTGCGGACTACGCTCAACGTGATCAACAGCGGTGAGCAAAGCGTGTTCTCGCGCGATGCCTCGACCGAGACAGGTGGCTACTTTCCGCGCCTGCGCGCCGGTATTGTCGCACCGCTTACCGTGCGCGGGCATTGCGTGGGCACGCTCGAGCTGTATTATCCCCGTCTGAGCAGCATCGATATGCGCCAGACGGCGCTTGCCTCGGGCTTTGCCGACCTCATTTCCACGCAGCTTGCGAGCTTTGAGCTCGAGCGCCAGGACGAGCTTACGGCCCGCGTGGAGCTGCGCGCCTTGCAATCGCAGGTCGATCCTCATTTTCTGTTTAACACCATCAGCACCATCGTGTCGCTCGTGCGTACCGAGCCGGACAAGGCCAGGTCGCTGCTGATCGACTTCTCCAACTACTACCGTCAGACGCTTTCTGATTCCGATACCCTCACAACGCTCGAGCACGAGGTGGAACAGGGCACTCGCTATATCAATCTTATGCAGGCTCGTTATGGCGACGGCCGTCTGCGCGTCTCGGTCGATATCGACTTTGAGGTGCGCGATTGCATGGTGCCGCCGTTTATCTTGCAGCCGTTGCTCGAAAACTGCATCAAGCACGCGCAGCGCGAGACCGAGCCGCTTTCTATTCATGTTAGGGCTTTCGAGACCGATGACGGTTTGGAGATCATCGTCGAGGACGATGGCATCGGTATGAGCGAAGAGGTCTGCGCGCATCTGTTTGAGCAACATCGCCGAGAGGAGCCCGAGAGCATTACCGCCGACGGCTCCGTCAAGCGAGGTTGCGGCTTGGCGCTCTTCAACGTGCTTCAGCGCATCCATTTCTTTTACGGAGAAGATTCCGGCATGCGCGTGAAGTCCCAGGAGGGCGTGGGAACGCAGGTCATCGTCGAGCTGAACGGCGAGCCGCATGAGCCCGCGCCGTTGACGGCGTAGCACGCGGTTGGATTGAGAGAAATAGAGGGGAAGCACATATGTCCGAAGGCTGGAACATCTTGGTGGTTGATGACGAGCCTCCCATTAGGGCTGAGCTACGCTATCTGTTGGAAAAGGATGCGCGTGTGGGTCAGATTGCCGAGGCGGGCAATGTCACCGAAGCCGTGGAGTCGATTCTGTCGAACAAGCCCGACGTGTTGTTTTTAGACATTACCATGCCCGGTCGCTCGGGAATTGAGCTTGCCGAGACGCTGCAGAACCTAAAGACGCCGCCGGTCGTGGTGTTTGTGACGGCATTTGCCGAGTATGCGGCCGATGCCTATAACCTCGATGCCGTCGATTACATCGTCAAGCCGGTCGAGGATGCCCGCCTGTCGAAGGCACTCGACAAGATCGAGACCGCCCTGGGCGCTCGCCGTGTCGTCCATGCTCCGCGCCAGCCTTTGCGCCTGACGGTGGATCGTGGGGGTAAAAAGGTGTTCATTCCCGTGGCGGATGTCTGCTACTTTGAGGCGCGCGCCGATTTTTGCAATGCCGTCTGCGCCGAGGGAACATATCTGATCAATGAGTCGATTTCCTCGCTTGAGCGACGCTTGGCCTCCGAGGGCTTTATCCGTGTCCACCGCAGCTATCTGGTCAATTTGGAAGACGTGCATAATGTCGAGATCGGTTCCACGGGTCTTATGGAGCTCAGGCTCGATCGCGTAACCTCGACGGTGCCCGTGTCGCGTCGTCGCGCTGCCGAGGTTAAGGCGCATTTGGGGCTTGCGTAGGCGGTCTGTGCGCCACCGTTTACCGCTGCAGGTTTGGCATGACCGTGCGGTGGGCATAATGGGTGACATCGAATGAAATCGAAAGGATCATTATGCCCGCGCTTATTACGCATCATCTGTTTGGCGAGGAAAGCATCGACCGTCTTCCGCGGGGCGTCATTACGTCCGACGAGGAACGCATTGCTTTTATCCTGGGCAACCAGGGTCCCGACCCGTTTTTCTTCCACATCCTGACGCCGCGCGTTTCCGACTGCACGCTGCTGGCGCAGGTTATGCATCGCTCGCGCATGTCGCGCCAGTTCTCGTGCCTGCGTGACGGCGTGTCCCATCTGCTCCCGCGCGATGCCAACTTGGGTCGCGCCTTTGCACTGGGCCTGCTGTCGCACTACGTGCTCGACCGTAATGCCCATCCTTTTGTCTATGAGCAGCAGTTTGGCATCGTGGAGTCCGATTCAGAGCTTGAGAATTCGAGCAGTCAGGTCCATGCCGTGATCGAGAGCGACCTGGATGTGCTGATGCTGCAGCTTAAACGCGATGGCGCTACGGTCGACGATTACCCGCCGGCGGGCGAGATCGTCACCACCGATCGCATCAATCGCGTGGCCGGCGTACTGATGAGCTATGTTGCCGGACGCGTGTACGGCATTGACATTCCGGCGGGGGAGTACGGTGCTGCCGTTGCCAATATGCAGCGACTTTACCGCGCGATTGAGCCGGCCGGTTCCGCAAAGACGCGCGCGATCTCGCTGGTTGAGGGCTTGGTGCACGACTACTCGCTGCTCGACGGCCTTGCCCATCGCGTGACGACGGAGCTGCCCGAGCGCACCGGTAACTTGGGCCATCTGATATGGAAGAATCCCTTTACCGACGAGGTCTCGAACGAGAGTTTCCCCGAGGTCTTTGATCGCGCGCTGGTCGATTACGAGTGCACGGTCGCACGTTTTATCGAGACCGGCGACATGGACGCCGTGACCGGCCACATAAACTACAGCGGTCGCGTGCTCGAAGCCGATGAGGAGTTCGACCGCGAGGAATAGGGCCTGTGCGTGCCCCTTTGCCGAATCCTTACCGGTGCCTCTGTGCAATTGGGGTACGATGAACTAACTGCATATCGGGCGAATACGAAGGGTCCCTGTCCATGAAATACACCAAGCTCGAGCGTAACTGGGTTATGTATGATGTGGGCAATTCGGCCCTTGTGCTGCTCAATACCTCGGTGGTGCCCATTTACTTTAACGCCATCAATACCGGCGCTTCCTCGGCCGACCTGGTGGTCGCTTGGGGCAATGCGCAGACGATCGCCTCGCTGGTCATCGCCATGCTCATGCCCATTCTGGGCGCGCTTGCCGACTACGCCGGCAACAAGATCAAGTTCTTCTTGGGCTTCTTCCTCACGGGCCTAGTGCTTTGCCTGGCGCAGGCTATCCCAATGTCCGCCATGGCATTTTTGACCGTGTACGTGCTGTGCACCATCGGCCTTAACTCTTCTATGACGTTCTACGACGCCATGCTGCCCGACATTACCACCGACGAGCGCATGGACGCCGTGTCCAGCTCGGGCTATGCCTGGGGCTACATCGGTTCCACCGTGCCGTTCGTCATCTGCCTGGCGCTTATCATGGGTGGCCCCGCTCTTGGCGTCCCCACCATGCTGGCAACGCGTCTGTCGTTTATCATCACTGGTGCCTGGTGGCTCATCTTTACCCTGCCGCTCATTCGCACCTATAAGCAAAAGTACGGTCGCGAGCGCGGTCCCGAGGACACTATCGGCCACATCGTGGGCGGTGTGTTCTCCGAGGTCGGACACACCATGCGCGAGATCGCCCACAACAAGACCGTGTTGGTCTACATGATTGCGTTCTTCTTCTATATCGACGGTGTGCACACGGTCATTTCCATGGCTACCAGCTACGGCTCGGCTTTGGGCATCGATTCGACCCAGTTGGTCCTGGCGCTGCTCGTCACGCAGTTCGTGGCCTTTCCATCCGCCATCATCTACGGCAAGCTCGCCGGACGCGTGGGCACGCTCAACATGATCCTGGTGGCAGTCGCCGCCTACATGGGCATTGTGCTGTTCGCCGCGTTCTTCCTAAAGACCGCCTTTGAATTCTGGGTGCTTGCCATTATGGTCGGCCTGTTCCAGGGCGGCGTGCAGGCGCTTAGCCGTAGCTACTTTGGCCGCATTATCCCCAAGGAAAAGTCCAACGAGTACTACGGCTTCTTTGACATCTTTGGTCGTTATGCAAGCGTCATGGGCACCTTCCTGGTGTCGGTTGTCACCTCGCTGACCGGCAACCCGTCGCTGGGTGTCCTTTCCATTGGTGTGCTGCTGGTCGTTGGCTTTATGCTGCTGGTCCGCCTGTCCCGCATGACTCGGGCGGCAGAGCATGCCGCATAGGAGCGAGCAGCTATTGTGCCTGTCCACGGTACTCTTTTGGGGTTATCCGCAATAAACATTGCGACTTGCGAGCAATGATTTGCCCAAGTGGGTATGATGGAATCAGCTAGGTCGCGGGGCGTCGCCTGTGTTTGGCGGCGTCCCGTTTTTGTGTTGCAGGGAGGGTAAGGCATGAACGCCACGGTCGTGATTCCAACGTATTGGGCGGGCGATGACGCTTGCGCAAACGCCCCTGGCACCTATGACCATTCGACGCGACTCAACGCCGACAATCCCGAACTCGACCGCTGCCTGGCCTCGCTTGAGCAGGTACGTGACATCCCGCGCATCATCCTTTTGGTGGTCTGTCCCGTTTCTGCCACAGCCGATGTGTCGCCGCGCGTGCACGAGATTGTCGACGCGCATCCCACGCTCAAGGTCACCGTTGTCACCAACACCCAGGCCTCGCGCATCGCAGACCGGGTTGCTCAGATCGCGCCCAAGGGTTCGGGCGAGTGCGTGAGCCTGCGAGGCTACGGTGCCATCCGCAACATGGGGCTAGCCTGCGCCGCTGTGCTGGGGCATGACGCGGTTATCTTTTTGGATGACGATGAGACTGTCATCGACGCCGACTTTATGAAGCGCGCGACCTATGCGTTGGGGCAGCAGACGCGTCAGGGCTTGCCGATCTTGGTCAAGAGCGGTTATTTCTACGATCGCGACGGCTCGCCGCTGGCTCCCACGGACAAGGCGGGCATCTGCCATCGTTGGTGGACCAAGCGCATCGAGTTCAACCGTTGGATGAAAAAGGCGCTCTCGGGCACCCGCATCTCGCGCTCCAACTACGTGTGCGGCGGCCTAATGGCCCTGCACGCCCGCGCCTTTACGCGTGTGGCCTTTGACCCGTTTATCACCCGCGGCGAGGACTTGGATTACCTCTTTAACATGCGCATGTTTGGCTACGACGTGTGGTTCGATAACGAGTGGACCGTGCGCCATCTGCCTCCGGAGTCTGAAAAGCGCTCACCGCGCTTTATGCAGGATGTATACCGTTGGTACTACGAACGGGCCAAGTTGACATTCGCCGCGCATCAAAAGGAGCTCATTCCCGTTACGGCGGCATCACTCATGCCCTACCCGGGCCCGTGGATTTCGCGCGAGCTCGACGACCGCGTGCGCAAGACCGCTATGGTCCGCAGCGTGTTTACCCGCGAGCATGAGGGCTACCTGCGCATTTGGCGCCATGGTATCGGCGAGGCAAAGGCCTATGCGCGCCAAAACGCTGCAAGCTACCTGCGTTTCCAGAGCTTTTGGCCCAAGATCATGGACGGGCTTTGGCGTGACGCACAACTGATCAGTATCCTGGAGGGGGCCGAATGATCGACCGCCGCGCCCAGCGCGATAGTTCAATATCAATCTTTCGTATCATTGCCGTTGCCTGCGCCATTTGCGTGCTGGTGTACTTTATTTTTGCCTTGGTGACCGGTATCGAGCCGATCGCCACGGTGATTGCCTGCGCGCTGCTGTGCATCTTTCTGTGCATCTTTATCTTTTTGACGCTCAATCCCGATTCGGTGCGCTCCCAGTACACCGAGGAGACGCTCTCGGTGGCCTCGGCCATGCTCGAGGACATTAAGGGCGGTCTGACGCAGGAGTCGGCGCGTTTGGTGTGCCGGCGCATTTTGCCCGAGACGCGCGCCATGACGGTGGCCATCACCGACGAGGGCAGCGTGCTTGCCTGCGCGGGAGAGTTTGAGGAAAAACTACTGCCAGATTCTCCCATCCACACGCTTGCCACACGCTACGTTATCGAACATGGCATCGTGCAGTCGTTCAACCGTATGGTGGATGTCGTGGGCTCGGACGGCTCGCACAACCAAGTCCCCGCCGGCATTATCGCCCCCATCAAGGTGGGCGATCGTACCGTCGGCACGCTCAAGTTCTACTACAAGACCCCGCGCGCCGTCGACCGTACCCAGTACGCGCTTGCCTCGGGCTTTGCCGAGATCTTGTCCACGCAGCTCGCCATCCACGAGCTCGAGGTGCAAAAGGAACTCACGGCGCGCGCCGAGGTGCGTGCGCTGCAGGCGCAGATTAACCCGCACTTCCTGTTCAACACGCTGAACACCATTGCATCGTTTACGCGCACCGACCCGCTGCGGGCCCGCGAACTGCTTCGTGAGTTCTCATCGTTCTATCGTGCCACGCTCGACAACTCGGGATCGCTTATTCCGGTCTCGCGCGAGGTCGCACAGACCAAGCGCTACCTTACCTTTGAGAAGGCCCGCTTTGGCGAGGACCGCGTGCTTGCGACGTTCGATGTGTCCGAGGACGTGGAAGATACGCTGGTGCCGGCGTTCGTGATCCAGCCGATTGTCGAGAACGCCGTATGTCATGGTATGGGCGATGACGACGCCCTGAGGATCGACGTGACCGTTCACCAAGACGGCGAGGATGCAATCTTGATTGCCGTGGCCGATAATGGCGTGGGCATGGATGAGGGTACCGCCGCCAGACTGTTTGACGAGCGTTCTGCCCGTCCCGACGCCAGCTCTCCCCAGGGTGGCGGCGCCGGTGTGGCCATGCACAATATTTCGGAGCGCATCCATCGCTTTTATGGGCCGCACTCCTATACGCGTGTCGAATCGGCGCCGGGCAAGGGCACCAAAGTGCTCCTTCATCTTGATTTGTCAGAGAGCATCTTCGACATTCAAGAGTAAAATAAAAGGCTACGGGCTCAACGTCATGCGACGGATGCCCGGCGTAGTTAGTTGACGAAAGGTTTTATCCCTATGCTGCGTGCGATGATTGTGGATGATGAGGCGCCGGCTCGCTCGGAGCTTCGCTTCCTGCTCGAGCAAACGGGCAAGATCGGCACGATCACGGAGGCGTCGAGCGTCCGCTCCGCCATCGAGATGCTTATGGAAAGTCGCGTGGATGTCGTGTTTCTCGATATCTCGATGCCCGGTGCCTCGGGCCTGCAACTTGCCGAGGCGCTGCATAAGCTCAAAAATCCGCCGGCGATCGTGTTTGTGACTGCGTATAGTGACCATGCGGTCGAGGCATTCGACGTGGATGCCGTCGATTATCTGATGAAGCCGGTCGAGGAAGCTCGCTTGGATCGCGCGATCGAGAAGGTCATGCAACGCACCAAGCCGGTTACGGACAGCAAGGTGACCATCGAGCGTATCCCGGTGGAAAAGGGCGGCCGCAAGGTGCTCATTCCCGTGGACGACATTCGCTTTATCATGGCCAAGGACGATTACTCCTGCATCTATACCGTCGATGATCGCTTTTTGTCGACGACCTCGCTGGCGCAGTTTGAGGCCAAGCTCTGCGACTTTGGCTTCTTCCGTGTTCACCGCCGCTATATCGTCAACTTGGCGTGCGTCACGGATGTGGAGACGGTGCCCTCGGGCGCCATCCAGCTGGGCATTACGGGCGTCGACGAACGCGTGCCGGTTTCGCGCCGCCGCGTCGTGCCGCTCAAGAAGGCCCTGAGTCTCTAGCACACTGGCCCCGCAGCCCTGTAGACCCATCGTCTGCGGAGTTGTGGGGCCTTTTTTGTATGTATCTGCCGAATCGTTTTTTTGCGGAAGGGATCCCATGAACAGTGCAAGCGCCAAGCGCATCGACATCATCTCGGACACCCACGGCTATCTTTCGCCTGCGCTCTTGGATGAGCTTGAGGGCGCAGACCTGATTATCCACGCCGGCGACCTCACGTCAGAGATGGACTACGAGCACCTATGCACCATCGCCCCCGTGCGGGCCGTACTGGGCAACAACGATTACTACCGCGACTACGGTCCCGATGTAGACCGTCTTGCGCTCTTTACCTACGAAGGCCTCAAATTCGCCGTAGCCCACTACCGCGAAGACCTTCCGGTGGGATCCGTAGACGTAGCCATCAACGGCCACACCCACGTAACCAAAGAAGCCCAAGTGGGCCGCTGCTTAGTCCTCAACCCGGGCAGCGCCAGCTACCCCAGAGGCACCCGAGGCCCCACCATGGCCAGAATGCTCGTCAAAGACGGCAAGATCCTAAGCACCAAGTTTATTGACCTAGACTAACCGCAACAAAAACGGGGGATGCACAACGCATCTCCCGTTTTTCTTTGAGCCAAAGTAAGAAGTTCAACAAGATCCATCAGACCAACCCCGCCGAGGAGCATGCGGGCTAGCCGCGCAGCGGCGCACGCCCGCAAAACTGATTGAACAATGTGACGGCAGGGAGGGTCTCCGGGGCTGAGGGCGGGGGTTAAGTTTGTCGCGAGTTCCGCACGCAAAGGAAAGCACTTAATGTGCTTTCCGTC
>CBCSNQ010000068.1:0-10817 GCA_965141565.1 uncultured Collinsella sp. | reverse complement strand
CCCATGTTGTTCACTCCCTCCTGAATCCCTTGCCGGAGAGACCCTGTCGACATTGACCCAAGCCGCCCGTGGCCTGGCATCGACGAATCGAATGCATGCGGCGAAACATGCACTCGGTAGAGTTTCTCCAACGATATACAGGTTAAATATACGCAGTTGCAGGGGGCAAACTTGAGCATAGGCCCTGCAATACGGGTGTATTGCAGGGGTTTTGGCAGGTTGGAATTATTCTCTAGAAGCTATAAAGGTGAGTGTATTACATGCGTACGCCTCAGAGATTTTTATGCGCTCTCATTTTGGATGTACTACGCTTGTATTCGTGTTTATGGTTATCAACTTTAGTGAAATAAAGTAATCGTTATAAGATGCTCAAGTATCGGCACATGCCGCATTTGACCGACTATATTGCACGCTCATTAAGGGGGCCAGTGATGTCATCGACTCAAAAAAGAGCCATCCTGCAGGTGCGCATTCGCGAGGAAGACAAGCAGCATGCCGAGCATCTCTACGATGCCATGGGCACATCGCTCGCCGAGGCTGTCCGCTTATTTGTCGCGCAAAGCATTTTGATGCGCAAGCTCCCCTTTCAGCCGGTCGCCGTGCGCTCAAAGGACGGCACCGCCGCCTATGGATCGCTCAAAGCATATGGTGACCCCAATCGCCGCGCCGAGGAGCGCAATGCCTGGATTGAATACCTAGCCACAGAAAGCGATGAGTCGGTTTTGGGTCCCGAGGAAGTAGATATCCATGAGTAGCACCATCATCGACGAGACCGTCATCCTGCGCTACCTGCTTAACGACGACGAGGTCCTGTCACCGCGCGCCGCCAAGGTCATCGCCACGCGCACCGCTCGTGTCTACCCCGAAATCATCACGCGCGTCGTGGTCACGCTGCGCGACGTCTATAAGGTTCCCCGCGTTGAGATTGCTGCGGCCATGAAAAGGCTGCTCGATGACGTCATGGTCGACGAGCCCACCGTTGTCGCCCTTGCCGTCAAACTCTTTGGCAAGACCCATATGGACTTTACCGACTGCCTCCTTGCAGCCCGAACCGCCATCTACAACGATGATGTCGTGAGCTTTGGCAAGCCCATCATCCAAGGCATGATCGACTACCGCCGCCAGCGCCAAACCGCCGCCGACGCCCGCGACCGCGCCGCCGAAGCCCGCAGCCGAAGCACCGACTCCACCATCGACAAGCTCCGCCACCAATCCCGCCACTAGCCAACAGGCAACGGCATCGCCCGCCCCTCAGCCCCATCCCCTCCTAAGTTGCGGTGAAATACGGACTGTTTCATGCCTTTAAAGGCCTCAACAGTCCGTATTTCACCGCAACTTATTAAAGGTTGGCTGCGAACGATTTCGCTATCGGGGGCCGGCGTAGGGTTTTGTTGTCGGAATACCGTAACCGCGCATCATGGCACCGAACGATTCTACGTCGTAGGTGTCCGAGAGTTTGAAATGAATGACGTTGTGGCCCATGGCGCGAAGGTTCGCGTCGCGCATGAGGGCCGCTCGATAGGTTTTTGCCGCCGCTTGCTCTGAATCATTTTGAGCTTCGTCTTCAAACTTACCCAGCCCATGCAGCTCTGCCAGCGTCCATGAGCCGTCTGACATCTGCCAGCCATAATCTGCTAGATAATAACCAGCGTTTCCCGGTCGCGTTATCTCAACTTGAAGCTCAGGCGCGGCAACCCCAGCGAGAATCATCGCTGCTCTCGCCTCGGACTCGCCGCCATTGTCTGACCTGCCGTCCATATGCTCAAAAACGTCAAAAGCACGCGCGATGCCATGCAACCCTCGGCAATTTGCCTGCGCATATGCTCGCAGCTCTTCACGTTCGACATCGTACTCACGGGCCAAGCCATCGACATAGCCCAGTGCATAGCGAAAGGCGCTCGTTCGGGCGATATCAACAACCGTTCGATACGGATCCGTCAGCGTGAACATACCGAGCCGCCACACATCGCCCGCCCGCCAGCGCTTGTATTCAACGAACTCATACGTATCACGCCTTGTAGACCGTGGCAGCAGCACTTGCACTTTATCCAGAAGCGTATACGCCGAGCCGATGCCGTAGAGCAGCGCTGCCGTCGATCCGCAAAACACAGCATCCGGTTCAACGACCGCAATAGCGGATGCCAGCTGAAAGATTCGATCTTCAACCCCAAGATTGTTCCAATAGACCGGATCCGCATACACATGGTTGTAAAGACGAAGCATGAGCTCTTCCTGCATAAGCACGCGCGCGCGGCGTTCATCCCAAGGATCAATTGTTATAAGCAGCTGTCCATCTTGATGAATTCCAAGGGCCGAGAATAGCATCCTTGCATATGACTGCGGAAAATGTTTGCCTTTATCGAGCATGGCCAACCCCATAACCATCACGGCGGAGAGAATACCATTACGCTATCGCATGCTTCCGTCCGCAGGCCTTGCCAAAAGCTGACCAAAAGCTTGACGTCGCAGGTCAGAGCTTCAAAAAATATTTCCACTCTCGGTAGACGGTCGCTACGACCCTCCCAACGGCATCAAAATCCAACCTTACAAATAGTTGCGGTGAAATACGGACTACATGGGCCATAAAAGCCGAAAAACAGTCCGTATTTCACCGCAACTTAGGAGGGGATGTGGGGTCCCGGCATGTATATGAAAACGGCCCTGGTCCCAAAAGGAATCAGAGCCATTCATCTATCTTATGGAGCGGGCGACGGGAATCGAACCCGCGTCATCAGCTTGGAAGGCTGGGGTTCTACCATTGAACTACGCCCGCAAGATATGGTCGGGACGACAGGATTTGAACCTGCGACATCCTGCTCCCAAAGCAGGCGCGCTACCAAACTGCGCCACGTCCCGAAGGTGTTGAGCAGCTAAGGTCTAAACCTTGCGTGTCCCAAAGCGAAGGAAATTATAGGGGAGACTCCCCGCCTGTGCAAGCATTGATGCCTTAGCTCCTCGAATGTGCAACAAAACGACTATGGAGCAAACCGATCACAAAGGCAACCACAGCGACCGGCGCCCACGCGGCTCCAATGTCCGCCAGCGGCAGCGCATCGAACGGCAGCAACGCGCCCGCAAAGAACGCGTCGCGAACCGAGGTGATCACGCTCTGCACCGCGACAACGCCGCCGACCCAAACCCACACCTGCGGATGAGCGTCGCAAAAACCGTGCACCAGACCCATCAGTACCAGCACGATGGCAACGGGGTACAAGGCATTGAGCATGGGCACCGAGAACATAAGGATCACGTCGAGGCCCACGTTGGAGAGCACGCACGAAAACGCCGCGAACACAAAGGCGAGAATCGCGAAGGGGCGGCGCATGGCCTCCTCGGAAGCCTCCGCTCCCCCTTCGACCACATACGTCTCGCAGAAGTAACGCGAGCAGCAGCTGATAAGGCCAATACACACGTTCATGCAGGCGAGGAAAAAGATCGCAAAGACCACGACCGTGCCGGCAAGACCAAAGTGCATGGAGGCCGAGCGGGCAAGGATGGCGGCGCCGTTGGTGGCATCGGGCATCACGGTGCTGAGCTGCGTGCCGGCAAGCGCCAGGCCGCAGTAGATGACGGCCATAAGCACGCCGGCGATCACACCGGAACGCGAAATCTCAAAGGCCACGCGCCTATCGTCGGTAACGCCGAGCTCATGGATGGTCTCGGCGATGATGATGCCAAAGGCGAGCGACGCGAGCAGGTCCATGGTCTGGTAGCCAGTCAAAAAGCCCTGCACGGCAGCACCGGCATTGTAGGGAGCCTGCGGCGCGGCAGCGGGACCCAACGGCGAGACCACGGCGGCACCCACGACCAACACGATGAGCGCAATGAGCGCGGGGCCCGTAATGCGGCCGAGCACGCGCGTGATGACGCCCGGACGCAGTGTGAGCGCAAACGCGACCACGAAGAACCCGATGGCAAACACCAGGCGAGCCGTGCCGAGCGAGACGCCCTCGGGCAGCAGCGGCACCAGCATCTCGAAGGCCGTGGAGCTCGTGCGCGGAATAGCCAGGCACGGGCCGATGGCCAGATAAACCGCCGCAACGAAGAATTCGCCAAACTTGGGATGCACGCGGCCGGCAAGCTCGCGCGCCGTTCCGGCAAGCGCCACGGCGATAAAGCCCATGACGGGCAGGCCGATGGCAGCTATGAGAAAGCCGAGCATGGCAACCGGCGTGGCAGAGCCTGCCTGCAGCGCCAGCAGCGGCGGAATAATGAGGTTGCCGGCGCCAAAGAGCATCGAGAACAGGGCGATGCCGACGGTAACGACATGGTCGGAACGTAGACCACGCGAGGCGGATGAGGCCATGAGAGCACCTTTCGAATCAAAACAAAAACGGGACGGGCAAAAGACCCGTCCCGCAAGTATAAACGGTCTAGCAGCTTTAGCAGGCTAAATCGCGCAAAGCGCCAATCGCGGTGTCGACTTCTTCGTCCGTATTGAAATACCCAAACGAGAAACGAACGACGCCCTGACGCTCGGTCCCCAGCGCACGGTGCATGAGCGGGGCGCAATGGGCACCGGGGCGCGTCGCAATCCCCCACCCTTGCATAAGCGCATCCGAGATCTCGGCCGAATCGATATCGGCTACGTTGAGCGAGACGATCGCCGAGCGCACGGGCTGGTCGAACGCACCGTAGAGCGCAATGCCGGGGATTTCGCGAACACCGGCGAGGAAACGCTCGGCGAGCGTGCGTTCGCGAGCTGCAATCGTCTCCACCCCGCCCTGGGCCTCGATAAAGTCGAGACCAGCGGAAAGTCCCGCGATGCCGTGACCGTTGAGCGTGCCCGCCTCAAGGCGCGTGGGCCACTCAAGCGGTTGCAGTGCATCGAAGCTGTGCACACCCGTGCCACCCATGGCCCACGGCGCCACGTCAATGCCCTCCGCAACGGCAAGGCCGCCGGTGCCTTGGGGTCCCATGAGCCCCTTGTGGCCGGTAAAGCACACGACGTCGAGCCCCATGGCCTGCATATCGATATGCGCCGTGCCGGCAGACTGCGAGGCATCGACGATCGCAAGCGCGCCGACCGCATGGGCCATGGCGGCCACGCGTGCAATGTCGACCGCGTTGCCGGTCACATTGGAAGCGTGCGTCACCACCACGGCACGCGTGCCCGGCGTGACCAGCTGCTCGAGCTCGTCGTAGTCGAGCACGCCGTTCGCGTCGCAGCCCGCATGCTCAACCGTCACACCCTGCTCCGTCGCCAAGCGGTTGAGCGGACGTAGCACGGAGTTGTGCTCGAGCACCGTTGTGACCACGCGGTCGCCGGGGCGCACCACGCCGTTGATGGCGGTGTTGAGCGCCGCCGTGGAGTTGGGTGTAAAGCACACATGGTCCGCCCTCGGGCAACCCAAAAGGCGCGCGAGCTTGGCGCGACAACCGTGAATCGTACGAGCGGCATCGAGGGCACCCGACGTGGCGCCGCGCCCGGCATTGCCGAGCGAGCACATCGCCTGCGTCACGGCATCGATCACCGCCTGCGGCTTATGCATGGTCGTCGCCGCGTTATCCAGGTAGATCATCGCACGACCTCCCACATATCAATCACGGTATAGCCCTCGGTGGGAACGCCCGCCGCGGCGAGTTCGCCGCGCAGCAGCTCCTCATCGGCAGGCAACGCCTTCCACGCCAGACCGCAGCCGGCAGCGACCTCCCCGGGCACGGGAATCGTTCGCCCGGGAAGGCCGCGCTCAATGCACAGGGACTCGCAACCCATGGCGGCCGCCGTGGTGGGAAACGTGATGACAAGCGCCGGGCGCTTCTCCCTCATGGCAACTCCAACCAATACGCTACGGGCGCACGACGCGCACGGCCTGCTCCATCTTCTCCACGATCACGTACATGTTGGTGACCTCGCCCACCGCAAGCTGGTCTTTAATGCCGTAGTGGTCCAGGCAGGTACCGCAGGTGAGAATCTCGACACCCTGCTCCGCCAGGCCCTTCAGGTCATCGAGCACCGGCGAGCCCTCGACGGTGAGCTTGGCGCCGCCGTTGTAGAACAGCATGGTCGCGGGCAGCTCCTCCTGCTGCGTCACGGCAAAGATGAAAGCCTTCATGAGCTTGTGGCCCAGCTCGTCGTCGCCGCGGCCCATGCAGTCGGTATAGACGGAAATGACGAGCTTGCCCTTGCCGCCGCTGGCATCACAGAAGGCAGCGCCATCCTGCTCGGGATCGGCCACGGCAACGGCGCCAGAGGTCGCCACGGTCACGTGCCACTCGGCGTCAGAAACCTTCTCAACTGAGGCCGTGCAGCCCTTCTCCTGCGCCATCTTGGAGATGTTCTTGACGGCGGTCTCGTTGTCGACCGAGGTCACGACGGCGCCCTCGCCATCGAGCTGCTTCAGGGCTTTGAGCGTCTTGACGACGGGCAGTGGGCAGGCATCGCCCATGGCATTGACTTCAATCTTGGTAGACATAGCAAATTCCTTTCGAAAGAGCCGTTCTAGAGAACGGCAAACAGTTACATAAACGTGCGGGCTAGCGAACAACGCGGATGGCAGGACCGCCCGGCTCCGCCTCGCACGCGCGCCCGACAACGGCCGCGATGCGCCCCTCGGCATCCAGGCGACGCGCAAGCTCATCCACATCGGCAGCAGGCGCCGCGATGAGCAAACCACCCGAGGTCTGCGGATCGTACAGCGCATCCAACATGCCCGGCTCCAGGTCATCGTCGGCCGTCACGCGAGGGCCAAAGAAGTCCTGGTTGCGGTAGGAGCCCGCGGGGATAATGCCCAGACGCGCCATGTCGAGTACCTGGTCAAAGAGCGGCACCGCCCCCGACGCAAGCTCAATCTGCACGCCCGAGCCCTCGGCCATCTCGCACGCGTGCCCGATCAGGCCAAAGCCCGTAATGTCGGTGCAGCCGTGAAGCTCGAGTCCCTCGGCCAGACGAATCGGGGCCTCGTTGAGGGTGCGCATCGAGTCAAACATGGCTGCGGCCTCGTCCTGCTCGATGAGCTCGCCCTTAACGGCCGTGGTGATGATGCCCGAGCCGATCGCCTTGGTCAACAGCAGAACATCGCCCACGCGTGCACCGCTGTTGGCGAGCATGCGGTCGAGCGCGACAAAACCGCTCACGGACAGGCCATACTTGGGCTCGTCGTCGTTGATGGTGTGACCGCCCGCGATGGTGCAGCCGGCCTCGACGCACTTGTCGGCGCCACCCGCCAAAATCTGCCCAGCGACCTCAACGCCCAGGCAACTGGGTATGCAGAGCAGGTTCATGGCATGGCTCGGTCGTCCACCCATGGCGTATATGTCCGACAGCGAGTTTGCCGCCGCGATCTGGCCAAACAGGAACGGGTCGTCGACCATCGGCGGGAAGAAGTCGATGGACTGCACAAGGCCCAAGTTATCGCCAACGCGAAAGACGCTCGCATCGTCGGAGGTATCGAACCCCACGAGCAGGTTGTCGTTATGCACATTGGGCAAGTCGCCCAGGACCTGGGCGAGGGCTCCGGGGGCCAACTTAGCGGCTCAACCGCTCGCGGCCGTCATAGATGTGAGCCTCATGGTGTCCTTAGCCATACGAACCCCCTTCCAACAAATCAACGACTTTAAGTATACGCCCCAGGCACGCTTCCCAAGAGACCGCCGACGGCTCGAACGTCGAAGGCGGAGCCGCAAGCGCCCGCGCGATAGCATCTGCCAGTGCGCGCTCAAACAACGGAAGGTCGGCCGCCACGGGCGTGTCGACATCCGTCATACGCGGCGACGCCACCCACGTCACGGGAGCACCGGGAAGCATCGCCTCCATCCAGGGACGAACGCCGGGCAAATCGGTCGCCACAACTTTGCAGCCGCACGCGAGAGCCTCGATCGTCACGAGCGGCAGACCCTCGTAAAACGAAGGCAGCACAAAGACGTCGGAACTGCGGTAGGCACGCACGAGCCCATCGCTATCCAGGCGCCCCGCCAGCGCCACCGGCACATTCGAGGCCGCAGCCAAGCGCTCGATACGCGCGTACTCGGCATCGTCCCCGCGGCCGCCCACAAGTACCAAGCCAGATGGGCGGACGTCATCGTCAATCGGCAATGACACGGCTCGAACCAGCGACTCGACGCCCTTTTTAAAGCAAATCTTGCCCACGTACACAAGCGATCCCGGCTGCCTCGCCACGCTTGCGTCGCGGCAGAAGACGCGATGGTCGTAGCCCGTCCCAATCACGTGGATGCGATCGGCATCGACGCCGCACACCAGGCCAATCTGCTCAGCCTGCTCAGCATGGAGCGCAAAGACGGCATCGAGCCGACGAACCGCACTTACGATGCGATCGCGCTCGAGCGCATGCGAACGCAGCTGGCGCAGGTCGGTCGAATGGCACACGGCAACAACCGGCACGCCCCGGACGCACTCGCGCGCCAATGCGGTCACCAGATACAGGTGATGGCAGAGCACCAGATCGGGCCGAAACTCAGCCACAGCCCGATCGATTGCAGCAGCAAATGCCCGCTCAAATGCCTTGAGCATCGAAGGCGTCAGGTCACGATAGCGTGTGGAGGGATAGGGCATGACATCGGACATACCGCAGATGGGAAACGGCAGCTCGGGCGACTCGAACGGCACGGTAAACACGGCAGCACGCCGGTCCAGCTCGCCTTGGGTATCACCCGGTGCCGCGCCGCAAAGCACGGCGGCGCGATGCCCCGTCTCGATCTGCTCGCGCACGAGCGCGGCAAGGTAGGTGCCGCTGCCGGTGCTATCTGGTTTTTGCGCCGAGATATTGAGGATGCGCATGTCGCGGTACACCCCTAGGCCAAGGCGGCGGCGCGGACAGCCGCGCCGACCGCTCCGGCAAAGCGAGCCTGGGGCGAGGTGGTCACGGGTGCGCCCAAAAGTTCGCCCAGCCGCTCCACCACGAAGGCGTTCTCGCACAGGCCACCGGTCAGGTAGTACGGGGCGCCCGCCGCCTGCCCGGCCATAGTCGCCACGCGCGACACGACGCTCTCGATCACGCCACGCGCAATGTTCTCGCGCGGCTCACCGCGACCGATCAGGCTGATAACCTCGCTTTCGGCAAACACCGTGCACATGCTGCTAATCTTGGTGGGCTCGCCGGAACGCGCCAGGTCGGCCATCTGCTGCTGGGAAATGCCTAGGCGGTCGGCCATGATCTCCAGAAAGCGCCCCGTGCCGGCAGCGCACTTGTCGTTCATGGCAAATTTGACCACGCGGCCGCCTTTAAGCTGGATGACCTTGGTGTCCTGGCCGCCCACGTCAATCACCGTGCCGTGATCGCCAAACAGGCGCACGGCACCGGTGCCGTGGCAGGTGATCTCGGTCACGACCTTGTGCGCATAGGGCACGGCGACACGGCCGTAGCCGGTCGCGACCACACGCACATCGTCGCCCGTCACGTCATAGCCCGCCGCTGCCAGTGCCTCGCGCAGCCGCTCGGAAGCATCGACCGAGGAGAACCCGGTTGGCTGCACGCACGTCCACGCCACCGAACCCCCTCCATCGACCACAGCAGCCTTAGCCGCCGTAGACCCGATATCGATCCCGATCCCTATCATGGCTCTCTCCCAATCTAAACATCAAAGGTAGCGGCGCGTTCAGGCGCCTTAGCTCTAGGTTTCTCAGGTGCCGGAGATTGCCCCGAAAGAGGAGCGCAGCGTACATTGGGTACGCAAGCGACGGTTTGAGGAGCAAGATCCGGTGCCTGAGGAAGCTAGAGGGTTTCGATGAAGGCGGCGATGCGGGTCTCGATCTGTCCCATGTCGCCGTTGCTGTAGTCGGTCTCGATCTTCATGTACGGAATGCCCGCACCCTCGACAGCCTCCTGCATGCGCGCACTCTCCACGTTAAAGGTGTGGCACGCCTGGAGCACGCTCTCCACTACGCCATCGACGTGATACTTCTCGCACATGGCCAGCGTGTTTTCCATACGACCGTCGTTGGGCGTCATGACCGAGCAGTTGATGTCCAGGTAGCGGTCGGCGATGGCGCGAAGGATGTCGGGAGCCTCCGGGTCGATCATCATGGCCGCCGTGCGCTCGCCCGAGCAGTCGTCCATGCACACGACCACACCACCGTTGGACTCGATGGTGCGACCGATCTTGTTGATCACGCCGCCCACCGGGCAGCCGGTGATCAGAATGCGCTTGGCATCCGCCGCAACCGGGCGCTCGCTCGCGTCGTAGGCCTCGCGCAGCTTGACAACCTTTTGCTCCAGCTGCTGCGTATAGGCCTCGATATCAAAGCTAAACGTACCGGCAAACATGGTGCTCATCAGGTCGACGCCGCTCATGGCCGCCGGCTGGTTGGCCTGCAGCGCAAACATCTCGAGCTGGGCCGCACGCAAGCGGTTGCGACGACGGACGGCAGCGCGCAGATCATCGTCGGTAATCGCGATGCCGTAGAAGTTCTCGAGCTCCTCCTTGAGCAGACGGCACTCCTCGTACCAGCCCTCGCGCTCGTAGGCTCGATCGCGGCCCTGCGGAAGATGCAGAATGTGCGTGCGCTTGAGCTCGTTGAGCAGCTCGTACATCTTCTTCTTGCCGTCGCAGGTGGTCTCACCGATGATCATGTCGCTAAAGTACGTAAACGGGCACTTTTGCGAATAGGCAAAACCATACGTAGACTTGATGAGCGGGCACAGGTTTGCCGGCAGCACCTTCTCGGCCTCGGGAATCACCTCGTCGGACGTGCCGCACAGCGCCACGCTCGCAGCCCCCGCGGCATCGATAATCTCGAGCGGCGTGTAGCTGCACAGAAAACCGACCAGGCGATTACCCGCCTGCTTATAATCCTTGACGCGAATAAACGCCGCCTTGCGTTGCTCGTTGAACTCCTCAAACGTGGACGGCAACGGCTG
>CBCSNQ010000067.1:0-11094 GCA_965141565.1 uncultured Collinsella sp. | reverse complement strand
GGGCGAGCGAGCCGGTGGCATCCGAGGAACGCGGACGCGGTATCAAGCTTATGCGCATGCTCGTCGATAACGTGGAGGTTGCCCGTCGCACGGATGGCGCTGGCACACGCGTTCGGATGGTGAAGCTGTTTAGCTCGGCATTGGAATCGTGCGCATAGCGCCTTGACTTGGCGTTATTTACCTGCATGAACTTGCTTTGGGCAACTTTTTTGAAAAAAGTACTTGCGTCTTTAGGACAACTCGCGTAAATTAATAACCCGCAAGCGGACATGGCTCAGTTGGTAGAGCACAACCTTGCCAAGGTTGGGGTCGCGGGTTCGAGCCCCGTTGTCCGCTCCATTGCATTTCCGGACCGTCTCAAGCGGTCCTTTTTCGGCGAAGTGGCCAAGTGGTAAGGCAGAGGCCTGCAAAGCCTTTACCCCCGGTTCGAATCCGGGCTTCGCCTCCAGGCAACATCCGGGCGCTCCGGCGCCCGTTTTGTTTTACATATGCGGACATGGCTCAGTTGGTAGAGCACAACCTTGCCAAGGTTGGGGTCGCGGGTTCGAGCCCCGTTGTCCGCTCCAAGCGCAACAGCCCGACTACTACGGTAGCCGGGCTTTTTCGTACCCATCGCCTGGGCTCGAACTTTTTTCAAATTATTCGAAAATAGTTCTTGCATTAGGGTGGATCATCCCGTATATTAAATCCTCGCAGGCGGACATGGCTCAGTTGGTAGAGCACAACCTTGCCAAGGTTGGGGTCGCGGGTTCGAGCCCCGTTGTCCGCTCCATTTGGGCGTTTAGCTCAGGGGGAGAGCGCTTCCCTGACACGGAAGAGGTCAGAAGTTCAAATCTTCTAACGCCCACCAAATGTTCGCAGCTCAGAGGCTTAGTCTCTGAGCTGTTTTTGTTTTGGTCACCAAATGAGTCGCCAAATCGCCGGCAAAAGGTATCTCAATTCATGAAAGAGTGGTTCTGAGCGTCTGTTTAGCCTTGTCATCTCAATCGAGTGGGGGTTGACCATTTTGAACATAACCGTGCATCTCGTTGACGTTTCAGCGATCGATCCCGGCGAGACCGTTGATATGGCATCAATCGCGGGACGCTATGCCTTACGTGCCTCCAATGGGGATTTCCCAATTGCGTCTCGGAGAGAAGCTGCAGGCGTGGGTCTGCTTCTTCGCGACGCCCTGGGTGTCTTCGACGACACCCAGCTTGCGTGTTCTGCTTTCGGCAAGATCGAGCTTGCGGATGGGGAGGCCCCCTCTATTTCCATTTCACATGGCGGAAGCGTGGCCGTCCTCGCTGTTTCCGATGTTGCTCGGTCGGTCGGAGGACCTATTGGCGTGGATATCGAGGCGATCGATGAGATTGCCCCCGTTGCGGTTGGGCGTATGGCAAACGACGACGAGCGCGTGTGGATTAACGCTGCCCCCAATTTGCAAGAACGCAATCTTCGCCTGAGTCAGACGTGGACGCGTATCGAGGCCATCCTCAAGGCTGAAGGCGTCGGGTTTTCGATTGACCCTCGCAAAGATGGCATGCCCGGTGGATGGAATACTTCGTCGGTGACATACGGTCGCTGCGTCATCTCTTGTGCGGCGCGCTCTATGCCTCGTATCGTCCTCAGGGAGCATACCTTTCGGGTAGCATAGGAGCCAATCGCTAATAGGGGAGGCCGCTATGCCGCTGAACGCTCAAAACGATATCGCTTCACGGATCGAGGATGCCGTCTTTGAACTTATGGGGACGACGCCGGTGCAGGCGATCAAGGTGACCGATGTGCTGAGGCTCGCGCACACCTCGAAATCGACGTTTTACCGCTGCTATCGTTCTGTTGACGACGTTGTTAAGCGATTTGAGGACGATCTGCTCCACAACATGCAAGAGATTAACGACGTTGCCCTTGAGGCGCGCTTTGGTGACGCTCAGCTCGATCCGACGCCGACGATGATTAAGCGTATGGAGATCCTGCAGCGCAATCGTTCGAAGGTGCTCGCGCTCAACAGTGAAAACGGGGACCCCGTGTTCACGCATAAGGCTACGGTTTTTATGCATGAGTATTTTCGCGACCGTCTGCGCTCAACGTTTTCTGACGAGACCGATCTTGACCTGTATCTGGCTTTCGCTCTCGCGGGTCACCATAACCTTATCCAGTACTGGCTTGAGGTCCGTCCCGATTTGGAGGCGCGCACCGTTGCCGCCGCGCTCAATCGCATGTTCTATGCGCCGTTGTTTGTCGATGACGCCTCGCGCCATTGGCACCCACGTATCCCCGATTTTGAAAAGCCGCTCGGGTGAACGGCTGATTTTTAGGGATGAACGGTTGCATAGGTTGCGGATTCAGAGTAATCCGGCCCTATGAATCGATTTAAGTATGGCCATTTATCTGCTATTTGGAACGCCTAGCCCCGATGTGTCCCATATGATGGGACACATCGGGGCTTTTTGTCTCACGCGTTTCGTTTAACCCCTCGTAAACTAAAGCTACGTTCAAAAGAACCACTGCAGTAGTTCAACGTGTGACGGCACAGAAAAGCCGCGAGCGCTCTCTCACCTTCGCTCGCGGCTGGACTGCGCCATCATTCCGTACACCTTCACATGATTAGGATGTGATATTCAGTGGTTACGCTCGGAAAGAACATGCGCAGCGTCTCGATTGTAGGCGTAGGCTGCACCCCGTTCAAGGATTTTGAGGAGCATCCCGAGACCCAGGGTATTGGCGAGGGCGAGGCGTTTGGCTATGCGGCTCTCGAGGCAATTGCCGATGCCGGTCTTGAGCCCCGCGATATCGACTTTTTCTATCACGGCAGCGCCAATCCGTATCTCGTTGGCGATTGCATTACCCCCAACATGCAGGTTGCCGATTGGTTTGGCGTTCGTGCCAAGGGCTCTGTCCATCATTCCGAGGCTTGCTGCACGGGCTACGTCGCCCTTGAGCAGGCCGTGATGGCAGTCGCCTCCGGTGCCTACGATGTTGTCCTTACGGGTGCCTGCGATTTGGCTTCGACTCTTCCCGTTGAGCACATGCCCTCCCATATTCGTCAGGACTTTACGCTCGACGTCATGATCCCCTCGCTCGATAAGATTTATGACCGCGCTTATGGTCGTCCGCTCGACGGCGCCTTTGGCGTGTCGTTCGACAACTGGATCAACGAGTATTCGATGCAGTACGACCTTACCGCCGATCAGATCGATGATGCCCTGAACGGCCTTACCAAGAGCCTTCGCCGCGGTGCCGTCCTGAATCCCCTTGCCTGGTACGAGACCACGGTCGAGGAGGACGCGAAGGCAGCTGGGTTCGATACCGCCGACGAGTATCTCAAGAGCATGTACAACCCGCGCGTTACGCAGTACCTGCGCGTTACCGGCTTTGAGAAGAAGTGCGACGGCGCCGCCGCTGTTGTCGTAATGCCCACGGAGAAGGCAAAGGCCATGGGCGTGCCGTATGCGCCTATTGAGGTTCTGGGTACGGGCGCCTCTGCTGTCGAGGCCGGTCTGCTCCACAACGAGCACTGGGCTACCGAGCTTGCCGCCAAGCAGGTCTATGACCTTACCGGCGTGAGCCCCGATGAGATTGACCTGTTCATGTGCAACGACTTCTTCCTGGCTTCCGAGATCGTCTCGGCCGAGGAGTGCGGCTATATTCCGCGCGGCGAGGCCTGGAAGTACGCGATCGATGGTCGCACCGCTTTTGACGGCGATAAGCCCATCAACCCGCACGGTGGCCGTTGCAACTTCGGTCACGCCCATGGCGCATCCGGCATCGCCGATATCGTCGAGGCCGTTAAGCAGATGCGTGGCGTCGCCGGTGCCACCCAGATGAAGAAGGTTCCCGAAACGGCTTTCCTGCGCGGTTTTGGCGGTTCTCAGAACGTGCGCTGCCAGATCCTTCGTACCGTCGCCTAAGCGACCGCGGTTTTCGATTTCCCATAAGGAGTATTCTCATGCAACTCAAAGATATGGAGCCCGTGGTCAAGAAGTTCTACACGGGTCTTGAAGAGGGCATCTATTGGGCGCGCCAGTGCCCCGAGTGCGGAGCCGTCGAGTTTCCGCCCCACCTTGCCTGCAATGCCTGCGGCTATCACAAGACCGATTGGGTCCAGGTTTCCGGTCACGGGCATCTGATCGATTTTACCCTGCCTGGTCCGCAGAACGACAAGCCCTATCTCAAGGAGTATGGCAAGTACGCCTACGGCGCCGTCGATATCGACGAGGGTTCTCAGTACACCTACGTCATCTACGGCATTACCAAGAAGAAGGCCCCCGAGATTCGCGCCAAACTCATGGCGGGCGAGACCGTTGGCGTCCATGCCAAGGTTATCGACCGTCCAGGCTATAAAGAGCTTACGTTCGAGCTTGACGATTAGGTTTTCACCCCTGCAACAATTCGATTCCTCTCTTAGGCCACGGCGGGACCCATGTCTCCAGCCCGCCGTGGTCGCCCCTCTTTTTCGATTGAAAGGCACCATCATGAACGAAGAACTCACTCAACAGATCTGCGATTTTGCCAAGTCCGCCTACAACTATGACGGCGATGTGACCCCCGAGACGACGTTTGAGACCCTGGGCAAGGGCTCGATGAAGATGATCGCTCTGACCTCCATGATCGAGAACGAGCTCGATGCCGAGGTCCCCGTTCGCGAGGTCATGGTCATGAAGACCATCGGCGAGCTTATCGAGCGCACTGCCGAAGAGATGGAGTAACTGCCATGGACCTGATGCAGACCCTGCGCGAGCAGGCTGCCGCCAAGCCTATGCGCGTTGCTTTTCCCGAGGGCGAAAACGAGACCATGATGCAGGCGGTCGCAAAGATCGCCGCCGAGCATCTTGCCGAATGTGTGCTGGTCGGCGATGGCGGCAAGCTCAAGGAGCTTGCCGATGAGCGCGGCATCTCCCTTGACGGCATCGAGATTGTCGATGTGACCGACGAGGAGGCGAACGCCGCTTGCTGCGAGCGCTACCTTTCTCATCCGGATTGCAAGTTTAAGCCCAAGGGCGCTGCGCGCCGTATGACGCGTCCGCTTGAGCGCGCCCTGATTTTGCAGGTGCTCGGCGATGTCGACGTTATGTTCGCCGGTATCGATAACGCTACGGGCGATATTATCCTGGCTGGTCAGGCCATCGTCGGCCTTGCCGACGGGGTGGACACCGTGAGCTCGTGCGGTATCGCCGACATCCCCAACTGGAATGGCGGCGAAGGTGGCCTTTTGGCTTTTGGCGATTCTGCCGTGTGCGTTGACCCCACGAGCGAGGAGCTTGCCTCGATCGCGATTTCGTCGAGCGAAACGGTACGCTCGCTGACCGGATGGGATATCCGTTGCGCGCTGCTTTCGCATTCGACTGACGGTTCGATGGATAACGAACTCGTCGACAAGGTACGTCGTGCTCGCGAGATTGCCAACGATCGCCGTCCCGACCTTGCCATCGACGGCGAGTTCCAGTTTGA
Organism: uncultured Collinsella sp.; assembly: GCA_965141565.1. Lineage (GTDB taxonomy): Bacteria > Actinomycetota > Coriobacteriia > Coriobacteriales > Coriobacteriaceae > Collinsella. The sequence continues at coordinate 5,664 of CBCSNQ010000067.1, read as the reverse complement.
TTCGGCGATTAACCCCAAGGTTGCGGCCAAGAAGGTTCATCGCGAATCCGCTGTTGCAGGCCAAGCCAACGTGGTCATCTGGCCCGATATCAACGTGGGCAATATCGGCGTCAAGATCATCCAGAATCTGACCGGCGCCAATGCTTACGGCCCCATGCTTCAGGGCTTCAAGAAGATCGTGTGCGATTGCTCGCGCTCTGCGCCCGTCGATGAGATCGTCGGCAACGTGGTGATGAGCTGCGTGCGCGCCCAGGCGCTTAAGGAGGCTTAAGGCATGTCCGATAAAAAGACTCCCTGGCGCGTCCTGGTAATCAACCCTGGTTCCACTTCCACGAAGGTGGGCGTTTTTGAGGGCGATGAGTGCAAGCTCAGTAAGAACGTTGCGCACGATGCGAAGGACCTTGCCCAGTTCGACGGGGTTTCGGCTCAGATGCCGTATCGCTGCGATCTGATTCTTGGAGCGCTGGGGGAGGCGGGCCTAAAGCTCGAGGACTTTGATGCATTTGTCGGTCGCGGTGGTGGCTTGCTTTCGCTGCCCGGTGGTACGTATGCCATCAACGAGGTTATGCTCGAGCATGCCCGCATCGGTGCGAATGGCGTTCGGCACCCGGCGCAGCTGGGGCCCCAGATTGCCCACGAATTTGCCGTGAAATGTGGCAAGCCCGCCTTTGTGGTGAATCCTCCCGATACCGACGAGCTGTGCGACCTCGCACGCATGACGGGCATTAAGGGCGTGTATCGAAACGTGCACCTGCACGCCCTTAATCTCAAAGAGACCGCCACCCGCCATGCGGCAAAGCTCGGTCGCGCATACGACGAGTGCAACTTTATTGTCTGTCATATCGGCGGTGGCATTTCGATTTCTGCCCACCTTAAGGGCAAGATGGTCGACGGCAACGACATCGTTGGCGGCGAAGGCCCCATGGCGCCGACGCGCTGCGGATCGGTTCCCGCGATCGAGGTCGCAAAGTACACCGCGGAGCACGGTCTTGATGTCGCCCGCGCCCATTGCATGAAGACTGGCGGCTTCGTTGACCTTTTGGGTACCTCCGATGCCATCGAGGTGTGCGAACGTGCTGCAGCGGGAGATAAGGCCGCAGCTCGCGCCTGGGATGCAATGGTCTACCAAATCTGCAAGTGGATTGGCGAGATGGCATGTGTGCTGAAGGGCGATGTCGACGGTATCTTGCTCGGAGGCGGCATGGTCCACAGCAAGGAGCTCGTTGCCTCGATTGAGGAATGCTGCTCTTGGATCGCCCCCGTGTCGGCTTATCCCGGCGAGTTTGAGCTCGAGGCGATGGCGTCTGGCGCCTGCCGCGTGCTCGATGGTGTCGAGGAAGCGCTCGTGTACAGCGGAGAGCCCGTGTTCACTGGTTTTAACGACTGATAGTGCTGTGTTTGGGGCGGCCGATGGTGACGTCCGGCCGCTCCGACCCTTTTTCTAAGTGTAAGGATGGATCATGGATAAAACCAAGATCAAGTACCTGGTGGGCATTTATGCTGCCGCCATGTGCATTATGGGCATGTTGGTGCCCGTCCCCATCGTGGCCTCTGTTGCGGCGGCGTTTCCCAATGAGAACATCGCTGCCGTCCAGATGATCATCGGCATCATTCCGCTCATGATGGCTGTGTCCGCCATGCTCGTGTCTTCCCAGCTCGCCTCGCGTGTATCCAAGAAGAAGACGACGCTTGTCGGCCACGTTATCGTGATGCTCGCCGGCGCCTCGGTGCTGGTGTTCCACGATTCGCTTGCCCAGGTTCTTGCGGCCTCTGCCGTGATGGGTCTTGGCCTTGGCGCCGTGCAGAACTCGACCGACGCTCTGATCGCCGACTATTTCGGTGGCAAGCAGCGTTCGTTTGTCATGGGCATCTACTCAACCTTTGTTGCACTGGGTGGCATTATCTGGACGATGGTTTCCGGCATCTTGGGTTCTGCCGAGTGGTTCCACAGCTATGCGGCGTACTTCATCATGATCGTGTTTATCGTCATTGAGGCCGTCTGCCTGCCCGAGGGTCATCTTGAGCCCAGGCGTAAGGTCAACGTGTTTGCCAACATGCCCAAAGAGGTCGCAATTATCACGGTCATGAGCTTTGTGTTCGTACTCACGTTCCAGCTCTTTAGCTCCAATGTCTCGCTGCTTGTCGTGGGTCGCGGCTTTGGCGGCACTGTTGAGGCTGGCCTCGCTTCGACCGTCATGACGGTCGCCGGCATTGCGGCTGGCCTTTTGGTGGGCCCGCTGTTTGCCAAGTTCAAGAACCTGTCGATGCCGATCGCGTGGGGCGTGACGCTCGTTGGCCTGGGCCTGACGCTGGTTGCGCCCGCCTTTATGGTGCTGTGCGTTGCGGGCTTTGTCGTTGCGCTGGGCAAGGAGACCTACGTGCCGCTGGAGGGCAATTTTGCCGCCGGCAACTCTGCTCCCGAGGGACGTGCGTTTAACCTCGCCATTGGCATGGCGGGCATCAACTTTGGCATGGCACTGTCTCCCATTGTGTTTGAGGCCGTGACGTCGCCGTTTGGTGCAACGATTGACCAGAAGTTCATCGCCGGCATGATCGTCTGTGCGGCTTGTGTCGTCTTTGGCGCCATTAAGTATCGCAAGCTCACTCCGGCCCAGCTTGCCGAGGCCGAGAAGATGGCGGCCAGCGGCGAGGCGGAGTAACCGCTCGAGTAGTTGCTTTGTCGCCCATCATGTTTTATCGGGGCCGCCGACATATGCCGGCGGCCCTCTTTCTATCAATGGCTTGATAGCTCGCGAAGAGAAGTAATAGCTCCTCGCCTATCGAATGCCGGCGGACGGGGTGCCGGGGCTACAGTCTTCCGAGCGTTTGCAGTCCCGTCGCTCCGTCCGCCGGCATTCGACCGCAACATGTTGGTCAAGCATAATCTTTTGGATTCTTTTGGCGTGAGTGGCTTGGTTTTAGTAGGATTTGTCAGTGGCTTGACTAAGGGGGTTTTATAGCTGCCATGCAGGTAGCCGTGTTGGTAACGTTTTACCGACTTGTCAAATACCCCTCATTTATAATGCGTCTGCAAAATGACTAATTGCTTTGACCTGCTGAAACACTATATGTTGTGTTTGACCTAAAAAAAGAATACAGGATATAGATGCATCTTTGTCGTATGATAGATGGCGGACAGAGAACGAAGACCTTAATTGCCTCTTTTGAACGTGTCCTTGAGCCGCTTGATCGGCTCCTGGGAATGTCCGCATAGAGGCTTATGGTTTATCGAGAACACAGATTGCGCGACGGCGCCGTAAGACAGGGGCAAGCCCTGCCGGGCATCGTTTGGCTCTGAAGCGCAATGAGGCTACGACGCGAAAGAGGCAAGAGGATGAAGATCATCAAGCGCAGCGGCACCGAGGTTGTCTTTGACATCGATAAGATTGTCAATGCCATCCGCGCCGCTAACTTGGAGGTCGAGGAGAGCTCTCGTCTAACCGACCGCCAGGTGGTTTATGCGGCGCAAAACGTCGCCGAGGCATGCGAGAACGCGGGCCACACCGTTTCGGTCGAGGAGATCCAGGATTTGGTCGAGGACGAGATCATGCGTCTCGACTGCTACGAGGTTGCCCGCCACTACATCATCTATCGCTATGTTCAGAGCCTGAAGCGCCAGAAGAACACGACCGATGACAAGATTCTGTCGCTGATCGAGTGCAATAACGAAGAGGTCAAGCAGGAGAACTCCAACAAGAACCCGACCGTCAACTCCGTTCAGCGCGACTATATGGCTGGCGAGATTTCCAAGGACCTGACCCAGCGCGTGCTGCTGCCTCAGGAGATCGTGGATGCCCATAATGAGGGTCTGATCCATTTCCACGATTCGGATTACTTTGCCCAGCATATGCACAACTGCGATCTGGTGAACCTGGAGGACATGCTCCAGAATGGCACTGTTATTTCGGGCACGCTGATTGAGAAGCCGCACAGCTTCTCGACCGCCTGCAATATTGCGACGCAGATTATCGCCCAGGTTGCTTCCTCCCAGTACGGCGGCCAGTCCATCTCGCTGACCCATCTTGCCCCCTTTGTTGAGGTGAGCCGTCAAAAGATTCGTGGCGAGGTCGCCCGCGAGCTCGAGGAGCTCGGCGTTTCCGCATCTCCCGAAAAGGTTCGCGAGGTCGTTGAGGATCGCCTGCGTGACGAGATCCGTCGCGGCGTCCAGACGATTCAGTATCAGGTCGTGACCCTTATGACCACCAATGGCCAGGCGCCGTTCGTGACGGTCTTTATGTATCTTAACGAGGCCCGTACGCCTCAGGAGAAGCACGACCTTGCCATGATCGTGGAGGAGACGCTTCGCCAGCGCTACGAGGGCGTTAAGAACGAGGCCGGCGTGTGGATTACCCCGGCATTCCCCAAGCTTATCTATGTACTCGAGGACGATAACGTTCACGAGGATTCCCCGTACTTCTACCTGACCCAGCTGGCTGCCAAGTGCACCGCTAAGCGCATGGTGCCCGATTACATCTCCGAGAAGAAGATGCGCGAGCTCAAGCTGTCTAAGGGCGAGACCGCCGGCAACGGCGATTGCTACACCTGCATGGGTTGCCGCAGTTTCCTGACGCCCGACCGTTCGGGCAACGGTTTTAACAACGTTGCCAACGCGCTGAACTACGACCCGAACAAGCCCAAGTACTATGGTCGCTTTAACCAGGGCGTTGTGACCATCAACCTGCCTGATGTCGCACTGAGCTCGCACCAGGATATGGACAAGTTCTGGAAGATCTTCGATGAGCGCCTTGAGCTGTGTCACCGTGCCCTGCTGTGCCGTCATGAGCGCCTGATGGGTACACTTTCTGACGCCGCGCCGATTCTTTGGCAATACGGCGCCCTGGCGCGTCTGAAGAAGGGCGAGACGATCGACAAGCTGCTCGTGGGCGGATACTCTACGATCAGCCTGGGCTATGCCGGCCTGTATGAGTGCGTTAAGTACATGACGGGTCACAGCCACACCGAGAAGGAGGGCACGCCGTTTGCCATGGCCGTCATGCAGCACATGAACGACAAGTGCGCCGAGTGGAAGGCCGAAAGCGATATCGACTTCTCGCTGTACGGCACCCCGCTTGAGTCGACGACCTACAAGTTTGCCAAGTGCCTGCAGCGCCGTTTTGGCATTATCCCGGGCGTGACGGACAAGGGCTACATCACCAACAGCTACCACGTCCACGTGTCCGAGGAGATCGACGCCTTCGATAAGCTTAAGTTTGAGGGCATGTTCCAGCAGCTTTCGCCGGGCGGTGCCATCTCCTACGTCGAGGTTCCCAACATGCAGGACAACCTCAAGGCTGTCATTCGCGTGATGCAGTACATCTACGACAACATCATGTACGCCGAGCTCAACACCAAGAGCGACTACTGCCAGGTGTGCGGCTACGACGGTGAGATCAAGATTGTCGAGGATGACGGCAAGCTGGTGTGGGAGTGCCCCAACTGCGGCAACCGCGATCAGGAGAAGATGAACGTCGCCCGTCGTACGTGCGGCTACATCGGTACTCAATTCTGGAACCAGGGCCGAACCGAGGAGATCCGCGACCGCGTGCTGCATCTCTAATACCGCTCCGGGGCTGAACCGAGAGGGCGGCAGGGGGGTTGTGTGGGTAGTTAGGTCAGGGCAGGGGCAGAACAAAGGAGCAAATTAATGTCATTGATTCGGGAGCT
>CBCSNQ010000066.1:0-11199 GCA_965141565.1 uncultured Collinsella sp. | reverse complement strand
GGTAATGCTCCGCCTGACCGCTTTCAAGCTCGTTGTGGGTCGAATTTGGGTCGAATAATTCCGCGTACTTTTCTTTCGTAAATCTATGAAAACATCAAATGACCTGGAGTTATATTGACTTCAATTTGGGTCGAAATGTCTGAATGAAACAACGTCGTAGCGACCTCATAACCCGAAGGTCGGTGGTTCAAATCCGCCCCCCGCGACCATGAAACTTCAGGTCGGAAGCATAAAAGCTCCCGACCTTTTTCTTTGTCTAGGGGTTTCGGCATCTCTCGTTCTTTGGGTACCTCGAGGCGGGCAATCAGATAGATGCTTACGAGTATCATAGGGTCTTTTTACGTCGCGGTCGTGTCTCGTACTGGTGCGCCGCTCTTTGTGGGACGTGTCACTTTGCCATAGGTTGTCCGGCGGCGGGGCGCAGGTCGTTCCCCGTGGCGTCGCTCCTTTCGACGCTACGCTGCCTGGCTACTCGTTCCACTGGTGCTTTTTCATGTCGACGCAGCCGTTGTCTCGGAAGGCGACTCCTTCCTCCGTCAGTAGTGCTCGCTGGTCGGGGAAGTTTGGCGCGAGGCGTCCCGCGTGGTTGACGACGCGGTGGCAGGGATAATCGCCGTAGCGATCCGCCTCGCTCAGCACCGCTCCGACCAGGCGAGAGTTTTTCTCCCTGCCGATGAGGCGCGCTATCTGACCGTACGAGGCGACGCATCCCGCCGGAATCTCTGCCACGACGGAGAGAATCTCATAAACCAAATCTTCGTCCAGGACTTTTCCCATCGTATCGCTCCCGTGTTCGCTTTTGCCTTCGGGGGCGCGGCGCCGATCACCCGTGCTGCGATTTTCGCAGCTCCTCTTACCGAAGCATCGAGGGAAAGCGCGTGCGTGTCAAGGTTGTCTGGTCCAGTTGCTGGCTCGATGCCTCGAGATGTTCGCCTCAAGTGCGACCTGCCCCTATTGGAAAAGGATGCCGAAGATGTATTTGGTGATGGCGGAGCGGCGGATGACCCCCACGAGTTTGCCCTCGTCATCAACCACAGGAAGCTTCTTGAACTTCTTCTTCGCCAGCAGCGCGGCGACGCGGGCGATGCTCTGCTCGGGACGGGCACACACTACCTGGCGCGTCGCGAAATCCATGACGCAGCGATCCTTCAGGTCTTCGATGCGCTGCTCAAGGCTCTGATCGTCGAAGTACAGCATGGACGCGTCGCCGCCCGTGAAGATGGTGTGAGCGCGATGCTGCGCGATGGCTCCCATGACATCGCCGTCGGAGATGAACCCGACCACCTGGTTGCGCTCATCGATTACGGGCATGCTGCTCACCTCGTTTTCGGCGAGCATGCGCACCACGTCGGAAATCGTGCAATCCTGCGTGCAGGTGAACGGCTCTTCAATCATGATGCTCGAAACGGGCGTCCCCTCGAGCTCGAGCGGGATGCGCTCGGACAGAATCTCGGACATCGCTTATGCCTCCTTCGTTTTCGGTGCGGTTTTCTTGGTGCGCACGCTGAATATGGCGCAGATAAGGGAAACGAGGCCGATTGCCGCGCACACCTTGTAAGCGACGCCCGCGCCCACGGCGGTGGCTACTTGGGTGCTCGCATCGACGCCGGCCGACGCGGTGACGCTTGTCATGACCGTGATGATGAGCGCCGTGCACAAACCGCCGGCGACCTGGCGGCCGGTGTTCGCGATGGCGTTGCCGTGGGCGATCATGTCATTTTTCAAGGCATTGACACCCCATGTGTTTACCGGCATGTTCGCGAGCGACTGGCCGGCGGACTGCAGCATGCAGAACAGCGCAACCACCAAGATGGGCGTGTTTACCGTCGAAAGCGAGAGCAGGAACAGGGCGCCGGTCATGAGGGCCAGGCCGACGATCGAGATGGCACGCGGACCGAACTTGTCGAACACCACGCCGGAGATAGGGCTGATGATGATGCCCACCGCCGCGGCGGGAAGCATGGCCATGCCGGTTTCGAAGGCCGAAGCGCCAAGCGAGGTTTGCAGCAGCAACGGCAACAGCGTGTTGGTGACCAGGCATGCGGCGTTGATGAGCGTGACGATGATGGCGGCCACGCGGAACTCGCGCGTCTTGAGCGTGCCCAGTTGAAGCAGCGGGTCCTCGATTTTGCCCTGGCGTACGACGAACAGCACCAAGCACACGACACCCGCGACGATCGAGCCGAGCACCACGGGGTTGCCCCAACCCATCGACGAGGCGCTCGAGAACCCGTAGAGAAGTCCGCCGAAGGCGATGGTGGAGAGGACGACCGAGGGCAGGTCGAGCTTGGGGTTCTTCAGCTCGCCCACGTTTTTCAGCATGAACACGCCCAGCACCAGCACGAGAATTGCGAGGGGGACGATGGCGCCGATCATGGTGCGCCAGCCGTACGTGTCGATCACCGCGCCGCCTACGACGGGGCCGACCGCGGGACCCGCCGACATGACGATGCCCGCCATGCCCATAGCCGTTCCTCGTTTCTCGACGGGGAACACCAGCATGGGAACCACCGAGACAAGCGGCATGAGCACGCCTGAGCCCGCCGCTTGCAACACGCGACCGATGATGAGGAACAGGAAATCAGGGGCTGCGGCGCACAGCAGCGTGCCCAGCGCGAACACCAGCGTCGCCCCGAAGAATAGCGCGCGGGTGCTGAACTTGTCGATAAGGAACGCCGAAACGGGGACCATGATGCCGCTCACCAGCGGGTATATGGACATGATCCACTGGGCAGTCGAGGCATCGATGGCGAAATCGGACATGATGACCGGCAGCGCAGGCGACATCACCGTTTGGTTCAGTAGCGCCAAGAAGGCACCCAGGACGACGACCGCGACGATGCGGATCTGGGTACCGGTAATGCGCCCATTGGCGGGCGCGACCGTACAATTATCAGACATAAGCTTCCTTCGTATCTATTCGATTCTTCGCCGAAGGCGCGCCGGCCCACGGGCGAAATAACATGCACGTGCTATGCGTGCATCAGATACGACAGGAAGAAAGCGGCTGCTCAGAGCGCACTTGGGGAACAACAGGAGAGGCCCCGTATACCAGGGGCCGCCGAATTGCGATGTATGCTTTGGTCAAATCCTTCATAGCGGGGAGGTATACTAGCAGCCGTCTTCGCCCCTTTCAAGGGATGTAACCCAGACGTTGATTTTCTTCACCGAGGCGCCATCGTTGACGGGTGGCGTGCTTCTCTATCGCCACACCGCGGGGCGAGGGAACGCCGCGGCGAGCTTGTACATCGGCTATGTGTGCAGCTGCGAGCGTGTCGCCGGCGCGCGCTGGGCGCCAGTCCGATCCGGCCGACTCTTGCCGACGGTCGGTCGCCGTCCTCCTCCATCTCCGCCTGCTCTGTTTTTGCTCGGCTCCCTTGTCGTATCATGGACGGACGAGAATTGAGCGAAGGCGAGCTCGAAAGCGTGGCGCGCGCCGTCGGCGGGATCGACGCTGTGATCGATCCAAAGGCGAAAGATGCCGACACGGTTGCGCTCGTACAGTATCTTGCTGCCGACCAGAAGTTCGAAAAGGTGCTCGATAACCAGCAGATTCTTCGTGAGCCCATCGTTCGCAACGGCCGCCAGGCAACCGTTGGCTACGAGCCTGACGTGTGGAAGGGCTGGGAATAAAGTGAAGCGCCCACGCCCGTGGTTTTATCCACGGACGCGGGCGCTTGCGTAAGACGTCTCTTGTCGTTTGAGTGGAGCGCCCCGGCGGCGCTGAACAACGCGCCCCGGTGACGTGGCATATGAACTCGGGGCTCTTTGTGCCGCACATCTATGAGAGGAGAAATTCGATGCGTACGTGCGCTACTCCATGTAGCCACCCTGAATGGCGGAAACTGCATGCTCGGTAAAGAACTTGAGCGTGCCGGAGGTGTAACGATTAGCCTTGGGCTTCCAAGCGGCTCGGCGCTCGGCCAGGACGGCGTCGACCTCGGCCGGCTCCATCTCCTTGCCGGCGATACCCACGATGGACAGCGAGCGCTCGGGGATGTTGATTCGGATCAGGTCGCCTTCCTCGATCAGGGCAATCGGGCCGCCCACGGCAGCCTCGGGCGAAACATGACCGATAGCCGGGCCCTTGGAGGCGCCGGAGAAGCGGCCGTCAGTGATCAGGGCAATGCTTGCGCCCAGCTCGGGGTCGCTGGCGATAGCCTCGGTGGTGTAGAACATCTCGGGCATGCCGGAGCCCTTGGGGCCCTCATAACGAATGATGACGGCATCGCCGGGCTTGATCTCGTGCGTCAGGACGGCGTGGATAGCGTCCTCCTCACAATCGAACGGGCGAGCCTTAAGCGTGGCCCGGAACATCTCGCGCGGAACAACCGTGTGTTTGACGACGGCACCCTCGGGGGCAAGGTTGCCGTGGAGGATGGCGATAGAGCCGTCGGTACCAAAAGCCTGGTCAAACGGGCGAATAATGTCTTCGCGCTTGAGGTTCCACTTCTCCAAGTAGCGGCCGCACTTCTCGTAGTAGCCGTTGTTCTTAAGGTCCTCGAGGTTTTCGCCGAGGGTCTTGCCGGTGACGGTCATAACGTCGAGGTGAAGCATCGACTTGATCTCCTCCATGATGCGCGGCACGCCACCCGCATAGTAGAAGAACTGCGCCGGCCACTCACCTGCGGGGCGAACGTTGAGCAGGTAGTGGGCGCCACGGTGCAGGCGATCGAAGTCGTCGGCGGACATCTCGATGCCAAACTCGCGGGCAATCGCGGGGATATGCAGCAGCGAGTTGGTGGAGCCCGAAATGGCACCGTGGACCATAATGAGGTTCTCGAAGGACTCCTTGGTCACGATGTCGCGCGGGCACAGGTTGTGTTCGGAGAGCCACACGGACTGACGGCCGGCCTCGCGCGCAAACTCACGCAGATCGGAGCTGGTTGCGGGCAGCAGGGCCGTGCCGGGGAGCATAAGGCCCAGGGCCTCGGCGGTAACCTGCATGGTCGACGCGGTGCCCATAAACGAGCAGGCACCGCAGCTGGGGCATGCGTTGTGCTTGGCAAACTCAAGCTCCTCGCGGGAGATCTCGCCGCGCTCGTAGCGGGCAGAAATCGCGCCGAGCTGTTCCAGGGTCAACAAATCGGGACCGGCATCCATGACACCGCCGGTAACGACGATGGAGGGGATGTTGATGCGGCCCATGGCCATGAGGTTCGCAGGCAGGCCCTTATCGCAGCTGGCGACAAAGACACCGGCGTCGAACGGAGTGGCCTTGGCATGGATCTCGATCATGTTGGCGATCATGTCGCGGCTGGGCAGCGAGTAGTTGATGCCGTCGTGGCCCTGTGCCTCGCCATCGCAGATATCGGTGCAGAAGTAACGGGCACCGTGACCGCCAGCCTCGGCAACGCCAGCACGAACCTCCTCGACCAGCTCAAACAGGCCAGCAGAACCCGGGTGCGAGTCGCCAAACGTCGACTCGATAATGACCTGTGGCTTGTCCAGATCATCGATCGTCCAGCCGGAGCCCAGACGCAGCGGGTCCATCTCGGGGCTGATGGTGCGAAACTTGCCGGAACGCGGCTGCAGTTTGGCAACCAGGTCGGCGGCCTCCTGCTGAATCTGTGCTTTGGTCTTCTCGTCCATGATGTTCTCCTCTTTTGGTTTGAACGGTTGTACCAATCGTTGGTTAATGAATCAGGTGTAAATGGGTACCGAGCGATGCACTCGGCGGAAGATGCTTAGCTACGCGAACTAGGCGAAGAACGAAATCACCAGGGCGCAGGCAAGACCCGAAAGGCCGATGAGCGTCTCCATAACGGTCCAGGACTTGAGGGTTGTCTTCTCGTCAATCTCCAGGAACGAGGAGCACATCCAAAAACCGGCATCGTTGACGTGCGAGAGGGCCGTGGCACCGCCGCAGATAGCACGCATGGCGGCCGAGCACGCAACCAACGACCAGGTCGTCTGTATCAAAGAGCTCTGCGACGAATCCGAGCGCCTGGCCGAGGCCGGTGAGGATTACTCCGCCGCCGACACCGCGTTCCACAATGCCATTGCCGAGAGCTCCGGAAACCTCGTCGTTCCCCGCCTGATGGGCGTGTTCAAGGCATCCGTCCCCCTCTTTATCGACGTGACCGGCAAAAAGCTCGTCGAGGAAACTATCCGCATGCACCGCGATGTGGCCGACGCCATCGCCTCGCGCAATCCCACCGCCGCGCACGACGCGATGTATCTGCACCTGGTGTATAACCGCAACATGATTGCGGAGGGAGCAGAAGCAAAAGGCATTTAGGGCCCGACAATAATCTTTCTTTGGCAAAACGCAGGCGGCGGCTGCCCAACACACAGGGCAGCCGCCGCTTTTTGCAATCGATTGGTGCAAAGGGGTTGACTAGAGCTCGCAGGCAACCTTATAGCCATCGCCGATGGCATCGCGGATGTTGCCACACTTCTGGGCATCGCCCAGCACGTGGACAGCAATGCCAGCTGCAACCAGGTCGTCGGCCAGCTTGGTATTGGGACGATAGCCCATGGCAAGCACCAGCGTATCGGCATCGGCGATGGTGTGGACCTCTCCGTCCTTCTCGTAGCTGATGGCATCCTCGGTAATCTCGGTCACCTTGGCCTCGGTCAGCACGTGGACGCCCTTTGAGAGCATGCGCGTGATGAGCACCGCGCGACCGGCGCCGCCCTCGTTGGCGGCGAGCGTCTTGGTCATCTCGATGACGGTGACATCGCGATTGGCCGGCGAGAGGTCGTTGACCAGCGGGGCCAGGTAATCGGCCGTCTCGCAGCCGACGGTGCCGCCGCCCACAATAACGATCTTCTTGCCCGGGAAAGCCTTGCCGCCCAGCAGGTCGTCGGCCGTCATAACCTGCTTAAAGCCCTGCATGAAGGCCGGGGCGATGGGCTCGGCGCCATAAGCCAGGACAACCTCGTAACCCGCGTAGTCACGCTGAATGTCCTCGGCAGTAAGCTCGGTGCCAAATACGCACTTCACGCCGGCCTCGGCCAGGCGACGGTACTGATACTTGATCACGCGGGTGAGTTCCTGCTTTGCCGGCGGAACGGCCGCGATACGCATCTCGCCGCCCGGCTCATCCTGCTTATCCACGAGCACCACGTTGTGGCCGCGCTTGGCGGCAATGTAGGCTGCCTCCATGCCCGCAGGACCAGCACCCACAACCAGTACGTTCTTGGCCTCGGCGGCAGGCTCGTAACCGGCCTCGTCGCGCTCAACATCGGGGTTGACGGTGCAGGAGATGCGCTTGCCAAACATAATGCCGTTCAGGCAGCGCAGGCAGCCAATGCAGGGGCGGATGTCGTCGGCGTTGCCGGCAGCGGCCTTGTTGCAGAACTCGGCATCGCACAGATTGGCGCGGCCCATCATGCAGATGTCGGCGGCACCGTCCTCGATCAGTTCCTCGGCAATCCATGCCTCGTTAATGCGGCCGACCGTGGCGACGGGAATGTTGACGTGCTTTTTGATCTCGCGCGAGCAAGCGGCGTGCGAGGCCTGCTGCGTGCCGGCGGCGGGAATCGCGGAGCCGCGCTTGATGGTGGTACCGCCCGACACATGAATCATGTCGACGCCGGCCTTCTCCAGGCGACGCGAGACGTAGATCATGTCGTTGAGGGTCAGGCCGCCATCGGTGTACTCATCGCCCGAGATGCGGACGTCAATGATAAAGTCCTTGCCGCAGCGCTCGCGAATCTCGGCGATGACCTCGAGCAGGAAGCGCATGCGGGCGTCGAGCGAGCCACCGTACTCATCGGTACGCTTGTTGTAGAGCGGAGTCAAAAAGCCGCCGAGCATACCATGGGCGTGCGCCGCATGGACCTCGACGCCGTCGACGCCAGCCTTCTGCATACGCACGGCAGCGTCGCCAAACTGATGCGTGAGCTCGTGAATCTCGTCGACCGTGATGGGGCGCGGTGCCTCGCGGGCATAGGACGGGCCCACAAAGGACGGAGCGATCAAGCGCGGCGTGCCCGGAATGTTAAAGGCCATATAGGCGGGGTGGAAGAGCTGCGGCATGATCTTGCAGCCATACTCGTGGACGGCCGCGGCGAGCTTTTCCCAGCCAGGGATAAACGTGTCGTCGTAGCAGCACATGTCACCCGGCAGATAGGTATAGGTAGGCTCGACCGTCACGACCTCGGTGATGATGAGGCCCACGCCGCCCTTGGCGCGGGCACGGTAATGATCGACCAAGTCGTCGGTCACATAGCCATGATCGGCCAGGTTGGTGGACACCGGCGGCATAAAGACGCGGTTCTTGACCTCGGTCGTACCGACCTTGATCGGGCTAAAGAGCATCGGGTAGGCGGATGACTCCATACAGGCTTCCTTTCGTTTGAGCCGCTCGGCGGCAGTTGCTAACGTACCTATCGTATCAGTATCCGCCGCATTCGCACTCGCTCGCACTCCCCACCTTCAATCCCGACCCTCACAAAAAGTTGCGGTGGAATACGGAGTAGATGAGGCCTTTGACAGCCAAAACAGTCCGTATTTCACCGCAACTGATGGGTGGGATGGGTTAGAGGCCCAGGTAGGATGTCATGCCTTCGACGGCGAGTTTGGCACCAGCTACGGCGTGGACCACGGTGAGCGGGCCGTTGACCACGTCGCCGGCGGCAAAGACGCCAGGCACGGTGGTCATGCCATGCTCGTCGACCGAAAGCAGGCCGCGATGGTCGGTCTCCAGACCGCCCGTTGTAAGCACGAGCTTGTCCTTGGGCACCTGAGACGCCGCAATCACAACCGTGTCGGCGGACACGTGGTCGAGCTCTTCCTCGTAGCCCACCACATTGTTGTCCTCGTCAAAGATAGCCGTCTCGAAGACCGGACCGTTATCGTCGATGGCACAGATCGCCTTGCCGCACACAATCTCGGCACCATCGAGCTCGGTCAGCTCGACCTCGTCGTCGATGGCCGAGATATGGCGCGAGCGGGCATACACGGTGACCTTGCGAGCACCCGAGCGCAGGGCCGTGCGGGCAACATCCATGGCCACATTGCCGGCACCGATAACCGCCACGTTCTGCCCGATTGCCACGCTCGTGGGATCGACCAGATAATCGATACCAAACAGCACGTTGCCGCGCGACTCGCCGGGAATACCCAACTTGCGAGCTCGCCAGGTACCGGTACCAACAAAGACCGCATCGTAGCCGTCGCGCAGCAGGTCGTCGATATGCAGCGCGCCGCCGATGGTGGTCGACGGACGCACGCGCACGCCGAGCGAGCACATCACGTGGCGGTACTTTTGCACGAGCGAGCGCGGCAGACGGAACTCGGGGATACCGTACTCCAGCACACCGCCAATCTCGGGGCGCTGCTCAAATACCGTGACGGCACAGCCCAGCTGGGCCATCTTAATGGCCACGGTAATACCAGCGGGACCGGAACCGACCACGGCAATCTGTTTACCGCACGACGGTGCGGGCTTCCACTCCTTACGGTCCAAATACGCTGTCGAGATATAGTTCTCGATGCTCGAAAAATGCACGGGTGCGCCCTTACGGCCCTGAATGCAAGCGCCCTCGCACTGGCCCGAATGGTTGCAAACCATGGAGCAGACCGCGCTCATGGGATTGTTCTGGAACAGTAGCTCGCCCGCCTCTTCTAGACGACGCCGTTTGAACAGGTCAATGACCTGCGGAATAGGCGTCTGAACCGGGCAGCCCTTAAGCTGACAGAATGCCCTTTTGCAACCTAGGCAACGATTCGCCTCTTCGACAATGTGGATAGCCACGCAACTCCCCTTTTTGATTCAATCCAATGGGGCGACGATAAAGATCCTTCACCGCTGCCCCAGTCAGGCAAACTTAATCGACCGCCACGGCAAAAGCCAATGCTATAACTCGCGATGCGAAGCCCCGCAGCGAGCGGACATGTGCTCGAGTGTCGCCAGGCAGTCAGCCGCCGTCGCCGGCACGCTGTTCTCGACCACGCAGGGAATCCCAGGGCAGGCGGCAGCCGCCCAGGCCACCACGGGCTCAAAGTCATATCGTCCCGTCTCGCCCACGCCATGACACACCAGGCGCGAACCCGTACCGTCGCACCAACCGGCTTCATCCTCGTTATCAACGACCTCAAAATCCTTGGCGTGCAGCGCGCGGATCTTACTGCCGCATAAGTAGAGCATGCGCGCTGTGATTTCCTGCGCTTCGTCAACGACACTGGGGTGCAGCAGCGACACTGGGTCATAGATCACGCCGAGCGACGGGCTCGAGACGCGCTCCAGCACCTCACGGCAGCGATCTGGCGTATTAACCGTCTCGTTCCAACCGGGCTCGATCAAAATTTGCCCACCCACGGCCTCGGCCCGATCGCAGACGTGTGCAAGCCCGTCTGCAAACGCATCGAGTGCCTCATCGGTCATGCGGTCGACCGCGACGCGGTTCTGCGCATTGGGGCGACCGGTCTCGGTGCCAACCGGGCATCCGCCGAGCATCTGGGCAAAGTTCAAGCATGCCTCGTACTCGGAAAAGTTATCCATGAGCTGTTGGCGATCGGGCGTCGCCAGATTCTTATAACAGCCGAGCACGGCGACCGAAACGCCCGCCTCGTCGAGCACCGCACGCAAATGGTCGGCAAGCTCGCGGGTCAGGCCGCCTCGATCGATCCCCATCGATGCGTAGAGCACCTTACTCGGCAGCTGAATGCACGAAAAGCCCAGCTCTCCCGCCATGCGAATGCGTTCCTCGACGGTCCCCTGCGGAAGGTCGTGCAAACGTACGCCCGGAGTAATAGCCCCCACGTTATTCACATCCCTTATGAGCGTTGATGCCCGGGGTGTATCCGCCAAACGGGTCCTCGATGGAGCACACGCCCGAGGGGGCGAGCGGATCGCGCTTACCGGCCAGCTTGTCGTGATGCATGGTCTCGATATAGGCAAGCACCAGCGGCGCCACGCCCTTCGCATCGTTTTTGACGATAGGCTCGCTCATGTAGTAATCAAACGTGCCCTCGCGGTGCGCGGTGTTTCCCAAGCCCGCAACCAGGCAGATGTTGTCGAGCGCCAGCTGGCCATCGTGCTCGGAAAGGCAGGTCTCGCAGATGCCGTCGAAGGCGCGACGGCCGTACTGGTAGTAGCGCTCACCCAACACGCCCAGACGCACGCCCTTCATGATGGCGTTGGCAAAGATCGCGCTGCCCGACTCCTCCAGGTAGTTGGGGGCGATATTGGGCAGGTTGATGACCTGATGCCACATGCCGGTCTTCTCGTCCTGATACGGCAGCAT
>CBCSNQ010000065.1:0-11300 GCA_965141565.1 uncultured Collinsella sp. | reverse complement strand
CTTTGATTTCCGCAGCAGCTTTGAAAAATCAAAGCCGCCGTTTCTTTTTATTTTAGAGGAAATCTTAAGTATTTGTTCGACAGAACGGCCCTCGGCGGCTCCTGCTAGACTGGTAGACTCCCAACCGTCCGTCCAGGAGTCACCATGTCGCGCAAGTCCGCCTACAAGCAAGCACTTTCTATCGGCACCGCTGTGGTGCTGGGGTTTGCGCTGTTTACGGGATCGCTCGACGGGGCGCCCAGACTGCTCTCGCCGCAAAGTGATGAACAGGCGGCGGCTCTGGCTGAGAAGCAAGACGAGAGTCCCAGCCGCACCGACGACGAGGCAGACCTGGTTGCCCGACTCGAATCGGGAACGGCAAACTCCACAGACTCCCAAAACAGCCCGAACTCTGGCGACAAGCCACATTCCGCCGCACCCGACACCGGTAATGACGCTTCCGCGGACAGCGCCGCCACCCCCATCGACGAGGTCGAAAACCCCAATCTCGACCGCGCCCGCGGCGTATACCTCAGCAGCATTCCTGACTACGCGGGTAACCCCTATGTTGCCCTGCGAGCCGACAGCACGCACCCGTTGGGCACACCATCATTTACGCTCGATGAATACGAGCACGCCGCCGAAGAGGGCTGCTTTAAGAAGTTCTCCAAGCTCGACGACCTGGGCCGCACCCGCAAAGCGCTCGCCTGCGTGGGCCCCGAATCGCTCGGTCAAGGCAAGCGCGGCGATATCTCGCGTATCCATCCCGCCGGATGGCGCCAGCAGCGCTACGACTTTATTCCGGGCCAGAGCCTCTACAACCGCTGTCACCTCATCGCCTGGTCGCTCTGCGGCGAAAACGCCAACCGCAAGAATCTCCTCACCGGCACGCGTTATCTCAACGAAACGGGCATGCTGCCATTTGAGGAGCAGATTCTCGGCTACATCCGCGAGACGGGCAACCATGTGCTCTACCGTGTCACGCCTATGTACAACGAAGAGGAACTCGTCTGCCGTGGCGTGCGTCTGCAGGCACAATCGGTCGAGGACCACGGCAAGACCCTGTGCTTCCACGTGTACTGCTACAACCTGCAGCCGCATGTGCAGATCGACTACGCTACCGGCCGCAATCAGGCCTCGGGAGACTAGGGCCGGCCAAGCTGCCTCAAAACCTAAAATGAACCGTTTTCCTCCATCCCCCAGGGATCAAAAAGGGCCGCCCTGGATTGCCCAGAGCGGCCCTTGCATCGGCATGTATGTTACAGGTAACGCCCAACGCTACTTGGCACGGCCCTCCTCATAGCGCTCGACCAGCTTGGCCTGAACGTCATAAGGCACCTGCTCATAGCCCGCAGGCTTCATGGTAAAGTCGCCCGTGCCGCGCGTGATGGAGCGCAGACGCGTCGAGTAATCCGTCAGCTCGGCGAGAGGCGCCTGGGCGATGACCACGGTGTCTCCGCGCTCATCGGTCTCCATACCCGTCACGCGACCGCGCGAGGCCGAGATGTCGCCCATCACGGCGCCGGCGTAGCTCTCGGGGATAGTCACCGTGATTTCCTCGATGGGCTCCAGCACCACCGGGTCGGCGTCGGCGCATGCCTTGCGCAGGCCGATGCGAGCCGCCGCGCGGAACGCCATCTCGTTGGAGTCGACGCTGTGATACGAGCCGTCGTACACAGCCACGCGAATGCCCGTAAGCGGGTAGCCGGCAATGATGCCGTCCTTCATGGTCTCCTGAACGCCCTTGTCCACGGCGGGAATGAGCGAGCGCGGAATGCGGCCGCCTACGACCTCGTCCACAAACTCATAGCCGTCGCTCGTACCGTCGGGCCCAATGAGCGGCTCTACGCGCAGCCAGCAGTCACCATACTGGCCGGCGCCGCCGGTCTGCTTCTTGTGGCGGCCCTGGGCAGTTGCCGTGCGGCGAATGGTCTCGCGATACGGGATGCGAATCGGCACGCTCTTGGCCGCGACCTTGGTACGGTCCTCAAGACGATTGAGCAGGACCGAAACCTGCGCCTCGCCCACCGCCGAAATGATGGTCTGGCCGGTCTCCTCATCGCGGTCGATGCTCATGGTCGGATCGGCCTTGCATGCCTTCTCGATAAACGTGTAGAGTTTCTCTTCGTCGCCGCGATTCTCGGCCTCGATGGCGATGCGGTACTGCGAGTTGGGGAACTTAAACGCCGCAGCCTCGACCTTGCCGGTAATCGAGAGCGTATCGCCCGTCTCGGCCGCCAGCTTGGGCGCCACGATGATATCGCCGGCATAGGCGTGACCGACCTCGGTCATGTCGCGGCCGCACATCACATACAGATGAGCCAGACGATCGCTCTTGCGGGTGCGCGCGTTGATCAGCTCAAGGCCCGGCTCAAGCGTACCCGTCAGCACCTTGATGAAGCTGATACGACCCTGCTGAGGATCGGCCAAGGTCTTAAACACAAACGCCACCGGGCGGTCATCGTCACTCGAAATCTTGAGCGAATCACCGTCGATGAGCGGCATCTCGCCGTAGTCCGTCGGCGCCGGGAAGTACGTGGCGATGTCGTCCATCAGCGAGTTGACGCCCTGCTCCTTAATGCAATCGCCCGCAAAGACCGGCACAAAGATACGCTCGGCGATCGCCTTCGACAGCAGGCCTTCAAGCTCCTCCTGCGTCAGCGTCTCCTCGCCTTCCAAGTACTTCATCATCAGTTCGTCATCAGCCTCGGACACCAGCTCGCACAGATGGTCATGGGCCTCCTCGGCCTGGGCACGATACTCCTCGGGAATCTCCGACTCAACGGCTTCGGCGCCGTTGCAATGGCGCGCCTTCATGCGCACCAGGTCAATGATACCGTCAAAGTCCTCGCCCTCGCCCCAGGGAAGGGTCACGGCGCCCAGGCGCGTGCCAAAGCGCTCCTGCAGCAGGTCCATCGTGGTCGCAAAGCTGGCCTCGGAGCGCGACAGGCGGTTTACGAACACCGCACGCGCCAGACGCAAGTCCTCGGCGGCATACCAGAGCTTAACCGTCGTAGGCTGCGGGCCGGCCTCGGCGTCGACCACAAACAGAGCCGTCTCGCAGACGCTCATCGCGGCAAAGGCGTCGCCGATAAAATCGGGGTAGCACGGGGCATCGAGCACATTGATGCGCGCACTCTTCCAGTCGATCGGCGCAATGGTCGTCGAGATGGAAAACGCACGCTTGACCTCTTCGGGGTCATAGTCGAGCGTGGGCTTGGTGCCGTCGTGGCCGCCCAGGCGGGCGGTCTTGCCGGAAAGGTGGAGCATGGCCTCGGCGAGTGAAGTCTTGCCCACCCCACCTTGGCCTACGAGCACCACGTTCCTTACATTGCCGGTCTTGGGAGCACCCATGATGACCTCCTTGCAGGGCCGCGCGCAATGCGCGACGCCAACGGGGAGAGTTCGCGGTCGATGCCGTCCCGGGAGCAGCATGGTCGGCAGCCGATCCGGCTCACCCTCCAAATGTCCTATGCCACCACCCTACCCTCGCGGGCGACTGTCCATGCACACCTTTCGGCGCACGTATGAATACGGGCGGCGAGAGGAGGGGGCAAACGCCTGAGGCGGTTATTAAGCCCCATCGGCGCAAATAAAAACCGCCGCAGGCCATAAGACCTGCAGCGGTTTCGCCTCAATGTCTACTTGAGCCTAGCCCTCGATACGGCTCAGGAACTCGCGTGTGCGCCGTTCGCGCGGATGGCCGATAACCTGCTCGGCAGGACCCTCCTCGACAATGCGACCGCCGTCCATAAAGACCACGCGATCGGCAACATCGCGCGCAAACTGCATCGCATGGGTCACGATCACCATCGTCATATTCTGCGCGGCAAGGTCTTTAATGACACGCAGCACCTCGGCCGTTAGCTCGGGATCGAGTGCCGAAGTCGGCTCATCGAAGAACAAGATCTCTGGATCGAGCGCCAAGGCGCGCGCAATACTCACACGTTGCTGCTGACCGCCCGAAAGCTCGCATGGCACCTTGTTCTCGTTGCCCGTAAGCCCCATCTGCGCGATCAACTCACGCGCACGTGCTTCGACCTGCTCGCGCGGGCGCTTGAGCACGCGGATCGGAGCGTCGGTAATGTTTTTCATCACGGTATAGTGCGGGAACAAATTGTAGTTCTGAAACACCAGGCCAAAGCGCGAGCGCGCCTGCTTGGGCACATCGCCTTTCGCATACACCGTGCCCGATCCCGCATCCGTCGCAACGGCTAGATCACCAAACGAAAGCGAGCCGCCGTCAAGCGTCTCGAGCAGCGTGGCGCAGCGCAACAGCGTTGACTTACCGCCGCCCGAAGGTCCGATAATCGCCACGACCTCGCCGCGCTTCACCTCGAGCGAGATATCCTTGAGCACCTCATTGCCGCCAAACGCCTTGCGCGCGCTTTCGATTTTCATCACTGAGTTAGTCATGATAATAGTCCAGCTTCTTTTCGGCGGCGCCCAGCAGCATCTCGACCACAAAGTTAAAGATCCAGTAGATCAGCGCCGCGATCGCAAACGGCACCATGCTCACCTGCGAGGCGACCAGCGCCTTGGCCGTCGAGAACATCTCACCCACGCCAATGGCAAACGCCAGCGACGTGTCCTTGACCAGCGTGATGATCTCGTTGCCCATCGCCGGCAGAATACGCTTGGCGACCTGCGGCATCACGATATACAGAAACGTCTGCATGCGCGAATAGCCCAGCACCTCGGCTGCCTCGTATTGACCGCGCGGAATGGACTGCAGGCCCGAGCGATAGATCTCGGCAAAGTAACCGGCGTAGTTGATGATGAACGCTACGACGCACGCCGTCCACTTGGAATCGGGCGTGAGCGAAATGCCGAACACGTAGTACGGGGCAAAGTAGATGGCAAACATCTGCAGCATGAGCGGCGTACCGCGCATGACCGAAATGTAGATGCGCGCAATCCAGCGGAGCGGCGCAATTTTGCTCATGCGCATAAACGCCACGGGGATTCCCAGCGGAATCGACCCCAGCAGCGTCAGCACAAACAACTGCAAACTGACCAAGAATCCCTGGCCAAGCATTTGCATCATGACCTGAATAGACATTATTTGAGCACCCAATTATCGAAAGATAGACCATAGCTTGAATACTTGTCGCACAGGTCCTTAACCGTGCCGTCCTCGTAGAGCGCCTTGAGCGACTCGGTCACGGCGTCGGCCGACTTGGTGTCGCCCTTCTTAAAGCCGACGGCGTAGTGCTCGCTGGACAGCGGCTCATCAAGCTGCGTATAAGCATCGGGCTTGGCGGCAAGCTGATACTGGGCAATCGAAAGGTCGCAAGCCACGGCATCGACCGCGCCGCTCTCGAGCTGCATAAAGGCCGTGTTGTACTCGCCGATCGTGTCGAGCGTGGCAAACGTCGCCGCCAGATCCTTCTGGTCACCCTCAAGCACATCCTGCGCAGCGGAATCGGTCTGGGTAATCACGGTCTTGCCGGCAAGATCGTCCCAGCTCTTGATGCCTGCATCCTTCTTTACCACCAGCACCTGCTCGTTGAGCATGTACGGCTCGGAGAACGTGTAGTCGTCCTCGCGGCCCTCCATGGTAAAGCCGTTCCAGATGCAGTTGATGGCGCCCGAGTTAAGCAGCGTATCCTTGGCATCCCAGTCGATGGCCTCGTATTTGACCTCCCAGCCCTGCTTATCGGCAACAGCCTTGACCAGATCGAGATCAAAGCCGGTGTACTCGCCATCGTCGCCCACAAAGCCGTACGGAGGATAGGACTTATCAAAGCCCACCACGAGCTTCTTGGACTCCGCAGCGCCCTTCACATCCTTGGCCGCGGCAGAGCCAGCAGCGGAGCCCTTGCCGGCACCACCGCCGCAACCGACAAGACCAAGGCCAAGCACCGTGGCGAGCGAGCCGGCTAGACCAACAAACTGACGACGAGACATATCGGTGTTCATGGTATCCCCCCTTGATGGCACTTTAGTTAAGTAAAGTGATTCGTGTAACGTCCAGAATCATACACTTTAGTGAGATGGAGTACAAGGGAGGGCTTGCCCGCCGCGTGAGGGGTGTGGGGGTTAAGTTTCCTGCTCTACAGTCCTGCTCACGACGGAGGCCACATTAAGTGGCCTCCTGTTCGTGCGGAACTCGCGATAAACTTAACCCCCACACCCCTCACGCGGCGGGCAACCGTCGTTGGGCTTATCGCTGACACGATTAAACCGCTTGTATATCGTCTGCTGGCTTGACACGGTACAATACTTGCAGCTTTAATTCATGAATTAGTGGAGTTATTGATGGCAGAATCTCGTGCGGAGCGTAAGGCTCGTCGTGCTTTGATCGAGGCGGCTGAGGGGTCGGGGGAGAAAAAATCTTCTAAGAAATCCAAGTCGTCTCTGAATGCGAAGGGTCAGTCGGCTAAGGGCAAGGCTAAGGCCAAGCGTCCCGGCTCTCGTCGGAACGAGGATAAGGCATCTCAGACTCGCTCCAAGCGCTCACATAAAGATCAGGTTTCGTCTGCGCGTAAGGCTGTGGACCCCAAGTCTCCCTGTTCGATCATGAAAGCTTGCGGTGGGTGTACGGCGCTCAATCGTCCTTATAAGAAGCAGCTCGCCGCCAAGCAGGCTGCTATGGAGGAGCTTTTTGCTTCGCTTTGTGAGCGTGAGGGCATTGCTGTAGATCCTATTCGTGGCATGGGTGTCACCCTGGGCGACCCGGGCAAATATCCTGCGCCGCGTGGCTTTCGTCATAAGGCTGCCACTCCCTTTGCTCCCGGTAGGGAGGGCACTGTCCGTTGCGGTTTCTTTGAGCGCGGCACGCACAGGATCGTTGCCGTACCCGAGTGTCCTGTCGAGGCGCCGGGTGCGCGTCAGATTCTCAACGGCATCGCGCGTGAGGCTGAGCGCCTGCGCATTCCCGCCTTTAACGAGGACAAGCATCTGGGCTTGCTTCGCTATGCCGTCGTTCGCTGCGGCTGGCGTACCGACCAGGTCATGGTCACGCTCGTGACCGCTCAGCGCGACTTGCCGCATGCGCAGGAGTTCTTTGAGGCTGTCGCCGCACTCAATCCGCACATCGTCACCGTCGCCCAAAACATCAACGGACGTCCCGGCAACGCCATCCTCGGCGAGGAAACCCGCATTGTATATGGCGCCGAGTGCATGCGCGACCAGCTGCTCGGTTGCGAATTCGATATCTCCCCTACCGCGTTCTATCAGACCAATCCGCAGCAGACCGAGCTGCTCTATCAGCTCGCTATCGACGGCATGGATCTGCACCAGGGCGATGTGCTTATGGATGCTTACTGCGGCAGCGGCACCATCGGTCTTTGCGCAGCTAAAGATGCCCAGAACAAGGGGATCGGCATCATGCTGCTCGGTGTGGAGCGCAACCCGGCGGGCATTGCCGACGCACGCCGCAATGCCGAGCTCAACGGCCTCACCCGCAGCGCTTGGTTTATGGCCGACGATGCCACCGATTACATCCTAGATGCCGCCGACAACAACGAGCGGATCGATGTCCTTTCCATCGACCCGCCGCGTGCCGGCTCCACCCCCGAGTTCCTCGAAGCTGCCTGCGCACTTAAGCCGCGCCGCATCACCTATATCAGCTGCAACCCCGTGACTCAAGAGCGCGACCTGCATCAGCTCCTCGACGGAGGCTATCGCCTGCTCAAGATCACGCCCGTCGACATGTTCCCTCACACCGACCACACCGAAACCGTAGCGGTCCTCGAACGCCGCTAACCAACCTCAGTATATTTTTGGGACAAGAAAGGTGGCGACCCGCCTGGGCCGCCCCCTTCGCTTGGTTTATAAACTCCGCTACATCCCATTGCGCAGATCGCACACGCCGGCTGCCGCCATCTCGCGCAGCAGCGTCTCGCGGTCGCGCGTCACGATCAAATCCAGCGGGAAGTGAATCTCGTCGAGCATCTTGCGCGCGTGATCGAGCTTGCCAATGGCCATGCCAATGTGGGCATCGGTCGACACGCCAATGCCCACGCCCAGCTCGGCGCAGCGCTCGGCGATCTTGCGGCATACGGCCCAATGCTCAGTGTCGACACCGTGTTCAAGACTATGGTTGTTGATCTCGATAATCTTGTGCTTGGCCTTAGCTGCCAACAGTACCTCGTCGATATCGAACGGCACGCCCGAGCGACCCGCGTGGCCCAGCATGAACACCTTGGGGTGTTCCAAGGCATTGACATACATCTCGGTCGTTTGGGCCAGCGTCGCGCCCTCAGCAATCTGCGGATTATGCACGCTTGCAACCAAATAATCCAAATTACGCGTAACCAAATCGAACAGTGAATGCTGACGGCTGTACGAATCGCCGGCAATATCGAGCGTGACAGGAGTGTCCTCGCCAAACAGGCTTCCGTCCAGCGAAACGATATCGGCCTCGGCACCACGCAGCACCAGCACGCCGCTCCAAATGCGCGGCCAGATATCCTGGTTGATAAAGAATTGGTAACTGCGCAGGTCATTGGGGCAAGCCGTAACCATAGAGCTCAGATGGTCGGCAGATCCGAGCACCTGCAGGCCACGCTCTGCCGCCCAGTACACATTCTCCTCAATGGTCGAATATGCATGCGCAGAGAACATCGTATGGGTATGAATGTCACAAGAAAGCAGGTAGGGCATCAGGTCTCCTTATCTGGCACGGCCGTCGCTTATATTCATTGTACGCATAGCCTTCGATAGTCGTAAAACCGCTCCATCCCAAAGACACAACGTCCATGACAACGGGGTCCGGCTTAACACCAAACCCCGTTTCACGTAAAACATTGTAGGCAGAGCGCTTTACTTTTAACGATACTCGTCCGCCAACTGTTTCCAAGCGGGTAGCGAATTGACAATCGTTTCGTAACTCACGCAATAGCCCAGGCGGAACCAACCCGGCATACCAAAGCTGTCCGAGGGAACCGCAAGCAACTCATACTTCTTTGCGCGCTCGCAAAACGCATTCGCATCGGGCTCCAACGCTTTCACCCATAGGTAGAACGCGCCATCCGGCTCAACATACGTGTAGCCGTACTCCGCCAAGGCGTCGGTAAGCGCCGTGCGGTTGCGTGCATAGGCCTCAACGTCACTCGGCTCATCGATGCAATCGATGATCACGCGCTGGAAGAGTGCCGGTGCGCATACAAAACCCAGCGTACGGGCAGCACCCGCAACAGCCGGCATCAGACGGGCAGCCTGCGGATTGGTGTTGGGAACCAAGATCCAGCCCACGCGCTCGCCCGGTAGCGACAGCGACTTGGAATACGAGTAGCACACGACGGTGTGCTCGTAGATCGAAGGAACCCAAGGCACCTCGGCACCGTACACGATCTCGCGGTACGGCTCATCCGAGATGAGCATGATCGGATTCTCGGGATCGCGCTGAGCGTTGGCCTCGCGCAGAGCATTGGCCAGTCGCGTCAGCGTGTCGCGTGTATATACGGCACCAGTCGGATTGTTGGGCGAGTCGATGATAACGGCAGTCGTCTTATCGGTAATCGCCTTGAGCACGTTGTCCACGCTCAGCTGGAACGTATCTTCATCGGCGAGCGCCTCAACACACGTACAGCCGGCCTTCTCAATCCAAACGCGATACTCCGGAAAGTACGGGGCGATAACAATAACCTCGTCGCCCGGATTCGTAACGGCGTTGAGCGCGCAGGTGAGCGAAGCCGCGGCACCCACCGTCATAAAGACGTCTTTGCCCTCATAGCTCGTGCCAAAGCGGCGGTTGAGCGATTCGGCCACAGCGGCACGACATTGCGGCAGGCCCGGTGCGGGCGTGTAGCCGTGCAGCTGGTCGCTCGGCAGCTCCAGGGCCTTCTTAATGGACTCCGCCACAGCAGCGGGTGCCGGAACGCTCGGATTGCCCAGCGAAAAATCGAATACGTTTTCCGCACCGATCTGCGCCTTGCGCTCAAGGCCATAGCTAAAAATCTCACGGATGATGGAGCTTTCCGCACCGCGAGCATACATAGTTTCGTTGATCATCTGTTCCCCTTTCGCATAGGCGCTATTGTACGCTTTAGCCGAGCAAAGTGTCGCAGCAATGTTGATTGGGGACAGACTTAAATGCGTGAAAACGCTCATTTAAGTCTGTCCCCAATCAACAGACGGCCCCATATCGCTCAAAAGAAAAAGCCTCCGCAGGTTTCCCCGCGGAGGCTTTCGCCACAAAGACTATTTGTCGGCGTCGGTGTCGGCATCGACGACGGCATGGTCATCGTCAGCATCATCGGATGCGGCTTCGGCATCCTCCTGCATGGCCGCCTGCGCAAAGGCCGCGGCATCAGCCGCCAGCTCCTCCTCGCTCATTCGAGGCACGCGCTTCTTGGTCGGCATGCCGGCCGCCTTGGCATTGCGCTCCTCCTTGGCCGCCAGGATATCGCCCTCGCGCTCAAGGTAGGCATCCCACTCGTTGTCGAGCAGGGCGTTCACGGCGTCGCCTTCGACGGTCTCGCGCTCAAGCAGCACCTTCGCCATCAGATCGAGCTGATCGCGACGGGCGTCCAGGATCTCGACCGCACGACGATGGGCCTCACGCATAATGCGCTGAACCTCGATATCGATACGGCGCGCCGTCTCCTCGGAGTAATCCTGGTGATCGGCGTAATCGCGACCAAGGAACACCTGATGTTGCGCCTCGCCAAACACTTGCGTGCCCAGCTCCTCGCTCATGCCCAGGCGCGTGACCATCTCGCGCGCCATCTTGGTTGCGCGCTCCAGATCGTTGCTCGCGCCCGACGTAATGTCATCGCACATGAGCTCCTCGGCAACGCGACCGCCCAAGAACACGGCGAGCTCGTCGAGCATCTCGTTCTTGGTCTTGAGGAAGTGGTCCTCCTGCGGAAGCTGCAGCGTGTAGCCCAGAGCCTGACCGCGGCTGACGATCGAGATCTTGTGGACCGGATCGGAGTGCTCCAGGATGTGGCCCACCAGGGCGTGACCGCTCTCGTGGTAGGCAATCGTGGTGCGCTCGGCCTCGGTCATCACGCGACCCTTGCGCTGCGGTCCGGCAATCACGCGCTCCATCGATTCCTCGACCTCGTCCATCGAGATCACGGAACGATGACGGCGAGCGGCCAGCAACGCAGACTCGTTGAGCAGGTTCGCCAAATCGGCACCAGTAAAGCCAACGGTCATCTGGGCGAGCTTCTCAAACTTAACGTCCTCGTCCATCGGCTTGTTCTCGGCATGCACGCGCAAGATCTGCTCGCGGCCCTTCACATCCGGACGGTCGACCGTAACCTGACGGTCAAAACGGCCGGGACGCAGCAATGCCGGATCCAGGATGTCAGGACGGTTGGTCGCAGCGATCAGGATGACCGACTCGCTTTCCTCAAAGCCGTCCA
>CBCSNQ010000064.1:0-11640 GCA_965141565.1 uncultured Collinsella sp. | reverse complement strand
AGGCATAGACCTTCTGGTCATGCCTTGCCTTTTGAATGACAAATTGTCGCTCTGGGTGGCGCGCAGCGTCGAGCATTGCGCGGTTTGGTAAAACCGCGCAAAAAGAAAGCCCGTGCGCTCGATGGATTCGGATGCCCGACAGAGGCTCCTTATGGCTGCTTCCTTCCGGACCTGACCAGATTCGGAACATGTCGTCATCCGAACCCATCGAACGCGCTAGGCGCTCGGTATATCTTACCCGCTTCCGCTCGCTTCGGCAAGATAGCTAATTTGGGACGGGGCTTTTTTGACTACTCGGGCAATCAGATCGGCAAGTAGCCAAAATAGCCCCGTTCCAAAAAGACTGGTCTGACGCTGCGCCACGAAAAGGGCCCATCTACTACGTTTTGGTCGCAGGGGTCAACCATAGCGTGCTTTTTCGAATAGCGGCAAGCTCTCTACCTGCGGTTTTATTTTTGCAAATCCCGGAATGGTCGAGGGTGGCCGGTTTAACGTAGTAGATGGCCGCCTTTCGTGGCAGGCGGTCCGCCTCGAGACCCAAGGCAGCCAACCTCGAATGGCCATTCTCGAAGTTGCGGTGGAATACGGACTGAATTGGCCCCTTAAAGGCAAAAACACTCCGTATTTCACCGCAACTTATCGAGGGGATGGGTTTTAGATACGGCCAAGGTCGTAGGATCGGGCGGCGGCTTCACCGGCGCAGATGAGGTTGGTTGTGGCTTCCTGGGGATCGAGCGCCAGCTCAAGGCCCATGGGCTTGCGGCAGACCGGCAAAACCAGGTCGACGCCCTGCCCATACACCGCATCCAGGTTGTCAGCACGACCGCCCACGACGGCGACCACCGGCTTGCCACATCGCTTCGCACGACGGGCCACGCCCACCGGCGCCTTACCGGCGGCGGATTGCTCGTCCATATTGCCCTCGCCCGTTATGACCAGGTCGGCATCGCGCACGCGCTCGTCAAACCCAATCAGATCAAGCACTGTCTCCACGCCCGAGCATAGCTCCGCACCGAGCGCTAGCAGCGCGGCGCCCAGGCCGCCGGCGGCACCGGCACCGGGCACACCGAGCACCGAGCCAAATGTCCGTGCACCCTCGAGCACGCGCAACAGTCCCTGAGCCCGCGCCCCGATAATCGCCGCATCGAGCAGGCGGCCGTAACCGACCATCCAGCTGTCGTACCTGCGCAGCGCCTCAGCGTCATCCGTCGGCAGACCCTTCTGCCCACCGAACACTGTCAGCGCGCCGCGACGCCCCACGAGCGGATTCTCGACATCGGAAAGCACCACGACACGCGCGCCATTCAGCGCCCGAAGCGCCGGTACCAAATCGATACTCGCCACGTATTCAAGGCCCGCGAGACCGGGGGCGATATTGCAGCCACACTCATCGACAAGGTGGGCGCCCAACGCTTGCAGCATGCCGGCGCCGCCATCGTTGGTGGCACTGCCGCCCAAACCAATATAGATCGTCTTTACCCCGGCACGAACCGCACGGAGCATCAGCTCGCCCACGCCATAGGTTGTGGCCGCCAACGCCGCCGACTCCGTGCAGGACGAATACCCAATACCCGCCGCCTCGGCCATCTCAATTACAGCTGACTTGTGCTCACCGTCCACCAGCATCCGGGCAGACACGCGGTCGCCCAAGGGGCCTGTAACCTCGCAGGTCGAGAGCTCACCGCCGCATGCGGCGATGGCATCGAGCGTTCCCTCGCCACCATCTGCCAGTGGCAAAGCGTTCAACTCGGCATCGGGCCACACACGGCGCATGCCTTCGGCAACGGCCTCCACCGCCTGCGCGCTCGAAACGCTGCCCTTAAAGGAATCAATCGCCAACAGCACACGGCGGGGCCGGCGGCACGCGGGACCAAAATCGACCGCCTCAACGTCAATATCTTCGGCACACGCGAGCGCCTCGGCATGAGCGGCATGCGCCTCAAGATCGGTCCCACAACCGCAGCCAGCGCCATCGGCGCCACGCAGCCCACTAAAATAGTCGCTCAGCATCTCGCGGCACTCGCCTGCCAGCACGCCGGCGGTCACATTAAATCGATGGTTCAGGCGCGAATCGACATTGAGGTCGTACAGCGAACCCAGCGCGCCCGCCTTGGCATCAGTCGCGCCATACACGCAGCGCCCCACGCGCGCGTTGACCATAAGCCCCGCACACATGCAGCAAGGCTCGAGCGTTACATAGACCGTGCAATCGGAAAGGCGCCAACGACCGAGCAACCGAGCGGCAGCGCACAGGGCCGAAAACTCGGCATGCGCCGCAGGGTCCTGGTCGAGTTCTCGGCGATTATGCGCCCTCGCGACAATCTCGCCCGCGCGCACTACCACGGCGCCAATCGGTACCTCGCCCACCGCAGCGGCGGCGCGCGCCTCGGCCAGCGCCTCGCGCATGAACTTCTCGTCGATTTCGGTGCTCGTCATCGTTCGCCTTCCCTGTTGCAAATTCAAAACGATGCTATCATTACGACTCACGGAGAGATGGCAGAGCGGTTGAATGCGGCGGTCTTGAAAACCGTTGAGCGCGAGAGCGTTCCGGGGGTTCGAATCCCCCTCTCTCCGCCACTTCTAGTGATTCACCGGCGTCATGGTGCGCTCAAACAGCGCATCAACCACGTCGGCCATCTCGGGTCGACGCTCAAGATCGTGACCCGACTCCCACCATATCGTGAAAAGTCGAATAATACCGCCGGCGACAAACTCAGACGTCGTCTCGAGTGACACGGGGGCCAGGGCATCCTCGGCAAGCACGTTCATCACACGCTCGCGGATGGAACGGGCAATGCGGTCGCAAATAACGTTGGTCAACATGCCCGACATGCTGCTAGCCAAAATGTTATCCATGAGCTGCTCGTGCGCCAGAATCAAATCCATGGCATCGTCCAAAATCGCGTGTCGAAGCGCGCGCACGTCCTCGGCAGACACTGCGCCGGCCTCATGGGGCTGTTTTTGCGGCAAGCCCGACATGAGCTCATCGATATAAAAGGAGAAGTAATCGTTTTTATCGCGAAAGTGCTTATAGAACGTCGTGCGGCGAATCATGGCCCGGTCGCAAAGCATAGCAACCGTCAAATCCTCAAACCGATGCTCTTCCAAAAGCTCGGTAAAGGCATCGAACAGGGCACGATAGGTTTTCTTGATGCGAAGGTCCATCCGTATCGCCATCCTCAAGGCGTAGACAGCATTCCTTAATTTGTCGCATATCTTACACCTGTACCGCCCGTTCGATATTGGCGCCCCCTCCTTGGCGGAAACATAACGCTTACCGGAAAGTTCGGTATCGCCAAAGGTTGCGGGTATACTAGTAGCGTTACACCAACGGCAGCCAGCGCAAAACGCCGCTGCCATTCGAAACGGAGACATCATGCTTCCCGTCATCATCGGTATCGTTGTTGTCGTTGTGATCGTCAGCGCCATCGCCGGCATCTACAACAACATGGTCACCAAGCGCAATCGCATCGATAACGCTTGGCAGAACATCGACACGCAGCTGCAGCGCCGCAACGACCTGATCCCTAACCTGGTCGAGACCGTCAAGGGCTACGCCAAGCACGAGCAGGACACGCTCGCCGCCGTAGTCAACGCACGCAACGCCGCCGTGAGCGCCACCACCCCCGAGGCCAAGATGGAAGCGGACAACGTGCTGACCGGTGCGCTGCGCCAGCTCTTTGCCGTCGCCGAGGCCTACCCCGACCTTAAGGCGAACACCAACTTTACGCAGCTCCATTCCACACTCGAGGACACCGAGAACAAGGTGAGCTACGCGCGCCAGAGCTACAACGACTGCGTGCTCAGCTACAACAACGCCATTCAGACGTTCCCGGCTGTTATCTTTGCCGGCATCTTCCAGTTTAAGGAGCGCCAGGGCTTCGAGGCCGCCGAGGCCGCCCGCCAGGCACCGACCGTCAAGTTCTAACAGATCCGCAGCGTATCTTCAATCGGGTATATGCATAAACCGCCCTGTCGAATGCATACTTCGACGGGGCGGTTTCCTTTGTCGCGAAGGTCCCCCTCAAGGCGCCGTGCATTTTTGTGAGTATTCAGCATGCCCGACAGCTTCGAGCGCCACGATAAATGCCAAAGACCGCGAATATTCCTGCAAATCAAACGCTGTCAGCCCATAGCCCCGCCCATCATTCGTAGAAAACATCGAGAAATCCCGATTTTTCGCCCGAGGTCGGTATGCAAGGGCCTTCGATTGCAGAATACTCGCAAAAATGCACGTCGCCACCACCCCCACATGGCTCGAAGCAAAACAAAAGCGCGGCCAAAAGGCCGCGTACCATCTTTAATTCAGATCTATATTGCCCGTAACGGCAGTACCGAGGTAACGCAGTCCCGAGGGCAACCTACCTTTCCGGCGCACTCCGCAGGACGAAAGAACCTCCGCCGCACGAAGTGCGCAGCGGAGGTTCTTTCATGTCCGAGGACGCGCCGGAAAGGTAGGTTGCCCTCGGGCCGGACATACAAGGCAGCTTATGCGACGGTGTAAACCCAGTTGTGCTTATCCTCGACAGCACCGGACTGGATGCCAGTCAGGGTCTCGCGAAGCTTCTTCATCACAGGCCCGATCTCGGTGTAGCCAGCCGGGAAGGTCACAGTCTCGTCGGCACCGTAGACCTTGTTATCGATCTCGCCGACCGGGGAGATAACGGCAGCGGTGCCGCACAGACCGCACTCAACAAAGGTGCCGGCCTTGACCTCGGCCCACTCGACGGGACGCTGGTCGACGGTCATGCCCAGGTCCTGAGCAACCTGAACAAGCGAACGGCGGGTGATGGA
This sequence comes from uncultured Collinsella sp., assembly GCA_965141565.1. Taxonomy (GTDB): domain Bacteria; phylum Actinomycetota; class Coriobacteriia; order Coriobacteriales; family Coriobacteriaceae; genus Collinsella. The sequence goes on along the minus strand of CBCSNQ010000064.1, from coordinate 6,846 downwards.
TGGCAGGATGGAGTCGGTGTGCGACTGCGGGACGACAAGCGTGCCGTCCTCCTTCACGAACAGGACGTTGGCGCCACCGGTCTCCTCGACATAGGTGCGGGACTCGGAGTCGAGATACAGGTTCTCGGCATAGCCCTCGCGGTGAGCCTCCATCGTGGGCTTGAGGGACATGGCGTAGTTCAGGCCGGCCTTGATGTTGCCGGTGCCATGCGGTGCTGCACGGTCATACTCGGAAACGCGCAGCTTGACGGGCTTGAGGCCACCCATAAAGTACGGACCGACCGGGGTCACGAGAATGCGGAACGTGTACTCAGGAGCGGGAGCCACGCCGATCACGTCACCGGAGCCGATCATAAACGGACGCACGTACAGGGTCGCGCCGGAACCGAAGGGCGGAACCCAGGCGGCGTTGGCAGAAACGACCTGCTTGACGGCCTCAACGAACTTGTCCTTGGGAAACGGGGGCATCTCGAGGCGCTGGGCAGAGTTATACATACGCTCAGCGTTCATGTCGGGACGGAAGCAGACGATGCTGCCGTCCTCGGCGGTGTAGGCCTTCAGGCCCTCAAAGACCTCCTGGCAGTAATGGAAGATACCGCCGCACTCGGAGACATGCAGGGTGTGGTCGGTGGTCAGGCCGCCCTCGTCCCACTCGCCATCCTTCCAATGAGCCTCGTAGCTGTAATCGGTCTTCATGTAGCCAAAGCCGAGGCTACCCCAATCGATATCCTTCTTCTCGACAGTCATATGTCGCTCCTTACATACACAGTTGCATACTCGCGAACCCGCACGCAAGGACCGAGGCCGACCGCGTCGCAACGTCGCACGCCCGGAGCGTAGAGCCGGACGGGACACGCGAGCAGCATCAAAGCCGATGGCACGTCGATTCGCATGCACGAGATTGTACTCCCCGCACGCGTCTGATAAAACGCTTTTCTTTAACTAAGTAAAGTATTTTCATTTGACCGAAGCAAAAAGGCCCGCCACCGTAAGCGGTGACGGGCCTCAACTGTACGGTCTGCGCGCTGGCTCGAGCTAGGCGTTCTATTTACCCAGCTTGGCCTTAACCAGACCGACCACGGTCGGGATGATCGACACGGCAACGATGCCGATAATCAGCAGCTCAAAGTGCTCCTGCACAAAGGGAATGCCGCCAAAGAAGTAGCCCAGCAGCGTAAAGACCGTCGACCAGGTAATGCCGCCCAGCACGTTAAAGACGACAAAGTTGCGCCAGTGCATGCCGCCCATGCCAGCGATAAAGGGCACAAAGGTGCGGATAAACGGGAAGAAGCGACCCAGGAAGATGGCCAGGTGACCCCACTTGTCCAAGAAGTCCTCGGACTTTTTGATGCGCTCGGGCGTCATGGCCTTGACCTTGCCCGAAGCGATGATCTTTTTGCCAAAGAAGTGACCGATCATAAAGTTGCACTGATCGCCCAAAATGGCAGCGGCCCATGCGGTGGCCAGAAGCGCCACGATGTTAAAGCCGCCGTTGTGGGCAAAGAAACCCGAGGCGAACAGCAGCGAATCACCGGGAAGGAACGGGAAGAACACCACGCCCGTCTCGATAAAGATGATCAGGAACACGCAGCCGTAGGCCATAAGCGGGCCGGCGGCGATCCAGCTGGCGATCGCGGTGCGCGGGTCCTTAAGCAGCTCGGCAATAAAATTGATGAAACCCATGAAGTAAAACCTCTCAGTTGTGGGCGCGGATACGTCCAAGTTGACCAGTATACGGTTGCGGTGCCCCCTCGTGCGCAACCCCACAAAAGCATGACTCCATTACCAGCAAGTTTGCATAACTGACACTTGTAGCGCAAAGCCGCCAAGATTGTCCTTTTTAATCCCTAGCGAATCGCTATACTTTATTGAATCGCATTGCCATGGCGCTAAGGGAGGGCGGCCGGTGAGCTTTATCAATACCATTCGCGAGGACATCAAGACCGTCCAGGCGCAGGACCCCGCCGCGCAAAACGGTCTGGTCATCTTTCTTTCCTATCCTGGCCTGCACGCCAAGTGGAACCACGTGCCCGAGCACTGGCTGTGGGAGCACGGTCATCGCTCGCTCGCCCGCGTGCTCTCGCAAATCACCCGCCACATCACCGGCGTCGAGATTCACCCTGCCGCGCAGATTGGCAAGCACTTCTTTATCGACCACGCCATGGGCGTCGTCATCGGCGAGACCACCATTGTGGGCGACAACTGTGTGCTCTACCAGGGCGTCACGCTCGGCGGCACCGGCAACGAGACCGGCAAGCGTCACCCCACCCTGGGCAACAATGTCACGGTGGGCACGGGCGCCAAGGTGCTCGGCAACATCCGCATCGGCAACAACGTCAAGATCGGCGGCAACTCGGTCGTCGTTAAGGACGTCCCCGACAACTGCACCGTCGTGGGCGTGCCGGGACGCATCATCAAGCGCAACGGCTGCCGTGTGTTCGAGGAGAGTTTCGACGCCAAGCAGCATCGCGAGTACATGCCCGATGACGCCGCCGAGCAGTCCGCCCTCAACCGCCAGGGCATCACCGAGAATGCCCGCCGCGTCAAGGAACTCGAGCGAGAGGTGGCCGAGCTCAAGGCCCTCGTCGCCAAGCTCGTGGACGAACGCTAGGAACGCAAGCGGCACAAAACGACATCGGCATCAACGCAAAGGCGCGCCAGGGAATTCATCCCCGGCGCGCCTTATTTGTGATGTGGCAAAGAGACTGTCCCTTTGTCACATTATGCGAACTGGCTCAGATAGAGGTCGGCGTAGGCACCCTCGGCAGCCAGCAGCTCCTTATGCGTGCCCTGCTCGATAATGTTGCCGTGATCCATGACCAAGATCAGGTCGGCGTCCACGATCGTCGACAGGCGGTGCGCGATCACAAAGCTCGTGCGCCCGCGCATGAGCGCGTCCATGGCACGACCGATGGCAAGCTCGGTACGCGTATCCACGCTTGAGGTCGCCTCGTCCAGGATGAGAATCGCCGGGTTATTGAGCAGCACGCGTGCGATGGTCAGCAGCTGACGCTGGCCCTGGCTGATGCTTTCGGCATCGTTGGCCACGCGCGTGTCGTAGCCCTGCGGCATGGTGCGCACAAAGAAGTCGACCTGCGCGGCGCGCGCAGCCGCCACGATCTCCTCACGCGTCGCCTCGGGACAGCCGTAGGCGATGTTTTCGGCAATCGTGCCATCGAACAGCCAGGCGTCCTGCAGCACCATGCCAAACTGCTGCCGTAGCTCGCCGCGGTCCATGCGGCTCGTATCCACGCCGTCGAGCGTAATACGCCCGCCGTCAATCTCGTAGAAGCGCATGAGCAGGTTGATGAGCGTCGTCTTGCCCGCGCCCGTGGTTCCCACCACGGCAATCTTCTGGCCCGGCTCGGCGGTAAACGACACGTCGTGCATAAGCGGCTTGTCGGGCGAATAACCAAAGCGCACGTGCTCAAAGGAGACGCGACCCTCAACGCGACCCGGCAGCTTGGCGGCCTCGTCCGGCAGCGGATCGGCCTCCATCTCGGGCTCATCGAGCAGGTCGAACACGCGCTCCGCACTCGCCAACGCGCTCTGCAGCGAGTTGAAGGTAAACGACAGCTGCGTCATGGGTTCGGACGCCTCGTAGATAAACTGGAAGAACGCCTGGAACACGCCGACGGTCATGTGACCGGCAACCAGCATGCTGCAGCCCACCAGCGCGATCACGATCTGCGCCAAACGGCCGATAAAGCGCACCGCAGGGCCGACGGCATTGATCATAAAGTCGGCCTTGGCACTCACGCGTGCCAGCTCGCCCGAGGCCTGGTGCACCTCGGCAGAACTTTGGCGTTCGCGGTTAAACGCGCGGATCACCAGACGGCCCGAATAGCCTTCCTCGACCGCACTCGTAATCTTGGACACCCACTCCTGGCGCTCGCCCGTCACATCGTGTGTGCGGCGCGAGACGACCTTCGTCACCAGCAGCGACAGTGCCGTAAAGAACAGAAAGACGAGCGTAAGCTGCACGCTGAACACGAACATCACGCTCACAGCACCAACAACCGTGCCGATCGACACGAGCAGCTGCAGCAATCCGCGCTGCATGCTCTCGGACATCTTGTCCAGGTCGTTGGTCGCGCGGCTGACGACCTCGCCGGGACGATGCGCGTCAAAATAGGCGAGCGGCAGACGGTTGAGCTTTTGCGCGATGCGGTTGCGCAGGCGCAGATTGAGACGCTCAGCGACGCTCGACATCAAAAAGCTCTGGAGTGCGTAGAACGAGGCGGCGGCGGTCCAGATCATAAAGTAGATGAAGATGGTCCTGCCGCAATTCTCCCAGGTAATGCTGAAGGTAGTGTTGTTGGCAAACGCCAGCTTCATGTGCCCCCACAGCTCATCGATCACGCGGGCGCTGTAAGCCGGCGCCGCGGTGTTAAAGATGACATAGAACACGATGCTCGCGAACACGATATAGAAGCGCCAATGGTCGCCGGCGGCTTCGCTCCACAGGCGGCGCACCGTCGCCCAGGTGTCGCGGGGCGTCTCGTCCTCGTCCTCGTCGTCAACGTCGCGCATGCGTTCCGCCTCGGCGCGGGCGCGCTCGTCCTCGGCGCGCTCGTTTTCCTCGTAGAGTGCCTGGCGGCGAGCCTCGCGCTCCGCCGCCTTGGCGGCTTCGTCCAGGCCGGGTGTGGCGCCCGTCTCCTCAACTGTCTCTGCAACCGCGGCATCCTCGGCGATGGCCTGCTTCTTGAGCTCCTCGGTCATGCTACTCACCTCCCTTCATCTGCGATTCCGCGATAGCGCGGTACACCTCGCAGGTTTCCATGAGCTCGTCGTGCGTGCCTAGGCCCACGATCTCGCCGTCTTTGAGCACCACGATCTGATCGGCGTGCAAGATCGTCGAGATGCGCTGCGCGATGATGAGCACCGCAGCGTCACGCGTCTCGTCTTGCAATGCATGGCGCAGGGCGGCATCGGTCTTAAAGTCCAGGGCCGAAAAACTGTCATCGAAGATATATAGATCGGCATGCTTCATGAGTGCGCGGGCGATCGCCAGGCGCTGGCGCTGACCGCCCGAGAAGTTCGTGCCGCCCTGGGATACCGGAGTATCGAGCCCCTGGGGCTGATCGAGCACAAAGGTGCTCTGGGCAACCTCCAGCGCATGGAGCATGTCAGCCTCGGTCGCGCCCTCGTTGCCAAAGCGCAGGTTGCTCGCCACCGTACCCGAGAACAGCCACGCCTTCTGCGGCACGTAAGCGATATGCCCGCGAATCTCACCTTGCGAAAGGTCGCGCAAATCGATGCCATTCAGGCGAATGGCGCCCTTCGTGGCATCGTGGAAACGCAACAAGAGCTTGGCCACCGTTGACTTGCCCGAGCCCGTTGAGCCTACAATCGCCGTGGTCTGGCCACGGCGACAGGCAAAGCTCAGGTCGCACAGGGTGTCCTCGTCGGCATCGTCAAAACGGAACGACATATGGTCGAACACGGCAACCGCGTCGGCACCATCTGCGGACTCAGGCGCCCCGTCGCCCAGCGTTGCCTTGCCGTCCACGATGCTCGGCTCGATTTCGAGCACCTGTTGCGCGCGGTTGAGGCACGCCGCGGCGCGCGGAAGCGTCAGAATCACCATCTGCGCCATCATCACAAAGAACAGGATCAAGATCGCGTACTCCAGCACGGCCGAGATGCTGCCGATTTGCATGGCGTGGACGCCCACGCGGTTGCCGCCCACCCACAGCACCGCCACCTCGGCGATGTTCATCAAAAAGAAGCTGGAGCTGTCGAGACCCACAAACAGGTGGTTGACCTTGATGGCGTTGGCCGCGTAATCGCTAAACACCTCGTCCAGGCGCCGCTCCTCGTGGCGCTCCTTGTTAAATGCGCGGATGACGCGCACGCCCACGATGTTCTCGCGCAGCACCACGTTCATGCGGTCGATAAAGCTCTGCAGGCGCATAAAGATCGGCGCGGCGTTAGCCACCGTAAAGACCGCCGCCACCAGCACGATCGCAACCACCACGCCCAGCAGCGTGCCCATGGCGGGATCGATGAACCAAGCAAAAATGATGCCTGCCACGGCCAAGAACGGCACCGGCAGCACCAACTGAATCGTCTGAAGGACAGCTTGCTGAATCACGTTGATGTCGTTGAGCGAGCGTGTGATCATCGAACCCGTGCCAAAGCGCTCAAAGTCGCTGGCGGACAGCTCGAGCGACTTGTCGTACACGGCATTGCGGATATCGCAGGCCACGTTGGCGGCCAGGCGCGCCGAAAGATAGCAGCCCAGCACCGTGCCGCCGCTGGCCATGCCGGTCGCGATAAGCATGTACAGGCCGTTGCGTAAAATATAGTCGACATCGCCCGTGGTAATACCGGTGTTGACCATATTCGCCAGCATCGTGGGAACCAACAGCGTACCGACGTTATCTATCAGCACCGCAAACAGCGTCACCGCAATCAGACCGCGGTACGGCCTCATAAACCTCATTAAGAGTCGCATGTGTCCCCCTCGCCCTTATCGTCAGCCTCGTTCTCGGCGACCACTTGCCGTTTAAATGCCTCGCACTCTTCGTTCAGAACGTGGGAGAACTTACCGACCAAGCGCATGATCCTCGCGCTGTTCCCACGGCTCGAGCGCCTCGAATGCCTGTTGCTCGGCTTTTTGCGCCGGCAACGCGTAGTGCTTGGCAAACCGCACGCCTTCTTCGGTCAGTCGCACAACTTTATTCTTACGACTGCCTTCGGCAAACTCCAACGCCGCAAGCCCTCGCGCCCTAAGCGTCTTAATCGCCGAATTGATGGTCTGTTTGCTGTAGAACCATTCACTCGTCAGCCGACTCACGGCAACGCTTCCGCCCGCTGCACTCGTGTCGACGAGCATCCAGT
>CBCSNQ010000063.1:0-11754 GCA_965141565.1 uncultured Collinsella sp. | reverse complement strand
CGAGCGGGGGCTCCTATCTTTTTAGTGCCCTCGGATTGGGTCATAGTGTCTGTCGGTTCCAAGACATCGGTGTTGCCGTGGTTGTCGGGTAGTCATTGGGGACGTTCTTAGACGACTACCTTGCATCAATCTAATAAGTTGCGGTGAGATAGTTCTTGAATTGGCCTTTTTGAGGGCTCAACAGGAACTATCTCACCGCAACTGAGTTGAGACGTTTTTTGGCAGCTGGTTTACTTGCTTGCGAACAGCCAGATCAGGATAATCACCAGAATCACGGCGACAATGCAGGCGATGGCACCGGTGAATTTGATGCGTGAGTCGCGGGTGCGCTCTCGTACGTCGTCCTCGGTAGCCTCGAGCTGGGCCACTTCGCGCTCGGTTTCGGCGTGTTCGGCCTTATCGCGCGCCAAGGATCCGGCGAGCGACTCGGTGATCTCGGGATGGTCGTGCACCTCGGTCGCCTGTTCGATAATCGACTGCGCATGTGCGGCGTCCGCCTGGGCGTTGGCGATGGCCTGCTCCTGCTCGCGACGAGCCTTGTCCTGCGCGGCGATCTTCTCGCGCAGTTCGCGCTGGCGCGTCGCGGCGGCAGTCTTAGCCGTCTGAAGTTCGTCGCGTGCGGCATCGGCCTCGGTCGTCACGGCTTGGTGTGCGCGCTTGGCATCGGCGATGGGGGCCTGTGCCTGTTCGACGGCCTGCTCGGCGGCGGCGAGCGAATGCTCAAGGTCGGCGGTCACGCGTGGAATGTCTTCCTCGGCCTTGCGCAGAGCATCGGCGGCATCGGAGATCTGCATCGAGAGCTCGCTGGTGCGCACGGTGTAATTGGCGGGGTTCGCCGAAGGATTGCGCTGCAGCTCGGCATACTCGCGTCGCAGCGTTTCGAGCTGTGCACGAGTTGCGTTGGCAGTTTGCTGTGCGGCGGCGACACCTGCGTCGCGCTCGGCCTTCACCTTGTCGCGAATGCGCTTGGAATCTTCGAGTCGACGAACCAGGCGGTTACCGGTTTCGCGTGAACTCGCCTCGCGAGCCTCGACGGCATCGAGTGCAGCCTTCAGGCGACGCTCGGCTGCATCATCTTCTGCCTTCATTTGCTCGAGCTGGCCCTTGAGCTCATTCGCTTTGGTGGCGTGGGCATCGCGGTCAATCTCGGCGGCCGCAGCGGTCTTTTGTGCCGTGGCGATTGCCTGGCGCTGGTCGGCGACAATCTGGTCGTAACGCCCCGCGATATCCTGCCGTGTCTCGAGCTCCTCGGCCTGATCGGAAATGCGCTGCTCTAACTCTGCCAGGTGGTCGCGGGCATCGGCGAGTGCCTTTTTCGCGGCGTTCATCTCGCGCATGGCCGAGGCTCCCTGCGCGATAAAGGCGCCCACGGCGTTCGCAGTGTTCGAGACGGCAGTTCCCAGGTCGCGGCTCGCGGCGGGGGCGTGCGGGGCGACCGGGCGACCGGTGTCGGCAGCGTCCACATCGGTCGTTTGCGGCGCGGCGATATTGCCGGTGCCGCCTTCGATCACAGAAAAGCCCGCTGCATGCGGGTCGACGGCGTCCGCGCCAATCGTGGGATGTTCGAGCTGCAGAAACGAGGGCATAGTGCTGCCCTGATCGGCAACGGGGGTCTCGCCGGGTACAAAGGTCGAGGCGGCCTCGGCGGCCTCTTCTTCCTCGGCGTCAACGTCGGCATCGGCGACAGCATCCTTCATCGCTTTGACAGCATCCATCATGGAATCCATGACAGCATCAAGCTCTTCTTCCGAAGATACCTCGATGGGGCCTGCTGCTTGCGGGGCGGCGTCCTTTTCGGGGGCGTCGTCCTGAACGGCCGAATCGTCGTTTTGCACGTCGGCGTCTTCGGCCGCAGGGATCTCCGTCGCAGCGTCGTTGTCCAGAGCGGCGTCGTCGATGTCGGTATCATTGCAGGTCGCAGCGTCAGTATCTGCGGCGACGTCTGCTGAATCATCAATATGCTGTTGAGTCTGGGGGTCCAGCTCGTCTGTCATAGGCATGTGCTCCTCATCGTTGTTCGTCACCCTATGATAAAGTCTCGCGTCGACATCCCGCGCCCCGCAGCAAAGTTTCAAAACGTGTTCGATGACTCGTTTGGGTGACAAAAAATTCGGCCTCTTTGTCCAGTTCGTGCTTGACATTCCCTTCGCCGAAAGACGTTGCACCGTTCGCCTGCCATGGTCTTTATTTTTCACTTGAACCCGCTAAAGTTGCATTTCAGCTTTTGGCGCGTGAAGTTGGATGCGCGCAGTCGACGGGCGGGCCCGTCGCGATTTGAAAGGACTTCGTATGGGACTTTTCACTGGTAAGACCGTAATCGTTACCGGCGGCGGCAAGGCCACGCTCAAGGACGGCTCCGCTGGCTCCATCGGCTACGGCATCGATATCGCTTTTGCCAAGGAGGGCGCGAACCTCGTCATCACCGGCCGCAACGTTGCCAAGCTCGAGGCCGCCAAGGAGTCTCTCGAGGCTGAGTACGGCGTCAAGGTTCTGCCTGTTCAGGCCGATGTCTCCGCCGGCCAGGACAACGAGGCCGTCGTACAGAACGTTATCGACAAGGCGATTGAGGAGTTCGGTCGCATCGACGCCGTCGTCAACAACGCTCAGGCCAGCGCCTCGGGCGTGACCATTGCCGATCACACCATGGATCAGTTTAACCTGGCCATTTACTCTGGCCTGTATGCCACCTACCTGTACATGCAGAAGGCCTATCCGCACCTGAAGGAGACCAAGGGCTCCGTGGTCAACTTTGCTTCGGGCGCCGGCCTGTTTGGCAACTACGGCCAGTGCAGCTATGCCGCCGCCAAGGAAGGCATCCGCGGTCTGACTCGCGTCGCCGCCAACGAGTGGGGCAAGGACGGCATCAACGTCAACATCGTGTGCCCGCTTGCCTGGACCGCTGCGCTCGAGAACTTCCAGGATGCCTATCCCGAGGCGTTCAAGGCCAACGTTCACATGCCGCCGGCGGGCCATTACGGCGATGTCGAGAAGGAAATCGGCCGCGTGGTCGTTCAGCTCTGCGGCCCCGACTTTAAGTACATGAACGGCGAGACCGTCACCCTCGAGGGTGGTATGGGCCAGCGGCCTTAGGGGTTACGCGGTTCTACGAACCGCGTAACCAGTTGACGCTGCGCGGTCACCAGAGCGACAACTTGTCATTCAAAGAGGACGGCATGATCAGAAGATCAATGCCGTCCTCTTTTCATGCCAATTTGTTCGCTCTGGTGACCGCTCGCTGACATTGCCAGAGCATCGGCGTTGCCTTGATGTGGTCGTTGGGGACGTTCTTAAATGACTAGTCGAAAGGGACGCTCTTACCGGCACTTGGGGACAGTCCCTAAGTGCCGGCTGATTGGGACACTCCTTTGCAAGGTGGCGCTGAAGACTGTCCCCGGCGACTAGTCGTTTAAGAACGTCCCCCAATGACTATAACCTCTTTGCACCAGTTTCTGTCGAGTCGGTGCGGTTTGCTGGTTGCTCGTATAATGGTCTGCGTATGAACCGCAACCAAGGAGTTCCAGTTTATGGACCAGAGCCTCTTTAAATTCGACCTGATCGCCGAGGACCCGACCACGCACGCGCGCGCCGGCGTGCTGCATACCCCGCACGGCGACATCGAGACGCCGATCTTTATGCCCGTGGGCACCAAGGCAAACGTCAAGGGTATTCCCACCGAGACCGTCAAGCAGCTCGGCGCCCAGATCGTGCTTGCCAATACCTATCACCTGTCCATGCGCCCTGGCGAGGACACCATCGCCGAGCTGGGTGGACTGCACAAGTTCATGAACTGGCACGGCCCCATCCTCACCGACTCGGGCGGATTCCAGGTCTTTAGCCATAACGACGCCGTTAAGCTCACCGATGAGGGCGTGCGCTTTATCGTCAATGACTACGACGGCCGCCACGTGTTCTGGACGCCCGAGGACAACATGGAAATCGCCATGAAGCTCGGTTCCGACATCTGCATGCAGCTCGACCAGTGCCCCGGCTATCCTGCCACGCGCGCCTACGTCGAGCGCGCGGTGGAGCTGTCGAGCATGTGGGCCGAGCGCTGCTACAAGGCTCACACCCGCGATGACCAGGCACTCTTTGGCATCGTCCAGGGTGGCATGCATCTGGACCTGCGCCTGCGCTCGCTGCGCCATCTGGAGGAGTGCGGTGACTTCCCCGGTTACGGTATTGGCGGCTACTCGGTGGGCGAGGACCACGAGACCATGTTCGAGACCCTGGCGCCGCTTGTGAGCGAGTACATGCCCAAGCACAAGCCGCGCTACCTGATGGGCGTCGGTAACCCGACCACGCTCGTGCGCGGCGTGGGCGTGGGCATCGACATGTTCGACTGCGTGCTGCCGACGCGCACCGGCCGTATGGGCACGGCATTTTCCAGTGAGGGTCGCCTCAACTTTCGCAACGCTCGCTTTGCGCACGACGACGGTCCCATCGATCCCACCTGCACCTGCCCGGTGTGCACGGGCGGCTACAGCCGTGCACTCATTCGCCACATGGTCACGCAGAAGGAGATGCTCGGCGGCATTCTGCTTTCGATGCACAACATCTATTACCTGCTCAACCTTATGCAGCGTGCCCGCCAGGCCATTATCGAGGGCCGCTACGGTGCGTTTGTGAGCGACTGGATGAACAGCCCGGCGGCGGTGGATTACTAAGAGCTGCGGGCGCGCTTGCGGGGCGCGAGCAACGGCAAAGGCCAAGCGGCGATCGGTCGTCGCGTTCGCTAACACCGTCTGCATGACCGCTGACCGATGCCTTGCAAGCGCTTGATGCATCGTGGGTACCATACCGAATAGTTGATGTTCGGGCGGGTGTTTGACGCATGGCGTCGACCCCGTCCGTTTCTTTTTTCGATAGGAGTACCCATGATTAAGAATGAGAACGTCGAGGGCGAGCCCGCCTACGACGAGACGTACCGGCGCGGCCCCGTGGTCATGCGCGGCCCCATGATTCCTAAGGACAACACCTACGCCAACTTGCTGGCGCCCGAGGATTCGACCGACTGGTTACACGCCGACCCGTGGCGCGTGCTGCGCATTCAGGCCGAGTTTGTCGATGGCTTTGGCGCGCTTGCCGAGCTCGGGCCCGCGGTGACCATCTTCGGCAGTGCCCGCACGCCCAAGACCGATCCGCTCTACAAGGCTGCGCGCACGGTCGGCCGCAAGATCGCCCAGCGCGGCGTGGCGGTTATCACCGGCGGCGGCCCTGGCATCATGGAGGCGGCCAACAGGGGAGCGGCGAGCGCCAACGGCAAGTCGGTCGGATTGGGTATCGAGCTCCCACACGAGCATGGGCTCAACAAATACGTGAACCTGGGTATGGACTTCCGCTACTTCTTTGTGCGCAAGACCATGTTTGTTAAGTACAGCTCGGGCGCCATCGTGTTTCCCGGTGGTTTTGGCACGCTCGACGAGATGTTCGAGGTGCTCACACTGGTGCAGACGCACAAGGTCAAGCGCATGCCGCTCGTTTTGGTGGGCACCGAGTACTGGCAGGGCCTGTTCGACTGGCTCAACGGCCCGGTGATGGAAGCCGGTATGATCAGCCCGCTCGATCCGGACCTCGTCCACATCACCGACGACCTCAACGAGGCCGTCGACATCGCCCTGAGCGGGCTGATGTAGGGCGAGTGTGTCTGTTGTTATAGCAATGTGAACGGCAAACTGATGCTATTTAACATCAGTCTTCCATCTAAACTGGGTATACTGATGTTAAAGACGAGGCGAGGAGGTCGCGTATGTCTACTGCAACGGTTAAGCCTACGACGGTTCGCATCGAAGAGGGGCTCAAGGAACAGGCGACTGAGTTCTTGGATACGGTTGGTCTGAGTCTCAATTCGTATCTCAACCTTGCTGTTCGGCAGCTGGTAAATCAACGAAAGATTCCTTTTGAGATCGTAGGAAGGGCGGAGGTGCCCAACGAGGCGACGAGACGCGCCATGGTGATTGCCGAGGCTCATGAGTTGGGGATTCTGCCAGACAACAGCCCGTCATTCAATAACGCTGATGAGCTTATATCGTTCCTCGATGAGGGCTAGCGATGTTTGAGATTAAAGTCGAAGCTCAGTTTAAGGCGGATTACAAACGGACGATGCGCATCCATCCGCAGCTAAAAACCGAGTTTAAGGCGGCAGTTGCAGAGCTTGCGGCTCACGGCTCGCTTCCCGCGGAATATGGTGCCCACGAGCTTTCAAACCCGGGCGGCAACTACAACGGCCACATCGATTTCCATCTATCCGATGGCTTGGTCGATGTGGTCGTTCTGTACCTGCCGCATAAGACTAATCCTGTGATCCGGCTGGTCAGAATGGGCTCGCACGAGGAGCTGTTCCAGGGCCCGCAGGGCTGATTGCCGATTTCTAAGTTGCGGTGGAATAGGGATTGATTTGCGGCTGATAAGCCAAAAACAGTCCCTATTTCACCGCAAGTGGTAAAGGTGCCCCTAGTGGATGGGCTGATAGCGGGGGCAGTAGCTGATGGCGATGGCGTCGACGCCTACGTGGGTGGCGATGGTGCAGCCGATGGGGCCGGTGCCGGCGTCTACGTAGTCCTGGCCTGCGAGCGCTTGGTTGACGAGCTCCTGCTCCTCGGCAGCGCCGGTCGTGAGCACGCGAACGCTTGAGCCTGGGTGCTCGGTCAAAAATGCGAGGCAATCGGCCATGGTGTTGGCAACGATGCGCTTGGCTCCGCGGCCCTTCTTGACGGCCTTGATCTCGCCCGATTTCCACTCCGGCGAGACGGCCAGGCGAATGTTGAGCATTTGGGTGAGCTGGCCGGCGAGTTTAGGTGCGCGGCCGTTCTTGACCAGGTTCTCGAGCGTGCGGGGAATTAGCAGCAGGTGTGCGTCGGGCAGCGTCGCGCGGATCTGCGCCTCGGTCTCATCCAAGCTGCGGCCGTCCTCGCGCATGGCCAACGCGTACTCCACCAGAAGGCCCTCGGCACCTGAGCCGGTGCGCGAGTCGATGCAGCGCACGTCGAGCTCGTGGGTCTCGGCCGTCAGGCATGCGTTGGAATAGCAGGCAGACCACTCGCTGCACAGCGAGATAAAGATCGCGCTATCGTGGCCGTCGGCGCGCACACGGTCAAAGAGCGCCTTAAACTCGCCGGCGCTCGGCTGCGAGGTGTGCGGCAGCTGCTCGGAGCCAGCCATGCGCGCGACGTATTCCTGGGCGGTAATCTGTACCTGGTCGAGCAGGTCCTCACCCTCGATAATCACATGCAGCGGAATCACGTAAATGCCGAGCTCTTGGGCACGGGCGGGGGAGATGTCCGACGTGGAGTCGGTTATGATGGCAAAAGACATAATTGCACCTTTCGTTGGGGCGCTTGCGCGCCGCCTTCTGAGAGCAAAGTGCGACAAGTATAGTAGAGTCGTTCCACATTACTAGGTTCAATTGTTGAATAGTCAACAGTTTGAAGTGTCGGTGTGGAAATCGTCAACTGGGGAAGAGGAATGCCGATGGAGGCGTTGGAGATAGGCAAACGGCCGGTCGTGTTGTTCGATTTTGACGGCACGGTGGCCGATACGGGTCGGGCGGTGATGACCTCGACGCGCAAGACGCTGGCTGCGCGTGGGTTTACGGAGGCGCAGATGGGTGACTTGCGCCGTATGATCGGGCCTCCGCTGTGGAAGAGCTTCCACGACTTTTACGGCTTCTCGCGCGAGGAGTCGCTGGTGGTGGCCGATGAGTACCGCGCCTTTTTTGACGAGCTGGGTCCGGAAGAGTACCCCGTGTTCGATGGGATCCCCGAGCTGCTCGACGGGCTGGCCGCCCAGGGCAAGCGTGTGGCCGTGGCGACGTCGCGCATGGAGGCAAAGTGCATCGACATGGTGCGTGAGCTGGTGCTTTCTCAGTTTGAGGCGGTGGTTGGCATGAATCCGCCGCAGGGGCGCGAGACCAAGGCCGATTCGGTTCGCGACGCCCTGTCGGCGCTTGGCGCGACGGCCGACGAGGCCGTGATGATCGGCGACCGCTTTAACGACGTGGAGGGCGCGCACGCGATGGGCGTGCCGTGCATTGGCATCTATTCGGGCGCAGCGGCGCCGGGCGAGCACGAGGCGGCGGGTGCCGATGCAGTGGTGCATTCGGTGGCCGAGCTTGCTAAACTTTTCGCTATCTAATGACGTGATATGAGGGGCGGGCGTACCCGTCGCTCATTGCTAAGGAGGTCGTCCATGAATCAGGTGGAGCAGAGCGTTACCGAGTATGTCGACGAGGTCTGGGAAGATGTCGTCGCCGATATCGAGCGGCTGGTGAGCTATCCGTCCGTGGCGGTTTCTGCCAATGCGGAGCCCGGCGCGCCGTTTGGCCGTCCGGTTCGTGACGCGCTCGACTGCGCGCTCGGCATCGCGCAGAAGCTCGGCTACCAGACAAGTGACGACGAGGGTTACGTGGGCATTGCCGATATCCCGGGTCGCGGCGATAAGCAGCTCGCGACCATCTGCCACGTGGACGTGGTGCCCGCCGGCCCTGGCTGGAACACCGACCCGTTTGCGATGGAGCGTCGCGAGGGCTGGCTGCTCGGTCGCGGCGTTATCGACGACAAGGGTCCAGCCGTGCTGTCGCTCTACGCCGGCGCCTATCTGCTCAAGCACGGTATTACCCCGCGCTATACCTTCCGCGCGCTGTTGGGCTGCGATGAGGAGGTGAGTATGTCCGACGTCCACCATTATCTGAAGAACCACGCGAACCCCGACTTTCTGTTTACGCCCGATGCCGAGTTCCCGGTCTGCAATGCCGAGAAGGGTCAGTTTGGAGCGACGTTTGTGAGCTCCAAGATCGACGGCGGGCGCATTGTGTCCTGGAGCGGTGCCGAGGCGAGCAACGCCATTCCTTCGCAGTCTATCTGCGAGCTTGCGATTGCTGCCGACGAGCTGCCGGCACCGGTTGAGAACGCCGACCGACTGGAGATTACAGCGCTCGATAACGGGCATGCGCAGATTTTCGCCCACGGTATCGGTGGCCATGCTTCGATGCCCGAGGGAACGATCAACGCCGTCGGCCTGATTGTGGCGTATCTGCGCGAGGCCGAGGACGCGTTTGGTGCCCGCGGCGAGCGCCTGCTGACGCCCGCCGAGCACGAGTTTGTCAAATTCCTGGCCTTTGTGCACGCGGATGCCTATGGCCGCGGCCTGGGCATCGATGCGACGAGCCTGGCGCTTGGCCCGCTCACCTGCAACCCCGGCGTCATCCGTGTGGTGGATGGCCATATTGAGCAGGTCATTGACGTGCGTTTCCCCGATAGCACGAGCGCTGATACCATTCGCGAGCAGCTCGAGCCGCTCGTGGGGCGCTTTGACGTGACGTGTCGCGTGGGTCATGCAAAGGTGCCGTTCTCGGTGTCTGCCGACGATCCGGCCGTGAAGGCGCTTATCGATACCTATAACGAGTTTACGGGCAAGCATGCCGAGCCCTTTGCCATGGGCGGCGGCACGTACGCGCGCAACTTTGCCCGCGCCGTCTCGTTTGGCCCCGAGGAGACCGGCCTGGAGCTGCCCGCATGGGGCGGCCAGATGCACGGCCCCAACGAGTGCGCCAACGAGGAGCAGCTCAAACAAGCGCTCAAGATCTATATTGTTGCGATCCTCCGTTTGAATGAATTAGAACTTTAAGGTTACGCGGTTTCCCAATCTGAGTTGCGGTGGAATAGTTCCTAGAATGGGCCATTTGATGGCCAAACAGGAACTATTTCACCGCAACTCTGTTTTTATTGGTGTAAAAGGCGGGCCATGCTTGGGTGGGGATTGTTATTCGTTTGTAAAGCCGAGTCGCGCTTGCGGTAAGGGTCTATCAGATGCCCGTAAAAAACCGTAGTTGGCGCGGGCGATGCCCGGTCGCGGCCGTATCTTTCCAAACAGCAAAGCGGGCGGGGTGCCCGCGAGTCGCATGTATGAAAGGAAGATCATGCTCGATCAGGCTTATTCTCGTCGTCAGTTCCTCGGCCTCGCTGGTGGTCTTGCCAGCATCGTCGGTCTCGGCCTCGTTGGCTGCGGTGGCTCCAACGCCGCCGACACCGCTGCCGAGGGTAGCGCCGCTGCTGCCGAGTCCGTCTCCGGCGAGGTGACTTACGACGGCGCCTCCTCGTTCCAGGCTCTCGTCGAGGCCGCTGCCGAGAAGTTCATGGATGCCAACCCGGACGTCTCCGTCTCCGGCTCGGGCAACGGTTCGGGCAAGGGCCTGACCGCTGTCGCCGCCGGCACCGTTACCATCGGTAATTCCGACGTCTTCGCCGAGACCAAGCTCGAGGCCGACCAGGTCAAGAACCTCGTCGACCATGAGGTTGCTGTCGTGGGCATGGGTCCCGTCGTCTCCAAGAACGTGACGGTCGACGACCTGTCCCTCGAGCAGCTCAAGGGCATCTTCTCCGGCCAGATCACCAACTGGAAGGAGGTCGGCGGCGACGACGCCACCATCGTCGTTCTCAACCGCAAGGCCGGCTCCGGCACTCGCGCCACCTTCGAGGCCGCCGTCTTTGGCGACGAGGTTGTCGACTTTAAGGGCGACGCCGAGCTCGACAAGTCCGGCGACGTCCAGACTCAGATGGGCAGCACCGACAACGCCATCTCCTACCTCGATTTCTCGCACTTTGATGACTCCAAGTTCAACGCCATCAAGGTCGAGGGCGTCGAGCCCAAGAGCAAGAATGTCACCGACGACTCCTTCAAGATCTGGGCTACCGAGCACATGTACTGCGCTAAGGATGCCGACGAGGCCACCAAGGCCTTCCTGGAGTTCATGCTTTCCGATGACGTCCAGGGCAAGCTCGTCGAGGAGCAGGGCTTTATCCCCGTCTCTGCCATGAAGGTCGTCAAGGACGCCAGCGGCAAGGTCTCCGCTAAATAAGTAATCGCCCCGGAAAGGTTTGCAATGGCAAAACAGCTGCCAAAGCGCGACCTTGAGAACGTGGGCCTGGGCGTCACGGGCGCGTGCGTTGCGCTCGTGACGCTTGTCGTTGCCGCGCTCATCTTTATGGTCGCCCAAAAGGGCCTCTCGGCTTTTATCAAGGACGGCGTCTCGGTCGTCGAGTTCTTCACCGGCACCAAGTGGGACCTGGCCAACACGGCCAAAAACGGCCTGCCCTACACCGGCGCCCTGCCCCTGATCGTCACCTCGTTTGCGGTCATGGTGCTCTCCACGCTCATCGCGCTGCCCATCGCCATCGGCTCTGCCATCTTTGCGGTCGAGATTAGCCCTAAGTTTGGTTCCAAGATCTTTCAGCCGCTTATTGAGCTTTTGACCGGTATTCCCTCGGTCGTCTTTGGCCTTATTGGCTTTCACGTGGTCGTCGGCCTTATGAAGAGCGTTTTCCATGTGAGCACGGGTCTGGGCATCTTGCCCGGCGCCATCGTGCTGGCCGTCATGATCCTGCCGACGATGACCACGCTTTCGGTCGATGGCCTGCGTGCCGTGCCCGACAGCTACCGTCAGGGCTCGCTCGCGCTGGGCTACACCCGCTGGCAGACCATCTGGCACGTGGTGCTCAAGTCTGCCATGCCGTCGCTCATGACTGCGGTCATCCTGGGTATGACCCGCGCCTTTGGCGAGACGCTCGCCGTGCGCATGGTCGTCGGCGGTATCGAGGCCATGCCGACGTCGCTGCTGTCACCGGCCTCGACCATCACCACCACGCTCACCACGTCCATGGCGGTCTATGCCGAGGGCTCGGCCCAGGACGATGTTTTGTGGGCGCTCGGTCTGCTGCTGATGGGCATGAGCCTCATCTTCATCCTGATCATCCACCTTAT
>CBCSNQ010000062.1:0-11804 GCA_965141565.1 uncultured Collinsella sp. | reverse complement strand
CCTACCAGACGGTGAACTGGGCGTTTTCTGTGTTCCAATGGACATCGCGAACGTAGTCGCGCACGTCCGTCGCATCTCGTGCTTCGAACAACTCAAGAATATGAGCATGTTCGCTGTTGGCTTTATTGAGCAGTTTGCACGCCGTCTCCTGGTCGACAGTCTCGTAATCGCGCTTGATAAAGCAGCGCTCGAGCTGCGAGATCATATCGCGCAGACGGTCGTTGCCGCAGCGGTTGAAGTACGTTAGATGAAAGTCTCGCTGAATGTCGTCGTACTTTCGGATGAGACCGCCTTGGATCGCGAGGTCCATGGAGCCGACGAGAAATTTAAGCTGCGTAATGTCATCGTCGGTTAGGTTCGGACAGGCGAGATATGCGGCCTGCCCGTCGAGCGGCCCCATAATCTCAAAGACTTCAACGGCGTTTTGCTGATCGAACCCACGGACGCGGAATCCGCGGCGGGGGAGATTGTCCAGATAACCGTCGCTTGCGAGCTGGATGAGCGCTTCGCGGACCGGCGTGCGCGACACGCCCATGGCGTCGCAGATCGCTTGCTCGCTCAGCCGGTCGCCGGCCGAAAGCTCGCCGGCGTCAATACGGCTCGAAATGTAGTCGTATACGTGGTCTTTCAGGGGCCTTCTGAGCGTTTCCATGAGCCTATGTTCCTTAACGGTATATTTCTAAAAGCAAATACGTTTCACTTGAATAGCTCAGTTGAATTATAGAACGACCAGCTAAATCATGCTACTTTGCGCCGATACGTAAGAATACGCTTACCGAAGAATACCTACCGTTCAGGATTGTATACAATATACAAAACAGGAAAACCGCCCTAAGATAAAGCCATCGAAAGGAAGGCGGGCGCGAAGAAGTCCCGCTCTCTGCTAAGAGATCCAAGGAGGATCATCATGACCAAGTTCAGCCACGTCATCATCCGCCGCCCCGGCAAGTCCCTGAGCAATGGCATCACGAGTGCCCCCGAGCTTGGCCAGCCTATCTACGAGCGCGCCATCGAGGAGCACTACGATTATGAGCATGCGCTCGAGCAGTGTGGCGTTGACGTGTCGGTGCTGCCGGCACTCGAGCAGTATCCCGACAGCTGCTTCGTCGAAGATCCGGCTGTTATCACTCGCTGCGGCGCCATCATTACCAACCCTGGCGCCGATAGCCGCAACGGCGAGAAGGACGAGATCGAGCCGGCCGTCCGTCGCTTCTTTGACGACGAGCATGTCAAGCACATCGTTTCTCCGGGCACGCTCGACGGCGGCGATGTCATGATGGTCGGTGACCATTTCTACGTCGGTCGCTCCGCTCGTACCAACGAAGAGGGCATCCGCCAGTTCTGTGAGATTCTCGAGGGCTGGGGCCTCGAGGGTTCTGAGGTTCCGCTGGAGGAGGTCCTGCACCTCAAGACGGGCGTCAACTACATCGAGGACAACAACATGCTCGTCTCTGGTGAGTTCATCGATAAGCCCGACTTTGCCCAGTACAACAAGATCGTCGTGCCCGAGGACGAGGCGTACGGCGCCAACTGCATCTGGGTCAACGGTACGGTCATCGTTGCCGAGGGCTATCCGACTGTGCTCAAGGCCGTGCAGGATCTGGGCTACAAGACACTCGTCGTTGACACCTCCGAGTATCGCAAGGTCGACGGCGGCCTTTCTTGCCTGTCGCTGCGCTTCTAACGCGATAGCTGTAACAGTCTGATGATCGCTTGACCGATGGCCCGGCACCCGATTCGGGACGTCCGGGCCATCTTTCGTTCGATCACATGATGAAGGGGGTGCACATACAATGGCCTCTAAAGCTCAAAATGAAGAGATTATCGACCCTAATGGCCTCGATCTCTTTCGTCTGACCATGATGGTCATTACCGCCAGTATTTGTGGCGGCATCTTTTCGCTTGCCGGCGATATGGCAGCAGGCGGGGCAAATACCGGTGCGGTTATCGTCTCGTGGGGAATTTGCTTTATTGGCGTCTTTGCGCTGATGATGGTGTTCAACGGTTTGTCTCAGGCCCGTCCCGACCTGACCGGCGGCATCTATGCATACGCTGCGGCCGGTTTTGGCGATTACATTGGATTCAACTCCGCTTGGGGCTACTGGATCAGCGCATGTCTTTCCAACGTGAGCTTTGCGCTCTTGCTGTTTAGCGCGCTGGGCTATTTCTTCCCTGCGTTTGGCGCGGGTAACAACCTGCTATCCATCGTCTGCGCCAGCGTGTTTTTGTGGTTCCTTACCGCCCTTGTGCTTCGTGGCGTTAAGGAGGCTGCGGGCATTAACACGATCGTCACGTTGGCGAAGCTAGTGCCGCTGGGGCTCTTTGTGCTGAGTATCGTGCTCCTGGGTAAGTTCAACGTCGATATCTTTATGGACAACTTCTGGGGAGAGCCGGCTGGTCCTGGCTTTGGCGAGCAGGTTGTCTCGACCATGATCGCCCTTGTCTGGGTCTTCACGGGCATCGAGGGCGCTGTCGTTATCTCGGGCCGTGCAAAGTACGTGCGTGACGTCGGCCGCTCGACGGCGCTCGGATTTGCGGCTGTATTCACGCTGTATCTGATCATCTCGATGCTGTCGCTCGGCATTATGCCGCGCGAGGAGATGGCACAGCTTGCAACGCCCTCCATGGCGGGAATTCTCGAGTGCGCAATCGGTCCGGTTGGTGCTGCCATCGTAAACCTTGGCGTTATCCTCTCGCTGGTCGGCGCGCTGCTGGGCTACGTCATCATTGCGTCCGAGACGCCGTTCGAGGCAGCGCGCCAGGGATCCTTCCCTCTGGCGTTTGCTAAGACGAACAAGCACGATGCCCCGGTGGTAACGGTTCTCGTGAGCTCCGGCATCACGCAACTCTTCTTGATCGTGTCGTATGTGGCGGCGAGTACCTACCAGTTCTTCTATAGCTGCGCAGTCAACACGATTCTGGTTCCGTATGTCTGCTCGGCTGCCTATTACATGGTGATTGGCTGGAAGAACGAGCATCTGGACGGGTCACATGCGCCAAGCGTCGGAAAGGCGCGCTTCTTCGGTACGCTCGGCTTCATCTACACATTGTTCCTGGTGTGGTCGACGGGTCTCCAGGGCGTTATGATCACGACGATCCTTTTTGCTCCGGCCATTCCCGTTTATATGCTGGGCGAGCGAGGCCGCGATAAGCCGGTGCTTCCGCATCTGCACGACAAGCTGATCGCAGCGGTGGTCATTGTCGTGGCGGTCATCTCGCTGTATCTCCACTTTGCCGGCATTGCGCCGATTGTCTAGGACTGCGGCAATCTTCATCGCTTGGTAAGCCGGCGGAGGCATTGCGTGCCGGTGCCGTTCGGTAATCCATAACTGACGTGGGCTTCTGTAACGTGCCTTTGTGATCGCCCGCCAAGCCCGCGCAGGTGACATTTGTTGCCAGCGCGGGCTTTTGCTATTGCGGCGAATTGCTGCCGGCAGCTGGGGACGTTCCTGTTGTGCCGGCACCCTGGGACACTCCTTGGATGTTTCGCATGCGACGAAGGGAACGGATCATTTTGTCGAGGGGCGGGCGGCTGTTTCGGTCCTCGGGGAAACCGCGTCCCGTTTCGAGAGCAGATTCCGGGCCGCAGTTTCCCCGAGGGCCCCATTGGGAAATTGCATCCCAGTCTGAGCGCCGATTCCGGGCTGCAGTTTCCGCTAGATGCCTCAACCGGAAAGCCCATCCCGTTTAGGTGTTCCAGAGTGGGATGCGGTTTCCGCAGCAGGCTCGTCTGGGAAACCGCGGCCCAGAATCCCCCTCGCACCGATCTGTCGATTGAACGTCGTTGTGTGTTCACGCTATCATGTAAGTTTAAAATTGGTTAGCCATGGCAAACGGTTAGCCATGGTGAACATAAATACAACGCCCTGCGGGCGCCGGGGGAGGAACACGGACGTGAAGCTCGATACACTCGAGATTGGAAAGGACGCCGTTGTCGCATCGGTGGCATCGGACGATCAGGCACTCCGACAGCATATTTTGGACATGGGTCTAACGCCGGGCACCGAAGTCACCATGATGAAGTACGCCCCCATGGGTGACCCGCTCGAGATCCGCCTGCGTGGCTACGAGTTGACACTGCGTAAGGACGATGCCGCTCGCATCGAGCTCGTGGGTATTCACGACACCGATACGGGTCCGCGCGCTAACGCCGCAATCGGCACGACGGAGCATCCGGCCCTGGGCGAGGGGACGTATTCGCCCCGTGCGGCAAAGACGGCCGTGCCCGAGGGCGCGCCGCTGCACTTTGCCCTCGCCGGCAACCAAAACTGCGGCAAGACCACGTTATTCAACCAGCTGACGGGCTCCAACCAGCACGTCGGTAACTTTCCCGGCGTGACGGTCGACCGCAAAGATGGCACCATCCGCAACCATCCCGAGGCGAGCGTTACCGACCTGCCTGGCATTTACTCCCTGTCGCCGTACACAGGCGAAGAGGTCGTGAGCCGTCAGTTCATCCTCGACGAGCGCCCGGACGCCATCATTGACATCATTGATGCCACCAACATCGAGCGTAACCTGTACCTGACACTGCAGCTCATGGAGCTTGACCGTCCTATGGTCATCGCGCTCAACATGATGGACGAGGTGACCGCCAACGGCGGCGCCGTGGACGTCAACCTGCTCGAGAGCCTGTTGGGCGTGCCCGTTGTCCCCATTAGCGCTGCCCGCAACGAGGGTATCGGTGAGTTGGTGGATCATGCCTTGCACGTGGCGCGGTTCCGCGAGCGCCCCGGTCGCCTGGACTTTTGCGCGCCCGACGGTCCGGACGGCGGTGCGCTGCATCGCTGCATCCACGGTATTGCTAACCTGATCGAGGACCATGCCGTGACGGCGCACATCCCGGTGCGCTTTGCGGCGACCAAGCTGGTCGAGGGCGACGAGCTGGTGACCGAGTCGCTTCACCTGGATCGCAATGAGCTCGACGCTATCGAGCACATCATCACCCAGATGGAGGGCGAGGCCGGCACCGACCGCCTATCTGCGCTGGCCGATATGCGTTTTAGCTTTATCGGCGACGTGTGCGGGCGTTGCGTCGTCAAGCCGCACGAGAGCCGCGAGCACGTGCGCTCCGTCAAGATTGACCGCATCCTGACAGGTCGTTACACAGCCATTCCGGCGTTTCTGGTGATCATGGGCCTCGTCTTTTGGCTGACGTTTGGCGTGATCGGCGCGGCGTTGCAGGGACTCATGGAGGACGGTATCGCTGCCATCATCGCCTCGGCCGATGCGGGCCTCAAGGCGTTCGGTACCAACGACGTGGTGCGCTCGCTGGCTGTCGACGGCGTGCTTACGGGCGTGGGCAGTGTGCTGACCTTCCTGCCGATTATCGTCGTGCTCTTTTTGTTCCTCTCCATTCTGGAAGACTCCGGATACATGGCGCGCGTGGCCTTTGTCATGGATAAGGTGTTGCGTCGCTTTGGCCTGTCGGGCCGCAGTTTCGTGCCCATGCTCGTCGGTTTTGGCTGCACCGTGCCGGCTATCATGTCGACCCGTACGCTCCCATCCGAGCACGACCGCAAGATGACGGTCATGCTCACGCCGTTTATGAGCTGCTCAGCCAAGCTGCCGGTTTACGGCTTGCTGTGCGGGGCGTTTTTCCCGCAGGCGACGGTTCCCGCCATGGTCTCGCTCTATCTGATCGGTATCGTGGTCGGCTGCGTCGCGGCTTTGGTGCTCAACCGCACGGCATTTAAGGGCGACCCGGTGCCGTTTATCATGGAGCTCCCCAATTACCGCCTGCCGAGCGTCAAGACGACGGTGATGCTGGCATGGGATAAGGCCAAGGACTTCATCACCAAGGCCTTTACCATTATCTTTGCCGCGACCGTGGTCATCTGGTTCCTTCAGACGTTCGACATCCGCTTTAACGTGGTCGCCGACCAGTCGCAAAGCCTGCTTGCCGGTCTGGGTAGCATCATCGCGCCGGTGTTGGCCCCGCTCGGCTTTGGCGACTGGCGTGCATCCACGGCGCTCGTCACCGGACTTATCGCCAAGGAGAGTGTCATCTCGACCCTCACGGTGCTTTTGGGCGCGACCTCGCCCGCGGCACTGTCGACCATGTTTTCGCCGTTTACCGCTTACGTGTTCCTGGTCTTTACGTTGCTGTACCCGCCGTGCGTGGCGGCCATCGGCGCCGTCAAGAGCGAACTGGGCGCGCGCTACGCCGTTGCCGTGTTCGCGTTTCAGATGGCAGTCGCCTGGATCGTGGCGTTTGTCGTGCATTCGGCGGGCATATTGCTGGGGCTGGCTTAGTTATTTATTGATGGCGCAACCTTTGTGTATCGAATTGTTTTCGGCCCTGCATCTGTTGCTGACGGATGCGGGGCCGTTGCTATATAATCGCCTCCACTCAAAATGATTGGAGACGTTATATATGAGTCAGGCAAGGCAAGACGGCATCACGCTCAGGCAGTGGCTCCCGCTTATCGGGCTCACCTGCTGTGCGTTCGTGTTCAACACGTCGGAGTTTATGCCCATCGGCCTTTTGACTGATATCGCCGCGTCGTTCTCGCTCACCGAGGCCCAGGCGGGCATCATGATCTCGGTCTATGCCTGGGGCGTCATGCTGCTGTCGTTGCCGCTCATGATGTTCGCTTCGCGTTTCGAGTTTAAGCGGATGCTGCTGGGCGTGCTTGCCGTGTTCTCGCTCGGTCAGTTCCTGTCCGCTGTGGCGCCGACCTATCCCATCCTGGTCTGCGCGCGCCTGGTGGTCGCTTGCGCACATGCCGTGTTCTGGTCAGTCGCCTCGATTATGGCCTCGCGCCTGGTCGACACTCGCCACGGCGCGCTCGCCATCAGCATGATCGCTACGGGCTCGTCCATCGCGCAGATCTTTGGCCTGCCCCTCGGTCGCGCCATTGGCCTGGCCGTGGGCTGGCGTATGACGTTTGCCGTGGTCGGAGCGCTGTCTGCTGTCGCGGTCGTCTACCAGGCAACGGTGTTCCCGGCCATGCCGGCGGGTGAGCGCTTTACCGTCAAACAGCTGCCCGAGCTGCTCAAGAACCCGCTCCTCATCGCGCTCTACGCAGTCACGGTCTTCATGGCGACCGGCTATTACGCAAGCTACAGCTATATCGAGCCTTTCCTGGCTCAGGTCGCCCATGTCGACGCAAGCGCTATCACCATGACGCTGACGGCGTTCGGCTGCTCCGGTCTGCTCGGAAGCTGGCTGTTCGGCCGCCTGTTCGATGGGCATCGCTTCCCGTTCTTGGCTATCACGCTCTCCGGCGTGCCGGTGGCCCTGCTGCTCATGGGGCCGGCCGCATCGTCGCTCGTGACAGTGCTTGCCGTCTGCGCACTGTGGGGTTGCTGCGCCACGGCCTTTAACGTGGCGTTTCAGGCCGAGCTCATCAAGCACACGCCGGCAGATTCGTCGGCCGTCGCCATGTCGATCTTCTCGGGCCTGTTCAATCTGGGCATTGGCACGGGTACCGCGATCGGCGGAGCCGTGGTTTCGGGTCCCGGTATCGCCTGGATCGGCTTCGCGGGCGGGTCGATTGCCGTCGTGGGTGTCATCCTCGCTATCACGGTGATGTTCCCGGCCATACGCCGCGCAAAGTCTGTCGCCTAATCACGTTTCCTCATCAGTTGCGGTGGAATAGTTCCTGTTTAAGGCCTCTGAAGGTCCAAGCAGGAACTATTCCACCGCAACTTATTTTGGGGGAGAGGATACAAGCTGGGCATACAATGGATGTCGTTGTGTTGAGCTTACCGGGAGGCTGTTATGTGGGCATACGAGACGACGTTCTATCAGATCTATCCGCTGGGCTTTTGCGGGGCTCCGCGCGAAAACGCCGCGCCCGTTGCCGAGGATGAGCTCGCCCAGGCTGCCAACGCCGCGCCCAACCCCGATGCTCCTATCATGAAGGTCGCCCAATGGGCCGACTACATGCAGGAACTCGGCGTTGGCGCTGTGCTTATCAACCCACCGCTCGAATCTGATAGCCACGGCTACGATACACGCAGCCTGCGCCATATCGACCGTCGCCTGGGTGGGGACGCCGGCTTTGCCGCCGTATGCGACACGCTGCATGCCCATGGCATCCGCGTGGTGCTCGATGCCGTCTTCAACCACGTCGGCCGCGGTTTTTGGGCCTTCCGCGATGTGCAGGAGCGCAAGTGGGACTCGCCGTACAAGGACTGGTTCCACATTAGCTTTGACGGCGATTCCTGCTATGGCGATGGCTTTTGGTACGAGGGCTGGGAAGGCCATTTTGAGCTTGTGAAGCTCAACCTGCAAAATCCCGCTGTGGTCGATTACCTGCTCGAGTCCGTGCGCCGCTGGGCCGAGGTCTTTGGCGTCGACGGCCTGCGCCTGGACGTTGCCTATATGCTCGACCGCGACTTTATGCGCCGCCTGCACGTCTTTACCCGTGAGCTCAAGCCCGACTTTGTGCTGATCGGCGAGACGCTCCACGGCGACTACAACCAAATCGTCAACGACGAGATGCTCGACTCCTGCACCAACTACGAGTGCTACAAGGGCCTGTACTCCAGCTTTAACTCGGTCAACATGTTCGAGATCGCCCATTCGCTGCACCGCCAGTTTGGCGGCGATCCGTGGTGCATCTACCGCGGCAAACATCTGCTGTCGTTTGTCGACAACCACGATGTGCCGCGCCTGGCAAGTATCCTCACCGACAAGTCGTGTCTGCGTCCCGCCTACGGCATGCTCTTTGGCATGCCGGGCATCCCGTGCGTCTACTATGGCAGCGAATGGGGAATTACCGGCGAAAAGGGCGGCCCCGATGGCGACTGGGCGCTGCGCCCTGCGCTCGATGAGCCTGCGCCCAACGAGCTGACGGCTTTCATCAAGCAGCTCACGCACCTGCGCTCGGCCGACGACGTGGCGGCCCGTGCTCTCAACTACGGTGCCTATCGCAACGTGGTGATCCAGAACAAGCAGCTGCTGTTCGAGCGCGCCTGCAACGACGCGACGGTGCTCGTGGCGGTGAACGCCGTGGACGAGCCTTACACCTTTGGCGCCGGCGAACTCAACGGCTCCTTCGTCGACCTGCTTGCCGACGATGCTCCCACGGTCGAGCTGCCGGGCTCTCTTGAGCTTGCACCCTACGAGGTGCGCTATCTGTTGAGGGTCTAGATCGTGGCTGCGTCCGACGAGGGCTATCAACATATTGAGCATGGGTTTGAACCCGTGTTTGACGAGCACTCGCGCGTTTTGGTGCTCGGGTCGTTTCCCTCGGTGCTTTCGCGTGCCAATGCCTTTTATTACGGTAACCCTCAGAATCGCTTTTGGCGCGTGATGGCCGCATGCCTCGGTGTGCCCGTGCCGCCCAACGAGGGCGACCCTTTGGCAAGCGGTGAGCCCGCGACGCTCGACGTCTCGATTGCCGCCAAGCGGGCTATGCTGCTGAACGGCGGTGTGGCCCTGTGGGACGTGATCGAGAGCTGTGACATCAAGGGCTCAAGCGACGCGAGCATCAAAAACGTCGTTCCGGCGCATGTCGAGCGCATTACCGGCGCAGCTCCCATTGAGCAGGTGATATGCAACGGCGGTACAGCTGGCCGGCTCTACAAGCGCTATCTACAAGAACGCACCGGGCTACCGGTCATCGTTCTGCCGTCGACAAGTCCCGCCAATGCGGCATGGCGCCTGGAACGCCTTGTCGAGCGCTGGCGCGAGGCCGTTGAATGGGGCGCTCTGTAATTTAGATATCTGATTGGGCGCGGCTGCCGAGGTATTTCATGATGGCATGCCATATCGGTGCGGGCAGCGCGGGCTTGACGCGCACCATGCCGTCAGCATCGACGCTATCGGCATTGCCGCCGCCAAGCAGCTGCGCATGCTCAATGGAGCAGCCCATGCGCACAGCGCCCACAAGTTTATCCATCGCTTCCGAAAATGGCCGTCGCAGGAGTCCCATGCGCGGTGAGTGGCGAAGCGCTGCGATGCCGCTGCCGGCACAGGCAACAATGCCGTTGCACCACGGCAGATCACGTAGAAGGCATTCCCGATACAGGCGGTCGAGGGCTTCGTCCGCCTGCTTGGTGCTTTTGGACAGGGCTTGGACGATGACATAGACGCGCGCGTCTGTATTCTTAAGGCGATCGAGTACCTGCTCGACAGCGATCATAGCCTCATCGTCAAATGCATCATCAACGGCGAGCACCATGCCATCGACTGCACCGGCATCATCCGCCTCCAAATCGACCGGGCGGGGGAGCGCGGTGCCGGAAAGCCGGGCATAGGCCGCGATGGCATCCTGCAGGTCCCAGAGCAAAAACTCAAGATCGGCGCTATTGGGAATGCTGATATACGCAATGGTCTGCAACGTTTTTGGTACATCGCCGCGCGCGATCGTCTCCATGCCGCCTCCTTTCCGGTTGGTTTCCGTTTAGGTTACACCGTCTGACGGCGCCCCGCCGCGCTATCCTAGTGCAACCCTTACGAAAGGAATGCCATGCGTCTGCCCATGAATACCTCGCTTGCCACGCTTAAGCCCTCCGGCATCCGTCGGATTAACGCGCTCGCTGCCCAGCACCCAGGGTGCATCGCGCTTGCGCTTGGCGAGCCCGATTTTCCCACGCCCGATGTGATTAGCGCCGAGGTGACCGCCGCGCTGGGCCGCGGCGACACGCACTATCCGCCCAACAACGGTCGCCCCGCCCTGCGCGAGGCGCTGTCTGCCTACATGGGGAACGCGGGCCTGGCGTTTTCGGCCGACGAGGTCATCCTGACCGACGGCGCGACCGAGGCCCTGTCGGCAGCATTCATGGCTATGCTCAACCCCGGCGACGAGGTCATCATCCCCACGCCGGCCTTTGGCCTATACGAGAACATCGTCGTGGCCAACCACGCCAAAGCGGTCTTTTTGGATACGGAGCCTGCGCAATTCCAGATTGACGAGGGCGCACTTCGTGCCTGCGTAACGCCGGCGACCAAGGCCATCGTCATCTGCACGCCCAACAATCCTACGGGCTGCATCCTCAACGCGGCATCGCTCGACGCCGTGGCGCGCGTAGCGGAGCAGGCGGGCATCTACGTGGTCTGCGACGACGTATATAACCGCCTGGTCTACGTGGACGGCTACGAGCGATTTGCCCAGCGCCACCCGGAGCTGCGCGAGCAGACGGTCGTTATCGAGAGCTTCTCCAAGCCCTGGGCCATGACCGGCTGGCGCTTGGGCTGGCTCGCAGCCGCAGCCCCCGTCATCGCCGAGATCGCAAAGGCCCACCAATACTTAGTATCGAGTGCCGTCTCCTTTGAGATGGACGCCGCAGCGCGAGCCCTGACCGTCGACCCAACCCCCATGCTCAAAGTCTACCGAGCCCGTCGCGAACGCGTGCTCGCGGCCTTAGACGCCATGGGCCTCGACGTAGTGGAACCGGCAGGAGCCTTCTACGCTTTTCCCAACATCAAACAGTACGGCCTAACAAGCGAAGATTTCTGCATCAAAGCCATCAAAGAGGCAAACGTAGCCCTAGTCCCGGGAGACTGCTTCGGCACCGAAGGCCACATCCGCCTAAGCTACTGCGTATCCGACCAAGATCTGGACGAAGGCCTAAATCGCCTGTCCACCTTCATTTCAACCTTGTAGCCATCGGGGACGCAACACATCAGCCCACCGACATAAGGGTTATGCGTGGGGGCGTCGCTCAACGGAAAACCGGGCTGCCCCAAAGTCACCGCAGGCCGCGCCGCCGAAGGCCGGGCGCAAGGTTTTCGTAGATTCCGCACGAGCCGGAAAGCACTTAATGTGCTTTCCGTGCGAGCAGGACTGTTCGCAGTAGCAAACTAAAGGCCCAGGGGCCCAGTCAACCTATCAGCAGCGATTACTCGG
>CBCSNQ010000061.1:0-11946 GCA_965141565.1 uncultured Collinsella sp. | reverse complement strand
CATATGAGCGCTCATACTCTGTCCCAGTAAAGCAACCAATGCAAAGGGAGATATCTATGAGCACTTCGATTCAACCGAACGCGCCGTTTCGCGCCGATATCGTCGGCAGCTTTCTTCGTCCGCAGGCTGTAAAGGACGCCCGTGCCGCCTATGTCGCGGGTAAACTCGACGCTTCCGGCCTTAAGGCCGTCGAGGACGATGCCATTCGCGATTTGGTGGCCAAGCAGAAGGCCGCCGGCCTGCAGGTGATCACCGATGGCGAGTTCCGCCGCAGCTACTGGCACCTCGATTTTATGTGGGGCCTTAACGGCATTGAGCGCCGCACCTCACGCACGGGTTATATGTTCCATGACGAGGAGACGACGGCCGACACCGCCGTGGTAACCGGTCCCATTAGCGGCGAGAACCACCCGTTCATCGAGCATTTTAAGTTCGTCAAGTCGCTTGAGGGGGAGGGCCAGGTCGCACGCCAGACCATTCCGGCGCCGATCCAGACGTTCTCTGAGGTCACGCTCGATCGCTGCGACGGCCAGCAGGAGAGTTTGCGCGCCGTCTACAAGACCGACGAAGAGCTCGCTGACGCCATCGCCGCAGCATACCGCACCGTGATTGCCGACCTGTATGCCGCGGGCTGCCGCAACATCCAATTTGACGACTGCACCTGGGGTATCTATTGCGATACCGACTTTGTGTCCAAGACCGGTATGAGCCCGGTTGACTTGCAAAAGGTAAGCGAGCTGGGCGTGGCGCTCAACAACGCCGCCATCGAGGGCAAGCCCGACGATCTGGTTATCAACACGCACGTGTGCCGCGGCAACTACCACTCCACCTATGCTTTTGAGGGCGGCTACGACCCTATCGCTCCGTACCTGTTTGCGCATGAGGATGTCGATGCGTTCTATCTGGAGTTCGACACGCCGCGCGCCGGCGGCTTTGAGCCGCTCAAGTACGTTGCTCCCGGCAAGAAGGTCGTGCTGGGCCTGGTGACCACCAAGGCGGCTGAGCTTGAGGACGAGGACGTTATCGTCGAACGTATCCACGAGGCCGCAAAGTATGTGCCGCTCGAGAATCTGTACCTGTCGCCCCAGTGCGGCTTTGCCAGCTGCGAGATTGGCAACAAGCTGACCGAGGATGAGCAGTGGGCGAAGATCGCGCTGGTCAAGCGCATTGCCGAGCGTGTTTGGAAGTAACGTTACCGTTCACAGGTGACGGCGCGTGCGAGACATGGCGTATCACGTACAATGGTTCGGATCGTATCGTTCGGGCAGGTTATTCGATATGCCTGATCGCCCTTCCATCATGAAAGGACATCCATGTCCCGGTCCTCGACGCCCGCCGTATCTGAACTCGAGGAGACTGTCGAATAGTAGTTGTGTTCAGCTAAATCAAAAAATGGCGCCCGTGCGTACGCGTGGACGCCATTTTTAATGCGTCAGTATCCAGTGGATGCCGCGCGCCATGCGCAGGTCAGTTTGGGCAAAATGATTGCCGGGGTTGAGCTCCAGCGTTGTTGGGATGTCGCGCTCGATAAACAGCTCTTCCATCGCGCGCGTATCGTCGAGTACGTGCCGCATCATGCGGTTGGGCGTCTTGGTTTCCTTTTTACCGAGCGACAGATAGGCGGCGTCGGGCGTAGCTGTCATCGCGCGCTCGCGCGCATAGTCGATAAAGCCAGGGAACCACAGCGACCCCGATGCACTCGCCGCGCGCTCAAAGACATCTGTTTGCCAAAGTGCCCACAGTGCAAAAAGACCCGCCAACGAGTAGCCGGCAACGCCGCGCCAGGCGGGCGGTTGCGGGAGCGATGATTCGGCCTGGGGGATTATCTGCTTCAGCAACTCGTCAAGAAAACCAGCAGCCTGTCCGCCAAAGGGCTCGGCATCTCGTATTGTTCCGTCGCATTCCCAGGGGCTCAGCTCGCGATTCCAATCGAGCCCTCCAATGGCGACAAGGGTGAATGGCGGGCAGTCGAGCTCTCGGCAGCGTTCGTAGACTTCACTACCGTCGCCCATAACCACGGGGAGGTAGATGACGGGCGCGCCTTCCGCACACTCTGAATAAACGGTTATCTGCTTCTGATGCGCTTCCAAGGCAGGCTTCTCTCGGTGTTGTAATATCGACAGCCTCAATTGTCGCACGCTGGCACGGGGGCAGGCGCTAAAAGAAAGGCGCGGAGCCGCTCAATGCGACTCCGCGCCTTAATGTTCTGCTTTAGCAGACTATGCCGTTACGCCACGAAGAAGTAGACGAGGAAGGCAAGGGCTGCGATCCACATGAGCGGCTTGATCTTGGAGGCCTCGCCCTTAAAGAGCGCGACGACCACGTAGGCGATAAAGCCCAGACCAATGCCGGCAGAGATGGAGTAGGTGAAGGGCACGCCGGCGACGATCATGAACGCCGGGAAGCCCTGCGACACGTCGGACCAGTCGATCTCGGAGGCCTCGCTCATCATGAGGTAGCCGACGTAGACCAGAGCACCGCAGGTGGCAGCGCTGGAAACGATGGTGACGATGGGGGAGAAGAACGCGGCGAGAATGAACAGCACGCCGGTGGTGACGGAAGTGAGGCCCGTGCGGCCACCGTCGGCAGCGCCGGAGGTGGACTCGACGAAGGTGGTGATGGAGGAGACGCCCATGAAACCGCCCACAGCGGCGGCGGCGGAGTCGACGATCAGGATCTCCTTGATATTCTCGACGTTGCCGTCGTCGGTGAGGAACTCGCCCTGCTTGGCCACGGCCATCGCGGTGCCCATGGTGTCGAAGAAGTCACTCATGAGCAGCGAGAACGAGATGACGAGGAGCGCGGGGTCGGTAAGGACCTTGACGATGGCGGGCACGCCGCCGGCGTCGGCGATGGGGCCACCGATGCTCGAGAAGTCGAGCGGGGCGATGATACCGGTCGGAGCCTGGGTCACACCTAGGGGGATACCGGCGATGACGGCGACGACGATGCCGATGAGCAGCGAGCCGGGGACGTTGCGGCAGGCGAGGGCGACCGTCACCAGGATGGAGATGATGCCGACGATGAAGGTGGGGGAGGTGATGTCGCCCAGACCGACGAGTGTACCGGCGCCAGCGGTGATAATGCCGGCATCGCACAGGCCAATCATGGCGATGAACAGGCCCAGACCCACCGAGATGGCGTGACGCAGGACAACCGGGATGGCGTCCATGATGGCCTCGCGCAGGCCACAAAGCACGAGCAGCAAGATGACGACGCCCTCAAGGAAGATGACGCTCATGGCCACGTGCCAGTCACCGCCGCAGACGGTGGTGGTGATTCCGGCGATCATCGCGTTGACGCCTAAGCCCGACGCGCAGGCGAGCGGGCGGTTGGCGAAGATGCCCATGCAGATGGTCATGATGCCGGCGCCCAGGCAGGTGGCGCAGGCGAGCGCTCCTGCATCGATGCCAGCGCCCGAGAGCACCGCGGGGTTGACGGCGATGATGTAGGCCATCGCCAGGAATGTTGTCAGTCCAGCGCGGAGTTCGGTCCCGATTGTGGACTTGCGCTCGCTGACGTGAAATAGTTCGTCCATGCATACCCTTTCCTTGTTCGGCCCCGAGTTTAGGCCGATTGACACGAACTCACCCACTATAGCCCCTTTACGAGGCTGTTGTTCCTCGCATGTTGATGTTCGGCGCTTTGTAGCAGACGGACGGTATTTTTCGCATGAAAATGTGTGGGTACCGTATACTTAAGCGGTTACAACGACCCCTATGGAGGAACGTATGATTAAAGAGCTTTGCCACGACGAGGCTATCCTGTCCCAGCGTTGCGAGGTTGCGACCGTCGAGGACGAGTCGGTCGCACAGGACCTGATCGATACCATCAAGTCGCTCGACGATGCCGGCTGCCTTGCTGCTAACCAGATTGGCGTTACCAAGAAGGTTTGCGTCTATCTGGACGACGCCGGCGAGCCCCACGTGCTCTACAACCCCCGTCTGGTGTTTGGCCTGGGCGCCAGCAAGATGGAGGAGAGCTGCCTGACGCACGAGGAGGTCACCAAGTCCACGCGCTACATCAAGTGCAAGGTTGCCTTTGACCAGATCGTCGACGGCAAGATGAAGGAGTGCCGCCGCGACTACGCGGGCTTTGAGGCACAAATGATCCAGCATATGATCGATCACTGTCTTGGAAAGTTGGTCTAAGGGGACCAAAGCACCGCACTTCGTCTCTTTTGGCCCGGGCATGACATTGTTGTCATGTCCGGGCTTTTGTGTTTAGCGCCTTTTTGTTTGGAGACAATGAAATTAGCAAGAACGTAAAGCTAGGAGGCGCTATGTGTACGAGTATTCGATTTACCGATAATTCTGGCCACATGTATCTGGGTCGCAATCTCGACTGGAGCTTTGACTACGGCCAACAGGTTCGCGTGATGCCGCGCGGGTTTCACATTCCGTATTCGTTTATCGACGACGCGACAGCGGCGCACGCGGTGATCGGTATGTGCATCGATTACAGGAACTACCCTATGTTCTTCGATTGCGGCAACGATGCGGGCCTCGCCGTGGCGGGTCTCAATTTCCCGGGTTATGCCGAGTATGCCGAGGACCCTGTCGACGGCAAGACCAATATCGCGGCCTATGAGTTCCCCCTGTGGGTGGCAGCGACGTTCTCGACGGTCGATGAGGTCGAGGCCGCGCTGCGCGACACGGTGATTGTCGCCAAATCTGCCGGAGAGGGGCTGGGCGTGTCGCTGCTCCATTGGATTATCGGCGACAGCCAGCGCAGCATCGTGGTCGAGATGATGGCTGACGGCCTGCATGTATACGACGATCCGGTCGACACCCTTGCCAACCAGCCCACCTTCCCGTGGCATATGGAAAACCTACGCACCTATATCACCGCCACAAGCGATTTTCCGCAGACGGCGACGTGGCGTGGCGCCGAGCTTAAGCCCTATGGAGCCGGTGCCGGCATGCGCGGCATTCCGGGCGATTGCTATTCGCCGAGTCGCTTCGTGAAAGCGGCGTATCTCAATGCCAATTATCCGCAAAAGGAGAGTGAGACCGAAAACGTCGTTCGCATGTTCCGCTCGCTCGAGGGCGTGGTGATGATCGAGGGAGCGTCCAGGATGGGCGATGGCAAGTTCGAGAAGACTATCTACACCGGATGCTTTAGCGCGCGCACGGGCAATTATTACTACGCGATGTATGGGGATCCGTCGATTCGCTACGTGAGCCTGATGGATGCCGAGGGCGCGAGCCCCGATAGGCTCGTGGTTCCCGAGCCGCGCCGTTCGTAGCCGTTAGCTTTACTGCAATGCAAAGCGGCCCTGCGTCTCTCGTGAGGCGCAGGGCCGCTTGGTAGATCAGAAGTTGAAGGCAAACATGATGCCGATGACTTTGTCAAGATATATTAAACAAACGGTAGCTTCAATTCATCTTTGGAATAATAGCCGTTCAAAAGCGAATCGATTGGCTCATTTAGATTATATAAAATTTCTTTAGTTTTACTTCCGAGCGGCGCGCCGGGCATCTGGCATCAACGGATTCCCTGTTTTGGCGCTTCGAAGGCACGGACTCCGTTTCGTTAATTTCTGATTAGAAATGCTGAAAATCCAGTCAGAAGCGGGCTGGGGAACGGGGCAATAAAAATGGCTTTCGAAATGAGTCGGCGAAGCTTTTTAACGGCCGGTGGGGCCACAATGCTGGCGGGCACCGCCTCTATGCTTGTTGGCTGCGCGTCTGGAAGCGAAAGCGGCGCGGGAAGCGTGGCTGCCGGCAAGGATGATGCACTGAAGGTTGATAGCGACGGCAAATCGGGTGGCACGGATAGCGACGTTAGCGAATTCTACGAGCACGTTATCTCTGTTTCTGCACTTGCGAAAACATATGCAATCGGAGAGAAGATTGTCGGCGTGGCGATTGAATACGACGTGGATGTCGATGCGTCTTCGGTTGATCCCGGACATGGCGGCATCGGTCAACAGGCTCAGGAAAAGGGGCTGGGATCTTTCTCGGTTTTGGGACGCTCGATTGTCACTGCCTATGTAAACGACAAAGCCGAGCTGAGTGATGAAGGGGGCAAAAGCAAGGGAACGTACGTCATCGTCGAGCTCGATCCAGCAGATGCGGGCGCACAGACGTTGATGTTTCAGATGACGCGTGGGTGCGTAGGCTCAAACGGTCCCGTATCCCTTGATAGCGGTTGCGTCAAAATCGCCCAAATAAAGGATCTCAAGGATTCTGCAGGTAAAAAGCTTACAGGCGACGAGACATCCTCCCGATATCTCATGGCTTCGACTGTTCTCAACTCCGAGGCAGACAAGTTTGTTGCAGGGACCTACGATGACACCAAAACTGGATTCCATGCTTCGTTTGCCTTGGCACAGCCTGACGACTACGACAAGGCAAAGAAATACCCCATCACGCTCTTCCTGCCGGATGCGGGGGTAACCACCTGCGATGTGAGGGTGAATCTTCGTCAAGGTCTGGGAGCCCTTGCCTGGGCTGATGGGTCACAATTTGTGCTGACGATCGCTGGAACTTGTTGCGATATCGAGACTTGCCTGCATGTAATCGAGGACCTGATCGACCAGGGTTACTCAATCGATCCGGATCGCATTTACGGGACGGGCGAATCTGCCGGGTGCATGGCCCTCATCGAATATGCCTCCAAGCATCCCGATGACAATTCCTTTGCAGCGCTTATGCTCGTTGCCGCGCAAGGCAACATGACTCCGATTGCCAAGACGCCCATGGTGATATTCGTTTCTGAAGACGATTCCAATTCCTATGGCGGCATGACGGATCCCGAGAAGGGTGTCGCGAGTATCGGAATTCCTTATGTTGAGAAGCAGCTGAATTGCGCCTATAACTATGACGGCGAAGGACATACGAGTGGCCTGTGGGTTGATTACGACGCAACGGGAGAGAAAAACCCTTCGGGTAACCAGGAAGGAGCCAAGGCGGCTAGCAGCCAGAAGACGCTCGATGAGCTTATGGTCGAGCTCTCGGATGTCTGCTCCTCGGCCTGTAAACAAGCGGTGACCGATGGGGCGCATGTCGTTTTCCTTCATGTAGAGAAGGGAACTCTCGATAGCACCGACAAGACGGTCCAGGGTGGAAACACTCATAACTTTACCTGGCAATACGCTTATGCGATTCCCGAACTCATCGAGTGGGTGAGAGACCAGTCTCTATAGCCTGCTTCTTTTTCGATGGCATTTCAATGTGGGCTAGGGTTATATGACCGATTGGGGCCAGGCGGTTGTCTAGCCCCGGAAATGCCGAATAGCAGTCTACGATTACGTCCAGGTAAAGCCTCAAAGGTGTTTTACCTGGCCAAAAACGTAGACAAAAGCGGCCCTGG
The DNA here is from genome assembly GCA_965141565.1 of uncultured Collinsella sp. GTDB lineage: Bacteria > Actinomycetota > Coriobacteriia > Coriobacteriales > Coriobacteriaceae > Collinsella. Next base: position 4,629 of record CBCSNQ010000061.1, on the reverse strand, counting down.
CAGATCGTGAGACGCAGGGCCGCTGTCGTTGATTTATGGCGCCGCTAGAAGTTGGCGTCGTTGAGCTGGGTGCTCTCGAGTCCGTCGAGTTGCTGTTGCTCGGGCGTATCGGCGACGCTCTCGAGCAGCTCGGTGGGATCGACGTTCATGCTCTTGCCGGCCTCGTTGCCGTTGACCAAGTCGTCCGAGAAGATGTCGACTTCCATTTCCTCGGCCTCTTCGATCTGAACCTCGAGCGGCACCTGGGTGCGCACGAGCTTAACGGCCGGGCGCATGCGGGCAAACAGCGGCACGTACTCGATGATGATGGCCGAGTTCTCGAGACCGTACCAACGTGCCGGGCTTCCGCAGGCGCGGCGGACGGCGTACTTGATGGCCATGACGCGATGATCGTTGCGGTTGATGTCCGTTTCGGGGGCAAGCATCTTGCGCAGCATGCAAAAACGGAAGTCGCCCACGTTGCCGCGTGTCTCGTAGATGGAGTAGGTGTGATGCTGCGGCGGCAACTCACCCGATGCCATCAGGTCGCCAACGATCTGGCGTAGGTAGGCGTTGATGCGCTGATTGACCTTAAAGCCCAGGTCCAAGCGCACGCGGAACAGGAAGTCTGTGCCAAAGGTCTCAACGGAATACTCGTGCGTATAGGGCTCGTCGGTAACGTGCACGTTGATGAACCAGTATGCCTTGGCGCGCTTGGGATGTTTGTCCAGGATGGAATAGAGCACGTCGCGGTCGAGCGTGAGCGGATCGGGGCTGTTGGTGAGGAATACCAGATTGTCGGCAAGCACGGGGTAGGTCTCGTCGTTGCGCAGGCGGTTGAGCTGATCGATGTACTTGGAGACGGGCAGCAGAATCGTCTGCGTGCGCTCGATGGCGGTGCCGCGACGCCACACATACATAAGGCCAAACAGCAGTGCGGCCAGGAAGATCATGACGTAGCCGCCGTCAAAGAACATGGTGAGGCACGAAGCGAAGAAGCACAGCTCAATGGCGCCGAAGAGCAGGGCGAAGACGCAGGCGCCCAGCTTGTGCTTGAGAATGCCGGCGATATAGCTCGTCAATAGCGTCGTGGTCATGAGCATAGTCACGGTAATGGCGAGGCCGTAGGCGCTCTCCATGCGCTCGGAGTTTTGGAACAGCAGCACGATGAAGATGCAGCCGACCCACATGATGTTGTTGACGAGCGGAATATAGAGCTGGCCCTTGGTGTCGCTGGGGTAGTGGATGCGCAGATGCGGCATAAGGTTGAGGCGCGTGGCCTCGGATACCAGCGAGAACGAGCCGGTGATGAGCGCCTGCGAGGCGATGATAGCCGCTACGGCCGAAAGCACGATGGCAAAGGGGCGCAGGGGCTCGGGGAGCATCATATAGAACGGGTTGACGATATCCATCGCGAGCATCTGGGGATTGGAGTTGTTGGCGAGCAGCCAGGCGCCCTGACCCAGATAGTTAAGGATGAGGGCCGCCTTTACGAACGGCCAGGATGCGTAAATGTTTGCCTTGCCCACGTGACCCATGTCCGAATAGAGTGCCTCGGCGCCGGTCGTCGACAGGAAGACGAAGCCGAGCACCATGATGCCCGAGTGGTTGATGGGCGAGAACAGGAACATGATGCCGCGAATGGGGTTGAGGGCGCGCAAGATGGACAGGTTGCCGAGCATGTTGAGCAGGCCGGCGCCCGCCAGGAACAGGAACCATAGCGTCATGAGCGGACCGAACAGCTTGCCGATGGACGAGGTGCCGGCGCGCTGCATGGCAAACAGACCGCAGATAATGATGATGGTGATGATGATCACATTGGTCTGACCGTCACCCAATAGCGCGTGGCCCCACTCGATGGTACGCAGGCCCTCAATGGCTGTGGTGACCGTGACCGCGGGGGTGAGGATGCCGTCGGCGAGCAGCGCCGCGCCGCCGATCATGGCGGGGAGAATCAGCCATGGCGCCACCTTGCGCACGAGACTGAACAGGGCGAAGATGCCGCCTTCGTTGTGGTTGTCGGCCTTCATGGCGATTACCACGTACTTGACCGTGGTCACGAGCGTCATGGTCCAGATGACGAGCGAAAGCGCGCCCAGGATCATGTCTTCGCTGACGGTACCGATGCCGCCGTTGTTGGCGACGATTGATTTCATGGTGTACATGGGGCTCGTGCCGATGTCACCATAGACGACGCCGAGCGTTACGAGCAGCATGCCAGCGGAGAGGGGAATGGCTCCGTGCCCGCCTTGACCATGCTGGGCTTGGGGGCTTGCCTCCAGTTTGTTGTGTGCCACGTGGACTCCCTTGGACATCTGGTTATCTGTCTAGGACAGATAATCTTTATGCCGTCTTTATATATACAAGAGCAGTTTGGCACATCGGGTTATTTTAGACAATAATCCTCAGCTGGGGATTATTTATCTACGCAGGTAGCATTCAAAGCAGGGGCTTTTAAGCACGCACTGTCTGGGCGATGCCAGCCTTGGCGTTTGCGCGTTTGCCGGCGAGTTCGCAAAAAATCGCGCCGCCGATGATAAGTGCGGCGCCCGTCAGGCGGATCGGTGTTATGGCTTCGCCTAAAAGGACGGCCGAGAACACGACGGCCGAAAGCGGCTCGAGGTAGCCGACGACCGCGACGGTCTGAACGGGCAGCTTGGCGACAGCACTAAAATAGAGCAGGCAACCGATGCCGGTGTTGACGACGCCGAGCATGATGACGGCGCGCCAATCAATACTGGCGGCGACACAGGCGGACAGGAATGAGGGAGCGCCCTGCATGATGAGCGTGAGGACCAGCGCGGTCACAAAGGCGGCGCTCACCTGGAGCGTGGAGTTCTCGAGGCCTTCGATGTGTGGCGCACCCTTGCTAGCGATGACCATCAGCGCATAGCAAAATGCCGAGGCGATACCGCAGGCGATACCAGCAATGGGCATATTGCCGCCTAGACCTTGTGCTGCAATGAGAAAAGCACCGCAGGCGACGGCGATAAACCCGGCGATTTTGCCGCCGGTCAGTTTTTCGCCAAAGATGAGTGGGGAGAGCGCCATGACAATGATGGGGCCGCAGTAGTACAGCAGCGAGGATACGCCGACGCCAATCGTCTGGTAGGCGCGGAACAGAAAAATCCAGCTGGCGCCCAGCGCGGCTCCCGAGAGGAGGAGGGCTGCGGCTTCGCGGGGGCGAGATGGCGCCTGCAACTTATGGCTTTGGGTGATGGCGAGGATGGTGACAAGCGAGAGTGCGCCCAAAAACGTGCGTAGTAGCACGATATCGGAGCTCGGCAGCGCGATGGCGGCGGCGATGATGCCGTTGGAGCCAAACAATAGCAATGCTGCTAAGTACGTAAACAGTCCGTTGTCCATGCGCTTCCGTCCCCTCTATATTCGAGCATGTTCACTATGGGTGAACTGGCAATAGAAGAAAAGCGAATATAATGCATGGTTAACATGACAAAAATTCATGTAAAGGTGGAGGCGTGTCGTGGAAACGAATATTCAAAAGATGCAGGTGCTGCTGGAGACGGTGCGCGCCGGAAGCTTTACGCGTGCTGCCGAGCGCCTGAGCTATTCGCAGTCGGGCGTGAGCCGTATGGTGGCCGATCTTGAGGCCGACTGGGGTTTTAAGGTGCTCGACCGCAGTCGCGAGGGCGTGGCCCTTTCTGCCGACGGGCGGCAGGTCATGCCGGCTGTCGAGGCGCTCTGCGAGGAATTCACTCGCTTGCAGCGACGGGTGGATGAGATGCGTGGACTCATGCGCGGCAAAATCTGCATCGGTACGTTTTCGAGTGTGGCGACCCACGTGCTGCCGCCGGTGATTGCGCGCTTTCGCGCCGATCATCCGGACGTCGATTATGAGTTGCTGATGGGCGATTACTCAGAGATTGAACAATGGGTGGCGGAAGGTCGCTGCGACCTGGGCTTTATTCCGCGCGAGCCACGCGGCGCCGGCATGGCGTCGCGACCGTTGGTGCAAGACGAGCTGATGGCCGTGGTGCCAGCGGACTCCTCGCTTGCCACCGCGGAGGTCGTTTCCCTTGCCGATTTGGCCAACGAGCAGTTTATCCTGCTGGAGCGCGGTAGCGACGACGAGATTACGCCGCTGTTTCGCCGCGCGGGCCTGGCGGTGCGCTCTAAGCTGTCGACCTGGGATGACTATGCGATTATGGCTATGGTCGAGGACGGCCTGGGCGTTAGCATTCTTCCCGCGCTCATCTTGCGTCGCTGTCAGTTCGATGTTGCCGTGCGTCCGCTCGAGGGACATCCTCATCGGCAGATTAATGCGATATATCGAACGGCCGATGTTTCGCTTGCCGCCGCCCGTTTCCTCGAATACCTCTAAACGTGTGCGCGTCATTGCCCACTTTGGGCAAATCTCAGAGTCCGGTGCATTTTCTTATGAAATTGAACTTTCGAATGAGGTGCCGCGTTATACTGCTGCCTAAATTGAACCTTGGTTCAATTCGTATTCTATAAATTGAACTTTGCCAGCAAGGAGGTTCTAGTGGCCCAAGAGACGTTTAGCGATCGCCTGCGACAGACTATGTCTGATCGCGACGTTCGCCAGTCGGACGTAATCCGCGCATCGGAGATGCTCGGCAAAAAACTCGGCAAGAGTCAGATGAGCCAATATGTGAGCGGCAAGACGAT
>CBCSNQ010000060.1:0-11983 GCA_965141565.1 uncultured Collinsella sp. | reverse complement strand
ACCTACAACAGCGCGGTTAACAGCCGCGTGCTCTACCATTGAGCTACCGAGGAATTAAAAAGCCCAACGGAAAGGGCTGGAAAATTCTGGCTCCCCGGGTAGGACTCGAACCTACAACAGCGCGGTTAACAGCCGCGTGCTCTACCATTGAGCTACCGAGGAATAGGTGCGTGCTCTCAAGCAACGAAGTTTATTATACGGACGAATCAGCTTAGGGCAAGAGCTTTTTTGAGAATTTTTCCGACCCAGTCATTGGGGACGTTCTTAAACGACCAGTCATTCAAGAACGTCCCCAATGTCTACATGAAAGCGCCCCCAAGCGGATGTGCTTGAGGGCGCCTCTTGCTTGACTAGCTCTCGATATAGTCCTTCAGCTTACTGCTACGGCTCGGGTGGCGAAGCTTGGCCAGAGTCTTGGACTCGATCTGGCGGATGCGCTCACGCGTGACGCCAAACTCGCGGCCGACTTCCTCGAGCGTACGGGGATGTCCGTCAACAAGGCCAAAGCGCAGCTCGATAACCTTGCGCTCACGATCGGCAAGCGAGTCGAGCACCTGGGTGAGCTGCTCCTGCAGCATGGAGAAGCTGGCGGCATCGGGCGGAACGATAGCCTGGGAGTCCTCGATGAAGTCGCCCAGCTGGGAATCCTCTTCCTCGCCGATAGGGGTCTCGAGCGACACGGGCTCCTGCGAAATCTTCTGGATCTCGCGGACGCGGTCGGCACTCATGTCCATCTCGGCACCGATCTCCTCGGGGGTCGGATCGCGACCCAGGTCCTGGAGAAGCTGGCGCTGCACGCGAACGAGTTTGTTGATGGTCTCGACCATGTGCACGGGAATACGGATGGTACGGGCCTGGTCGGCGATAGCGCGCGTGATGGCCTGACGGATCCACCACGTGGCGTACGTGGAGAACTTAAAGCCCTTCTGGTAGTCGAACTTCTCGACGGCGCGGATCAGACCGAGGTTGCCCTCCTGGATCAGGTCCAAGAACAGCATGCCGCGACCGACGTAGCGCTTGGCGATGGAGACGACCAGACGCAGGTTGGCGCTGATGAGCGCCTGCTTGGCCTCGAGACCCACGTTCTCGATACGGGTCAGGCGACGCATCTCGGCGCGGGTAAGCTCGATCTCGCCCGCCTCGGCGGCCTCGAGCTTCTCGGTGGCATCGAGACCGGCCTCGATCTTCATGGCCAGATCGACCTCTTCGGAGGCGGTCAGCAGGTCGACCTTACCGATCTCCTTAAGGTACATACGAACCGGGTCGCCGGTCAGCATCACCGTGGAGGCATCGATGCCGCGCACGCGCGAGCGCGAACGGGACGTACGCACGGTGCGCTTCTTCTTGCTCTTGGAAGAACCCATCTCGGCGTCGGCCTGACGGGCCATCTTAAGCTCGTGATCGTCGAGTGAACCGGAATCGTGCTCGTCGTCATCGAAATCATCGGTATCGCTATCGTTATCGTCATCTTCGACGCCCATGGGAGCGTCGTCGTTTCCGCTCGCGGAGATAATCTGGATGCCGCTGTTGCGCAGCGCGGAATACACCGCGTTGAGTTGCTCGTCAGATACATCGATATCCTTCAGGGCGACCTGAATCTCGTCCTCGGTTACCGAAGTCCTGTTTGAGCCGCTGCCCATGAGCTTTGCAACGTAGGATTCCAGCCCAGTACCCGTGCTCTCACTCTTATTTGGCACAGATTCTCCCTTCATAGTCCACAGGACTCATTACTTTAGCACACACCTACACGTCTATACCCAAAATTCAGACTGGATATAGGCGCAAATACGCTGGTTGACCACAACATCTAGGCCTGCTCGGCGCCCGCAGTCTCCAAACCGATCAAACGGAACGGATCCGCCACGCCGCCGATCGACTTTTGGAGCTCACGCTGGCGCTGAGAATCTTGCATCGCCTGCATCGTCAGCACACGGCGTGCCTCATCGTCGAGCGACCGGTCCTGGCGAAGCTTGGCCTGTGCGGCGCGCATGCGGCGCTTGATGGTGTAGAGCTCGAGGGTGTCGAGCATAAACACGATGTTCGTCTCGGTGGGGTGCTTACTCGTCGACGAAATGCGCCCGGCACTAACAAGCGACGCTGCCTCGGGACACACGGCGCGCGCCGCATCCATGCACGCCGTGGGGTCGGTGCCCGGCGGCGTCGCGAGCACGGCCCACGCGATGGACTCGTGACGCGGATCCACCCACTCGATCGAGCAGATGCGATCGGCATACGTGCGGAACAGGTCGGGGTAGCTCGTGAGCATCGTCAGCAGCTCGCGCTCCCCCGCCAAAGACTTTCGCTCTAGGTCGGTCAGCACGATCGGCATCGTCGGCGACGCGGGTGCGCCCATTATATCGGCGACCGGTGCCGCGCCATCCATACCAACCGGCACATCAATCGGCGGCATATCGTCGACAGCCTCGACCGGCGCGGCCCCGTAGGCCTCGAGCGGCACATAGTCGTACGGTTCTTCCTCGACCGGTGCGGACACCGGCGGCGTCGCCCCCGACGCCCAAGCGCCGCGAGGCGCCCCCTGCGAACCAGACGCCCGACCGCCCGCGCTGCCTGCACGCTCGGCCTGCGCCCGCTGGCGCTCGTAGTTCTGCTCGCGACGACGCTCGGCGTCCTCGCGCTTGGCAACATCGCGAAACACACGGCCCGAGCTCGAGCGCACCGTCTCCAGATCCAAACCCAGCAGGTCGGCAATCTGGATAAAGTACGTATCGATCATGTAGCTATCGCGCAGCGGATAGATGAGCGTCAGTGCATCCTCGAGCGCCTTGGCACGACCGCCCGGCGTGGTAATGTCGCTCGACTCCTGCAGTGAGCGGTACACAAAGTCCATGAGGGGTTCGGCGGCATCGATGCGCGCCTGCAGAGCCTCGCCACCATGCGCGGTGATGAACTCCATGGGGTCGTTGCCGTCGGGAAGCACCACGCAGCGCAGGTCCATCGAATCCTGCTCGATAAACTGAATCGCGCGGCGTGCGGCCTTTTGACCGGCGGCGTCGCCATCGAACATATATACAATGCGCTTGGCAAAGCGGGTGAGCGTCTTTACATGATGTTCCGTCAGCGCCGTGCCCAGCGTGGCGACGACGTTTTTAATCCCCGCCTCCCAGCAGGCGATACAGTCGGTATATCCCTCCACCACGATGGCGGTATCCTGCGCGACGATAAACTCCTTGGCCCAGTTAAAGCCATAGAGGTTTCGCTTTTTATGGAACACGCTCGTCTCGGCGGTGTTGAGGTACTTAGGCTGGCCGTCGCCCATAATGCGCCCGCCAAAGGCGATGTTATGACCCTGCTCGTCAAAAATGGGAAACATCACGCGGTCGTAAAAACGGTCGGCAAGCTGCCCGCGACCACGGCTCACGGCCACATTGGCGTCGATCATCTCCTGCGGGGTAAAGCCCGCCTGCGACAGATGCGACACCAGCGCATTGCGACCCGGTGCAAAGCCCAGGCAGTAGCGGCGGCAGACATCGCCGCCCATACCGCGACTGGCGAAGTACTCGCGCGGACGGCTGTCCTTACCGCGCATAAGCATGGTGTGATAGAACTGGGCGGTTTCCGCACATAGGTCGTAGATGCGGGCGCGCTTGGTGCCGCGCTCGCGATAAGCGCCGGTATCGTGCAGCTCAATGCCGGCACGGTCGGCCAGGTAGCGAATCGACTCGGGAAAGCTCAGGTTCTCGCGCTTCATGATGTAGGTGAAGACGTCGCCGCCCTCGCCACAGCCAAAGCAGTGCCACACCTGCGTGGCAGGGATAATGTGAAACGAAGGGGTCTTTTCGCCATGGAAGGGGCAGCAACCCCAAAACTCATGGCCGCGGGGCTTGAGCTCAACCGTTTCCTGCACGATGGCAACCAGATCGGACGCAGCGCGTACCTGGTCTTTTTCCTCATCGCTAATCACAGATGCTCACCCCCTGATCACCCAAATGATGACGGATATCGTCAATATTACCCTCGACGGTCGCGATAAGCTCGTCCAGCGAATCGAACACGCGCGACGGGCGCAGCCAGCGCGTAAAAGCCAGCGACACCGAGGCGCCGTACAGGTCGCCTGTATACCCGATCAAGTTGGCCTCGAGATGAGCCGAGGCGGCATCGTCGGCATACGTCGGCGGCAGGCCCACATTGACGGCAGCAGGCCACACGGTATCGTCGACCAGCACCAGGCCCTCGTAGACGCCATCGGCAGGAACCTGGATGCCCTCGGGCACCTGAATATTTGCCGTGGGAAAACCCATGTCGGAGCCCTGGTGACGACCTCCGGCAACAACACCTCGCAGCATGTACGGGCGGCCGAGCAGCTCGGCGGCAAGCTCAACATGTCCCTGGCGAAGCTCCTGGCGAATACGGGTGGCGCAGACCGTCTGTCCATCGACGCACAGCAACTCGTGGCCATAGACGTCAACGTCGCGCTCGGCTCCCCATTCTTTCATCTCGGCAACGCCCGAGGCACCGCCGCGGCCCAGCCTAAAGTCGCTGCCCACGCGAATCGAGCGGATATCGACCACATGCGACAGCAGTTTAAGAAAGCCCGCGTGGTCGAGTGCCGCCACCGAAGGCGTAAAGGGAACAGCCACGACCGCATCGACCCCGGTGAGAGCCAGGGCATGCAGACGGTCGGCCGTCGTCATCAGTTTTTGAGCAGGCGAGGGGCTCAGCACCACGTCCGGGTCGGGATCGAAGGTGACCACGACAGCCTTGCAGCCATGGTTACGCGCATCGCGAACGACCGCGTCGATCAGTTCGCGATGCCCCCTATGCACGCCATCGAACACGCCGATGGCGATCGACGCGGCGCCCAGGCACGCGCAATCATCAAATGCATCGGCGACGATGCGGGCCTCATCCGACTCGCCCGCGAAAAAAATACGCGCGAGCTCGTGGGAGGTCAGCATCATCGAACACCGCCAATCGCCTGCGGAAAGACGTGCTCCATTACAAAGCGACCACCCTCGATACGGGCGAGCGCCTTGAGCCCGCCATCGAGCACCAGCGCAAACGGCGCCTTCGATGCATCGAAGCCCGCAAGCGCACGCTCAATAGGAATACGACGTCCGCACAGCAGATCGTCGGCAAGGTCGCCCGGCAAGTCGACGCGCGTGGCACCCAGTGCCGCAATGGGATCCAGGGCAAAACCGTCAGCGGACTCGGCAGAAAGCTCCTCGACCGTATGACAGGCGCCAATGGAAACAACGCCGGAGGCCGTACGGCGCAGCGCGGAAATGTGCGCCGCGTTGTCGCAGGCACGACCCAGGTCGCGAGCGAGCGCACGGATATAGGTGCCCTTGCTCACCGAAAACGCCACGGTCCAAACGCAAGCGTCGGCATCACCGCTCACGGCAATCAGATCGGCGGAGTATACCTCGACCGGACGCGGGGGCAGCGACACGGCATTGCCCTCGCGCGCAGCCTTATAGGCGCGCACGCCGTTGACCGAAATGGCCGAAAACGCCGGCGGCACCTGCATCTGCGGACCCAACATGGCACACAGACGCTCGCGGGCATAGGCCGGATCGCGCAAGTCGTCGGCAACGGGCACCGTGCGGACGGCCTCGCCCTCCGCATCATCGGTATTGGTCTCGACGCCAAACGAGATGTCGGCGACGTAGCTTTTGGTATCGAGCGTGAGCATGCCCAGCAGACGCGTGGCCTGCCCCACGCCCACCACCATGACACCCGATGCCATGGGGTCGAGCGTTCCGGCATGACCGACGCGCCGCTCATGGAGGGCGCGTCGGCATTGCGAAACCACGTCGTGGGACGTGCAGCCCACCGGCTTATCGACGGCGAGCAGCATATTAAGTTGAGAAGGTGTACGACGAGCCATGTACCATCCAAAAAGTTAGAGCTCGACGGTCACCGAAGCGGGATCCTCCCCTACCAGCTCGGCCAGCATGGGAAGTGCCGCGGTGAGCGTCTCGGAAATCGTTCCGGCGTTGGTAAAGCCGGCGGCAGCGTGGTGCCCACCTCCGCCAAAATTGGCCGCAATCTCGGAAACATCAAGTTCGCCCTTGGAGCGCAGGTTACCGCGCACCTTGGTATCGCCCTCGATGCCCTTAAGGAACAGGCAGACCTCGACGCCCATCACTGAGCGCACCACATCGACCAGGCCGTCGCACTCATCAGAGGTGACGCCGCATTCCTTAAGGTCACTTTCGTACGCATAGCTATACGCCACGCGCCCGTGCGCGACCGTCTTGATGCGACCCATGACGATGGACTTGAGGTGCAAGAACTCGACACGCATGCTCTGATAGACCTCGAGCGCGACGCGTGCCGGATCGGCACCGTGCGCCACCAGGCGAGAGGCAGCATGAAACGCGGCAGCATCGGCGTTCTGATACTGAAAACGACCGGTGTCGGTGACCAGGCCACACAGCAGGCAAGTCGCGATGCTGTCGCTTGCGGTAATGCCACAATCGGCCAAAAAGCGGTCGATGATCATGGCGCAAGCAGCGGCATTGACACACCTAAGGCTGACCTCGGCAAACTCCTCACGCGCCGGGTGATGGTCAAAACACGCCACGTGGGCCGAACGACGCAGCACCTCGGCAGAATTATTGAGGCGCTCGACGACCGGCACGTCCACCGAGATGAACAGGTCCGGGTTGCCGGTGTAGGCAGAGGCCGGCACCAGCAGATCGGCACCCTCCATAAAACGGTAGATGCGCGGAACGGGATCGTCGTCTGCCAGCAGCAGGGCGATGTCCTTGTCGGGGAACACCTTCATAAGCGAAAGGCCCAGGCCCAACACGGAGCCCAGGGCATCGCCGTCGGGAGAGGTGTGACCCGAGATCGCAATGGAGGACGCATCCTCGATGAGCTCGAGGATGCGTCGTTTAATATCTGCAGACTCGCACGAGGCGAGGTCGGCGGAATTAGTCATCTAAAGCTGCCTCCTGGGCGACATCCGCTATCGGGTAGCCGTCCTCATCCTTTTCGATCGCAAGCGTGGCCGGAACGTTTTCCAGCGCACGCGTGATGCGCTCGGCCTCGTCGGTCGAGCGATCGATACGAAAATCGAGCTCGGGCGTGACGCGCCAATCAAGCGAGCGAGCCAACAGACTGCGGATGCGGCCCTTGGCGCTGGCGAGCGCCTCCATGACCTCATCGTAGCGGCTCGCATCGCACGACACGTACACGCGCGCGAACGAACGGTCCACCGCGACCTCGACCGCGGTCAGGGTGACCAGGTCGAGTCGCGGATCGGAAACCTCAAAGAGCAGGATATAACCGAGCTTCTCGCGGAGCTGCTCGCCCAAACGGCGGGTTGCCTGCGTTTGCTTCATAGCGCTACCCCCTACTCGGTACGGGCAACCTGGTCGATGCGGTAACCCTCGATCTGGTCGCCGGGCTTGATGTCCTGGAAGTTCTCCAGGCCAATGCCGCCCTCGGAACCGCTCTTGAGGCTCTTGGCCTCGTCCTTGTAGTGGCGCATCGAGGCGATCTTGCCGTTGAAGACCACGATACCGTCGCGCACCAGACGCACGGAATCGGTCGCGGCGATCTCGCCCTCCTCGACGCGGACACCGGCGGCGATACCGACTTTGGGCACCTTGAAGGTGTCCAGGACGGTCGCGGTACCCGTGGAGACCTCGACCTCGGTGGGCTTGAGCATGCCGATGCGGGCAGCGTCGAGCTCCTCGAGGCACTTGTAGATGACGTCGTAGCAACGGATCTCGACGCCCTCGCGCTCGGCAGCGGAGCGGGCCTTGCCGTCGGGACGCACGCCAAAGCCGATGATAATGGCGTTGGAGGCGTCGGCCAGGACGACGTCGGTCTCGTTGATGGCACCGACGGCGGAGTGGATCGTGTTGATGCGGACCTCGGACTGATCCATCTTGTCGAGCGAGTCCTGAAGGGCCTCGATGGAACCCTGGACGTCGGCCTTGATGATCAGGTTGAGCTCCTTGACCTCTGCGTCGGCGATGGTCTCGAAGAGGTTCTCGAGCGTGACGTGCTTCACGCGGCTCTGCTCCTCGATACGTGCCTTGAGCGAACGCTCATCGGCCAGGGCACGAGCCTCGCGCTCGTCCTCGAACACGCGGAACTCGTCACCGGCGTTGGGCACGGACTGCAGGCCCAAGATCTCGACGGCGTCGGAGGGACCGGCCTCGGTGACGGCGTTGCCCTTGGGATCGAGCATGGCGCGGACGCGGCCGTAGGTAAGGCCGGCGACCAGCGTATCGCCCACGTGCAGGGTACCGCGGGTCACCAGCACGGTAGCGACCGAGCCGCGGCCCTTGTCGAGCTTGGCCTCGAGGACGTTGCCGGAGGCAAAGGTGTCGGGGTTGGCCTTAAGCTCGAGCACGTCGGCCTGGAGCAGCACGGTCTCGAGAAGGTCGTCGATACCGATCTTCTGCTTGGCCGAGATGTTGACGAACATGTTCTGTCCGCCCCACTCCTCGGGGATGATGCCGTACTCGGTGAGCTCCTGACGCACACGGTCGGGGTTGGCGCCCGGCTTATCGATCTTGTTGACGGCGACGACGATGGGTACGCCGGCGGCCTTGGCGTGGTTGATCGACTCGACGGTCTGGGGCATGACGCCGTCGTCGGCAGCCACGATCAGAATTACGATGTCGGTCACCTTGGCGCCACGGGCACGCATGGCCGTAAAGGTGGCGTGGCCCGGGGTATCGATGAAGGTGATCTTGCGGTCGTTGATCATGACCTGCGAAGCGCCGATGGCCTGCGTAATGCCGCCCGCCTCGCCGGCAGCAACGCCGGTGTGCCGGATGGCGTCGAGCAGCGACGTCTTGCCGTGGTCGACGTGACCCATGACGGTGACGACCGGGGCGCGCGGCTTGAGGTCGGCGGGATCGTCGTAGAACGAGAAGGTGTTCTCCTCCTCGGGGGTGATGATCTTGATCTGACGGCCCAAGTCGTCAGCAACGAGCTCGACGAGGTCGTCGGACATGGACTGCGTCATGGTGAGCGGCGTACCCAGCAGGAACAGGCGCTTGATGATGTCGTTGGCCGGAACGTCGAGCGCCTCGGCAAGCTCCTGGACAGTAACGCCCTGGGAGACCTTGATGGCGTCAAGGTCCTCGGGGTTCACGCCCTGGGCCAGCGCCTCCTCTATCTTGCGCTCCTCCTGAGCCTTGGCAGCCTCGCGCTCGCGCTTCTCCTTGCGCTTCTTGCGGCGACCGGTGGACTCGCGAGAGGCCTCCTCGACGGCGGCACGAGCCTCCTCGAGCACCTTCTCGCGGCTGTACTCCTCGGCCTCGCGAGCCATGCGGCTGTAGTGGTCCTCTTCGTTGTTGTGACCGCCCTTGCGCTTCTTGCCCTTGCCCTGCTTGTCGGGGTTGGGGAAGTCCATGCCGGCAGCGACGTTGTTGCTGGCGTTGGTGCGATGGCTGTGCGGACGGCTCTCGGAGGCGTTGCGCTCGGAGTTGTTGTCGGAAGCGTTGCGATCGTTACGACGGCCACCGCGGCGGTCGTTGTTGCCGCCACGACGGTTACCGCGCTCGGCGGCGCGCTCGGCCTTGGCCTTGTCCTCAGCGTCCTTCTTCTCCTTGAGCACGGTCTCCTGTGCGGCGATCTGGTCGAGCAGCGAACGGAAACGCGAACCGGAGTCGGAAGCGGGAACGGCGCGGCGCTGGGCCTCGCGGGCAGCCTCCTCCTTCTCGCGGGCAAGGCGCTCCTGCTCGGCCTTCTTCTTGGCCTCGGCCTCGGCGCGGGCAGCCTCCTCGGCAGCCTGGGCTGCGGCAAACTGGCGACGCTCCTCCTCGCGGGCCTTCTCGGCGGCGATGCGCTCGCGCTCGGCCTCGGCGGCGCGAGCGGCCTCCTCGGCGGCAGCTGCCTGCTCCTCGGCCTGCTTGGCGGCCTCGACTTCCTGGGCGCGGGCCTCGATCACCGAGGCGAGCTGCTTGCGGACCATGGCGACATAGGCGTCCTCCAAGGTGGAGGAAGCGGACTTAGCGGGAATCTTCATATCGGCGAGATGACCCATCAGTTCCTTGGAGGTCATGCCGAACTCTTTGGCCAGGGTGGACACACGGACTTTTGCCATATGACTTCACCTACCCTTTCTGGCACCTTGGGTGCCTAGAGACTGAACGAGCGTGGGAGACGCGCCGGGACCCGCCCGGCGCAACCGCGCGCTAGATCAGGTCCTCCGCATCATCGAAGGCGTCGGTGTCGTGGACACCGCAGAAACGGGAGCCGGGACGAGCCTGGTTGCGGCACTGGATGCCGTCCTCGGACACATACTCGCAGCGACGGACGTCCTCGTCCTCCTCGTCACCGATCAGGTCGGCGGCGGGCTCCTCGTGAACGGGAACGTTCTTGAGGATGTCGGCGGCAAGCGTCTCAGACTTAATGTCGATGTGCCAGCCGGTCAGGCGCGCGGCGAGGCGGGCGTTCTGGCCCTCCTTGCCGATGGCGAGGGACAGCTGGTCGTCGGGCACGATGACGCCGGCGTAGGCCTTCTCCTCGTCGATGAGGACGCGGGTGACCTTAGCGGGCGACAGGGCGTTGGCGACGTAGACGGCAGGATCGGCATCCCACAGGATGACGTCGACGCGCTCGCCACGGAGCTCGCCCACGACAGCGCGAACACGGCTGCCCTTGGGGCCGACGCAGGCGCCCACGGGATCTAGACGGTCGTCGAGCGAGTGGACGGCGACCTTGGAGCGCTGGCCGGGCTCGCGGGCGATCGACTTGATCTGGACGGTGCCCTCATAGATCTCGGGCACCTCCTGCTCAAACAGACGACGCATGAGCTCGGGGTGGGTACGGGAGATGACAATCGGCGGACGGCTGTGCTCGCCACGAACCGGCTGCAGGTTGGAGTTGGGGTCGCGAACGTCGATGATCACGGCCTTGATGTGCTGGTTGTGCAGGTAGCGCTCGCCCATCGGACGCTCGTTGCGCTCGTTCTCGTAACGGCGCTGGTCGAAGTGCGGCAGCTCGGCCTCGACGCCCTCGCGGATCTTGACGATCGTGAAGTCGGGTGTGGACTGCAGCACGGTACCGCTGATGAGGTCACCGATGCGGCCGGAGAACTCCTCGTAGATCTGCTCGCGGGCGGAGTTGCGCACGATGGCGTTGATCTCGGCCTTGGCGTGCTGGGCAGCGATGCGGCTCGTGTTCTTGGGAGTGACGTCGATCTCCTCGAACTCAGTGAAATTGCCCTCCTCGTCCATGGAATCGTCGATCGGCTCCAGGCGGTAGACGTAGATCTTGCCGGTGGTGCGGTCGATGGTCACCTTGGCGCCCCACTCAAGATGCAGGATCTCGGCATAGCTCTTGGCGAGCGACTGCTCCAGGCGGTCGATCAGGTAGAGCTGGTCGATGTGCTTCTCCTGGCAAAGCTCCATCAGGGCGGACATCATGTCGGATGCTGCCATCTTACTTTCCTTCCTTCGCGGGCTTGAAGTCGTAGGTGGGCTTCAACTTGCACTTCTTAACATCAGAGAAATCGAGGGTGACGGACTCGCCGTCCTCGAGCTCGAGGGTCACGTTCGTCTCGGTGGCGGCGGCAATCTTGCCGGCGTACTTGCGACGGCCCTCGGTGGCGGTAGAGGTGAGCTCGCAGTTCTCGCCCACAAAGCGGGCAAAGTCGCACGGGCGGCGCAGCGGGCGCGCCATACCCGGGCTCGACACCTCGAGCGTATAGCTCGAAGAGATGGGATCGAGCTCCTCAATCACATCGCCGACCCACTTGGTGTTGGCCGTGACGTCGTTGAGCGACAGGCTCTGACCCTCGGCACCCTCGATACGCACACGCACGCAGGGGGCCTTGGTGGCACCCACGAGCTCGACGTCGACGATGTCGACATCGTGCTGGGGAGCGACGGCCTCGAGCGCGTCGATGATCGCCTGCTCGGTCTTAGTCTTGACCATTGCGGCACCTCCATCCATACAAAAAAGAAGCGGGGCCGAAACCCCACTTCTTTCAATTACAACTTCATTTGCAAGCAAACTATACCAATAGCTGCGGAAACGTGCAAGCACA
>CBCSNQ010000059.1:0-11996 GCA_965141565.1 uncultured Collinsella sp. | reverse complement strand
TGGACGGCGGTGCTGATTCGCAATATAGGTGGTGTCGAAAGGGCCTAGGACTCACCTCGAGCTTGTAAGGCTTGCTGAGGTAGGCGGACTAGAGTAAGAAAAGAGAAATCAAAAGGCGAATTTATCGCGAGGAGCAAAATGTCCCAAATAAATCAGATCCAAGAAGAGCTAAGGCAGATCGAAGGCGGGCGTTTTCAAACACTAGCAAATCAGTATCTATATAGGAGATATTCGCTTAACAACATCATTGAATTAGGATCCCAATGCGGCACGGATAAAACCACGACCGGAGTGCCAGACATGTACTCCGTAGGAGAGAATGGACACTACCTCTTCGCGGCATACACAACCTCTAAATCCGACATCCGCAATAAGCTGCTAAATGATGCTAAAGACTGCCTCGACAGGAGCAAAACCGGAATCAATCCGCAACTCATAGATCGAATCATCCTGTGCCACACATACTTTCGCCTTTCACCTCTGGTACTCGAGGAGGTCCGTGCCATCGATCCACGGATAGAAATAATCGGGCCAGAGACAATTGCGAGCGACCTTGATGGAAAATACCCTGCGCTAGCGCATACGGTATTGGGCGTTCCACTCGGAAAGGGATCATTCATCGCCCCAGACCGCTTCATCGAGCGAAGCCTGAACGACCGTTTCTCAACCGACCTGTCGAAGCTCCTCATGCACAGGGATTCCGAGTTTTCAGTCATCGTCGAATCGATAGAGCAAAACAAGGCAGTGGTGATTCAGGGGCAGTCTGGATCGGGGAAAACCAAGATCGCCCTCGACGCATGCCTCTCATTCAGCAAACGGCATCACTGGGATCTTCTTATCTTGGACTCTAGGTATTCATCGCATCTCGACGATGATATCGAGCTGATTTTGTCGGAGTCGGAAAACATTATCCTTCTAGTCGATGATGCAAACGGCAACCTGTCACTTGAGCACTTGCTGGGAATCTGTTTGGAAAACAAAAAGCTAAAGATTGTCCTCACCTGCAGGAAGATGCACCGAAGCGAGTTGACCGCAAAAATCGGCAGTTATCTAAATTTCAGAGAAATAGAGCTGGAGCCTCTAACCGCGGAAAATATAGAAGCGATACTCGAGACCGAATACAACATAAAAAACATAGCACTGAGGGAGAGAGTATCGGCAATCGCAAACGGAAACCTGCGCTTGGCTATCATGGCAGCAAGCCCCATAGCAGACGGCAATTTCGAAGCCATCCAAGAGCCATACGATCTTTTGAACATCTATATGAATTCTGCTTTAGCTGGGTACTCCAGCAGGGAGCAGCGTCTCGCAGAGAACCTTGCAATCTACGACTGCTGCGATCTTATTGAAGGAGACCCTTGTTACGAGGAACTCTTGGGGCTGGGGTACGACGACGCCGAGATTCGGGATTTTGCATCCAGATTGAACGACCAGGAAATTGTCACGATCCTTACCTCCGCCGATGGCGTGCTAGCCATAAGAATGGAAGAGCAGAATCTTCGCGACTTCTTGATATGCCGCCACTTCGCAAAAGAAGGGAACGGCAGTTTTGCGGATTTCATTCTGCATACCGCAGAAATGCCGAACGCGCCGTATCTCAAAGCCGCCAAGTCAATGGCTGAAGTGTGCGGAAGTGCGAGCGTGTACGACTACCTTCGAAGGGAATGCGAGAAAGCTTGGGATGAAATAAAGAATCGGGATGCGCGAATTGCCGATCAGTTCATAGTCACATTCAATCAATTCCTCCCCATACAGGCGCTCGCCTTTGCCTCAAACCGCATCGAAAACGCTGATTGCGCTGACGTATCGGAAGAAATTCTCGGCATGAATTCGACATCCGACGGATCTATGCCCCTGCAAATTTCTGTATCCCTGATGAACTCAAGCGAGTATTCGTAAACAGCCTCCGAGTTGTTCGTGAAGTGTGTAGAAAGAGGCACCGAGCGAGCGGCCGAGTACAACTGGGCATGCGGGCCGGACGGCGCTTTCGCTTACGATCTCGATCGTACGGGATTCGATTTGGAAAACAGCAAACTCGATGCCCTCGCTCAAAAATATCAACAATCGCATTCCCGCAATGTTGCAGCATGTCTGATCGTCTTGACGAGTTCATACCTCTCTTCAAGGGCCCAGCGCGTTTGTCAAAACGGCATAACGTACACATACAACACTTTGACCTTCAATTTCACATCAGAGCTGGCCGAGCTCCACGCCCATTGCTTCCGGGCGCTCTCCGTTCTGGTCGAAACCGAATTCAGCAGGCAAGTTAAATCCACTTTTCGGCAGCACTTCTCGTTCTATGGCAAAGAACCTGAAGCGGAGTACGCAGAAAACATGTATTCGGTGCTCTCGAGGATTGAAGAGCTATTCCCCAAATATATAACCGAAGACTCGACAATCGATCTCTTATGCAGCTTAAGCATCAACCAGATTTACGAAACATGCGCGCAGAATCCCCCTCTGAGCCTCGATGGGTTCCGCCAGAGCGCATTCGACGCACTTGGTCTGGAGAACTCCGAGTCTCTCGTAGAGAAAGAACCGAGGATATCCGCGGAAGAGTTACCGCTAGAACGACTGACCGAAGCCCTGGGAAAGCTAGCCGAAGATTATGAGATTTCCGATAAAGAGTGGGAGTCGGGCAGGGCTATCGGAAAAGTCCTTCTGGAAATCGCCAAAAGGACCCCAGATACTGCCTCAAGCATAATCGCACGCAATATCGCTTCGTCGCCCTCGACGATCCCTGTCCCGTACGAAGCACTTGATCATCTTGCTGAAACCATCGGCAGGAAGGTCCTTAGAAACGAGCTGGGCGCGGTGATCGACGTGAGTGACCATCCGGCCCTGTTTGACTATCTTGATTTGCTAGCAATAAAGAACGGGCCCGACAAGGAGGAGCTCGACGAAATTCTCGCAAGACTCGATGACGGCAGAACGCATCTCTGCTTGGAAGATTTGGAGATAGTCGAGCCAAAGCATCCTGGCTATATCCTCAAATATGCTTCTTGGCTTTCCGAACATATACACAATGATGGGGTTTGGCGGTTTTTCGGCAACTGCGGAGACGAAAAGCGCGTCTCCGCTCTAGATTCGTACTTCGAATCCAATCCCTCACCGGCCGTCAACCTGTATTTTCTCGCACTTGAAGGATATCCTACTTTCGACTATAATCTCGCTTTCCTACGCTGCCTTTTACGCCTTGACAGCTCAATGATTGACCGTTTTTTGGAGTACGTTGCCAACCTCGACTACCGACAAAGGCACGATCTCCTGCGAAGAATCAGCTCGTTTTGGACCGTCCAGGATGATCATGCCTGGAATCTGCTGAAAGCAATGATCGATGAAGCGCTGAGCGAACCACTCGGCAGGCTTGAAATAGCCGTTTTGTTTCCCGTTCATGACGCAAATGCGCTCTCGAGCGATATTTTTTGGGAGCGCTTGGAATATACCATCCGCGAAAGGATCGCCGACGCAAATAGCCTCGATAGAATTAGCTGGGCCTTGTCCGATTGCAATGACGAGACGAGGATTAGGGCTATCACCCTCATTCTGACGCTCGATAAAGACGGGATATCGATCAACCATTTGGATCTCCGTCGATCTTCAATGAGCGGGTCCCCTGAAAAAGGCTTTATTCCAGCAAAGCTCAAGGAGATTGAGGCGATTGACTCGATTGCTGCTCAGCTGCCCGCAGGTGTTGCATATTTAAAACACAGAGAATGGCTGTCAAAAGTGAAGTCATCAATTGAAAGAGACATCGAAGACGAAAAGTGGAGGCTATTCCACGGCAGGCAGTAATCGACTTTAACACCTAGAATTAGGAAAAGCCTCGGGGCTCCTGCCTAGCCCTTCGACCTGCACTGCGTGCAGAAGACGGTCGAGGGCGAACCGTGGTGCAGCTCCATGAGCTCGAGCTGCATCGCCCTGAACAGGTCCTCGGGCTTGTTCAGCAGCCGCTCGTCGATGTTTGTGTCAACGGCCTACTGAATACTGTTCAGTTTTACGCTACCACTGACAGCGAGGTCGAAGTGGCTCGTTGCTATTTCGAAGCCGCGCGCGCGGCGCGGAAGGGCGGCGTGGACCCCGAGGCCACTGCCTACAAGCTCGACAAGATGATTTGGTTGCTCTGCACAAGCGACTTTTACCTCGAAGGGGGTCTAAAGCTCTTTTCAACCAATGCACTTGTTGAATCGAACCTGAGCGCTTATTCGGGGGATGGCATTTAAATCGGAGCCACTTTCAGAAAAGCGGCGCTGCAAACGCATGCCAAAACTGGCAAATTATTATGAAAGGTAATCTTATGGCAAACGCAGAGGAATCAACTAAGGCCGGTCTATCGCGCTTGCAAGACGACGCAAGGCCGACTATTTGCAGCGACTCTCTCGAACTTATTTCGAATATCGCAGAGGTTGGCCTGGACGAAATTCTCCAAAACGAGTTCTTGAAGGACATCCCCGTCATCTCAAGCCTAGTGAGCATCTACAAAATCGGAAACAATATCCACAATGCGCATCTGCTGAAGAAGTATGCGTGTTTCCTCGATGAGTTCAACCGCGACTCTTTTGAAAATGGCTCATGGAACAAGTACAAGCAATACTTTGAAGAGTCAAATAGGAAGCGCGATATTGAGTACCTGCTTATCCTGCTCGAAAGATACATTGAGGAGGACAAAGCGCGGCGACTAGCAAAGATTTATGAGGCCTACCTAGATAAAGAAATTAGCTGGGACGATCTTCGTTTGTTTGCAGAGACTTTGGACAGATTTCTACCTGGAGACTACGAAATGCTTCGAGAAAAGGAAACTTTTCAGACGCTCAGAGGCAGAGATGCAGAAGTTCTTCTTCGATTAACCGGACTGGGATTGCTGATTGAGGATATCCATCGGCAGCAGTGGGACGTAGTAGATACGACGCTCCTCTTCGACGATCCCGACGAAATTGAGAAAGAAGAAAGGGTTTATCGTAGGACCGAATTTGGAAACAGGATGGTATCTATACTTGGCTAGCTACTGCAGACAGCAATCTGAGCGCGCTCTTGTCGTCTTGGTTAAACTGCTCGGATCTACCAGTGATTTTTACTGCATTAGGCATTCGTAAAGGGAATCGGTTCTTCACGATTCGCATCCTTTCTAGTGCTGCCTTTATTTAATGATCGAGATATGCTCGGCGACTGCGGTGTTCTGCCCCTTAGGTTACAGACGGTTGTTTCTATTGAGCTTCCAGAGGAAATACATGGGGTTCTCTTTTGCCTTGGCTTCTCGCAAGAAATCTGCGGATTGAGATGCAACGGCCCCTATGCCGGCAGCCCCGAGGAAGGCCATGGCATCAGAAGGTGATGCGATTCCGTATTGCCCCAATGTAAAGCTCGCAATTCCGATAGCGGCTTCAATGCCTGCGGAGGTGACTAATCGGGATCGCTCGTTTTTCATCACTAAAGATATCTTGTGAAGCTCGGGCTCAATTAGGTCGTTCTTCAGGTCAGCTAATGTCGAGGTGTCGATGGGCCTTTCGCTCAGGCCTTTGGACAAGGTATCCCTAAACACAAGAAACGACTCTTCGTTTCTAATGCGGCAATCAAGGATGCTACGCAACGTTGCATTTTCAGCAATGGGGAGGGGGCAAGATAACCGGCGAATGGGTATGGTCTGATCTTTTCGAGGATAAAGGGTGGAAGTTGCGGACTCGAGGAACTCAATCTGAGCTGGACGAGTGGTTAAATACGAGCTATTCGAAAAATAGGGATTGACGAGGGCTTGAAAGCAATCGTCCAACAATGGCAGTAGGATAGTCAAGATGCCGCCTTTCTCCAGCATGTCTCTATCCAATCGCGTTTCGCCTTGGCTTGCATAGAGCGATTCGTATTCAGACGGGATTACCAGGAAATCGACATCCATCTCATCATGGGACCCATATGCATCCATTCCCTCAATCGCTACATACAGATTCCCATCTGGTGCTTGTTTTAAAGTGCACGAGGTAGAGGAACAGAATTGTCGTACGAGTTCATCCCAATAACTCGATATCAATCCTTTTGCTTTTGATTCTCTTTCGATTTGTCGCGCTAGGCAATCTTTGCAAAGAGGAATGTAATTGCTCGAAAATCCGAGTATTCCAGCTTTGACTATGTCTTCGACTCGCATGGTCAAATAGATCCCGAATGCAAGTTCATCGACTGAGACATAATCATCGTGCCCCATTTCGAATGCCGATTCTATAGGGCAATGAATCAGTGTTTTATCTGCATACAATGCTGAGAACTTTTCCAAATGGTAAATGTTTTGCTCTCGACAGGCATAGTCAGTGCAGGGGAATTTGCCTCCTTCAAGGGTGGAGTCAACAGAAAAATTGAACAGGGATTGATTTTCGATTTTTTCGATTGGGATAAGGGGTGCAAGGCCCCTAATAAAGGCGTCGAACCTCCTTTGCCCCAGTTCTTCTAGGTACGCAATTATTTCGGCAAGAGAGCTGTTCTTGAATGCGGCTAGATAAGAATAAAGGTCATCGTATGCATGAGTCGCCATTTCGCTCACCTACACTTTCGGAAAGAGTTTTGCGTCGTTATTTCCGAGGCGTCGTTGGGCTCGCAATCGACTCTAGTGTGCAGCTGCTTCTCGACGTACTCCCTCATGTTCTGCCTCCACATGTAACTAATTGATTTGCTATGTGCCATTATGAATGGTATATAGCAAATCAATTAGTTACATTTAATGGAGCATTGCGAGCGTGGCGCGCGCAAAGAAGAGTCGTTGTATGGAGGCTTCCGGCAACGGCCTTTTGTACGTCCGTGACTGTTGGGTGCTATCGCGGATGACGTCATTGTTGCCTGCACTCTCGATCCAAGGATGTAATTACGGAAGTGCGGGGATAATCGAGAACCTTCGAGCACAACGCGATTTTTAGCACCAAAACCGCAGTTCGCGGAAGCGAAAACTGGGGCCTGGTTAGCATTTCTTCGATTTTCCCCGCACTTCCGAATTTGACCCCTTGCCGCACCTTGATCACGTCTTCAAGTGGCTGGTTCATCGCTAATGGAGTTTTCTGCGGTGCTTGAATTGCGGTGTTGTGATTAGGGCAAAAGGCTCTTGGCTCCGGGGAGGCTCATCGCACGAAAATTCAAGTTGCTGCTGAAGTAGGGCTTGCTTCGGCAGCGCTAACAATAAGGGCGGCTCTGCTAGTCTCGGGAGACCGCGGCATTCGGCGGGCCTGCCGAATGCCGCGATCAGTAGCGGTCAGTATATTCTTCGGAGCCGTTTCTCTGGGCTTCGGCGGACTTGCCAACTCGCGCTTGGGCACTACTCAGTAGATTACTCAGCAGTGCCCAGTAGATTACTCAGTAGTGCCCAGCAGGGGGAGGGCAGCAAACGCAATGGGCCTGTTTCCCGGCTAGGACCTGCAGCCTCAAACTTCGCTTGGCATCCTGTAGAACTGGTGCGGGTCTTTCGGGCTTTTCCCTACCCATTCCAACAGGCCTCGCCCGGCAAGGTCTTTCAGAGTCTTCGAGGCCGTTTTCCTACCGACATTGGACTCCCGCGCGAGGTCGGAGGTCGTGATTTTCCCCTGAGCGGCGGCAATTGCCATCGCTGCTCGTTCGCGCTCGCTGAGGAGCGGTCGGTTGTCGGCCGCGGTTCTCCTGAAGGCCGCTTTCTGTAACCCAGGACGCTCGAAGACGACGACGGTGCTGTTGACGGTCTGCTCGAAGCGGAACCTCACGCCGGCTGCCTCGCAGGCCTCCTTGATGCGCGGTATGCCCGTGCCGTACTGCTCGATGACGCCGGCGCGGAACAGGGTGCGCGCGATCGCGGGGTTTCGGAGGCCGAACTCGCTCGCGGTACCGTCTAGGTGCTCTTGCGGCGAGTCGCCCTCGGGGAACAGGCCCGGGCTCACGATCTGGACGGTGTCCATGAACACGTTGACCTCGACGGCGGTGCCGGTGGTGTAGTCGCGGTGGCACAGCGCGTTGGCAACCGCCTCGCGGATGGCCTCGGCCGGGATCTCGGGGATCTCCTTGCGGTACATGCCCGTCTCGCCGATGACGAACTCGCGCCTGATGTTCGACGTCACGAAGTACTCGGCGAAGTCGAGCAGCTTGAGCATGGTGCCGCACTCGCGGCGCAGGTCGAGGATCTTGGCCTTGGTGTTGCCGCCCAGAAGCCCCAGCTTCATCCTGGGGTAGGTGTCGGATCCCTCGCAGAACAGCTCCACCGCGGCGTTTCTTAGGCTGCCGTCGGGCGCGACGAGGTCGAGCCTTGCCAAGGTGTCCTCCACGCCGGCGAACCCGCCGCCCACGCGTCCGGCCCTGCCGCCGCGCGCGACGAAGTCACGCACCGCCTGCTCGTCGGCGTCGGAGACGGGCCTGCCGGACGGCAGCGAGTCCCACGGGCTACGGGCGCGCTCACGCTTGACGACCATGGCGCTCAGCTCCGAGGCCGACAGCGCTTTGTTCGAAGTCCCCACGCGGGTGAAGTAGCGTCCGTCGGCGGAGTAGGGGGCGTCGGCACCTGAGAAGGCAATTTTGATGTATCGCAGCCCATCATCGGCGTCGAGGCACTCGACCGTCGGGAACACCGCGGGCTCGATCTTGTCGGACACCCACGACGTCACCTGGCGCAGCGTTGCGTCGCTGACATCCTGGCCGACGACATCGCCGTTGTCCTTCACGCCGAAGTAGAGCTCGCCGCGGCCGTGCTTGTTCAGCATGGCGCTGATGGCTTGCAGTGCTTCTTTATGCTCGCCAGTGGACTTCTTGAACTCGACGGTCTCGCTCTCGCTGCCCAGGTTCATCCGCGCTGCCTTTCCCGTTCGTTGCTTGTCTCGTTGGATTATACCGTGGTCACCATGGGCGAAAACGTGGAAGCGCGCTTGCTTGCCTCTACCATGTTCTCATGCGCCTTAATGCCCTTTGTGAAGAATCATCCCATTGGGAAACGGGTCCCTATGGAACGATTTTGGTATCAGGCATAGGGGGGCGCTATCGTGGATGTCGTCACCATTGCCTGCGCCCTCGATCCAGAGATGTAATTACAGAAGTGCGGGGAAAAATCGAAAACCTTCGAGCACAACGCGGTTTTTTTGTATCAAAACCGCAGGTCGCGGAAGCCTAAAACGGGGGTCTGGTCAGCATTCCTTTGGTTTTCCCCGCACTTCCGAATTTGGCCTCTCGCCACATCCCGATTACGTCTTAAAGTGGCGCAAAAAGCCGTGTGCTCTGCTTGATTTTGCTCAGGAATTATGCCTGAGGGGTAGTGGATTCGCCTTTCTCCGCCGTGCAGCGGCACGTGTAGGGCTCTCTGGCTCAGGCGCGAGTCGCTTCCCGTCTGAAAAAGTTCTTAAAACAGCTTTAAAGTTGCCTTTGGCCTACATTGACAGCGTACAATACGCATGTTTACCATGGCAAAAGCTAAATTTGGGGAGGGGGAGCGCACGGTGGAAGTGCTGGTTGTTGGCAATACCGCGTATGTCGATGACGACTTTTGTGCCAAGGCGTTTCCCGGTGACCATGTTCAGGTCGTGGCGGCCAACGAGGCGCGCCGCGACGGGTCGTCGCTCCATGCGTCTTGGAAAGAGCTGCTGCAGCACCTGGACCAGGCTTACGAATTCGACCGTGTGGTCTACCTCTCTACCTATCTCACGCCGCATACCGAGGCCGTTGGCGACATCGAGCTGCTGCGCTCCGTCTTTCGAGCTTGCATGGGTCGCCAGATTCAGCTGCTGTTTGTGACTGGTCCCATGGGAGCGGACGGTGCGGTGGACGTTGCGGGGCAAAACGGCAAGGGCATCATTGCCCGTGCGGCCAACGACCTGTGCCGCTACTATGCGGTCCGCGACGGCATTCAGGCCAAGATCTTGCGCGTGCCGTATCTGTACACCGCCTCGCCCACGCTGGAAGACCCGATTTTGACCCCGCTGTTCGAGGCGTGCTCGCAAGGCTCTGCTGTCATGAGGGCTGGGGCGGACTCACCGCTCGGTGCCCTCTGCGCCGAGGAGCTGGCCGTTCTGGTGCGTCGCATCTTCGACAGCTGGGATGCCACATTCGAGGAACTCGAGGTTCCGGATAGCTTTGCCCACACCGTGGGAGACCTGGGCGAGGCGCTCAAGGGCTTGTTCCCGGGGCTCGACATTACCTACGACGGGGACGCCGTCGTCTCCATTGCTCCGAGCGATACCGTCCGCACGCGCTACGGGTGGTTCCAGCGCTATGACGTGCTGCGCGATCTTTCGACCATACACGCCCGCTGGGAGCAGACCCTCGCGGGCAAGCGCCATCCGCTGCGTGCCGCCATCGACCGCATGCGCGGGCGGACACTGCCCATCAAATGCCTGGAGACCGCGCTGGCCTGGGTGCTCTTTGAGGGCCTGGAGCTGGTGTTTTCGCAGTCTGCTCAGCTTAACGTGCTCGACTACCGCCTGCTGTACGTGGTACTGATCGGCACGCTGTATGGGCTCGATTTTGGCCTGGTTGCGGCGCTGCTGGCGTCGGTGGGTTTGGCCGCGAGCTACTTTACTCAGTACGGCTATACCTTCCAGGGCCTGTTCTACGAGCCGTCCAACTGGCTGCCGTTTATTGCGTACTTTGTGGTGGGTGCCGTGTGCGGCTATGTGCAGCTGCGTAACAGCGAAGCCATTAGGGCAGAGCGCGATCAAAACGAGCTCGTGCGCAACCGCAATACGTTCCTTACGCAGCTCTACCACGACGCGATCGAGGACAAGCGCGCGTACAGGCGCCAGATCGTGGGTCGCCACGACAGCTTTGGCAAGATCTTTGCCGTGACGCAGGAGCTCGACGTACTCAACCCACGCGACATCTATCGCAAGTGCTGCGAGCTTCTGGGCGAGATCCTCGAGAACGATTCGGTGGCGATCTACCATGTTTCGGGCGGGGCATTTGCGCGCCTGGTGGCAGCAAGTCCCGCGATTGCCGAAGATGCCGCACGCTCGCTCACGCTTGAGCAGCTTGCACCTCTTTTGGTCGACGGGGGTCGTTCGAACCTGTGGGTGAACCGCGAGCTGACGCCGGGGCTTCCCATGTTTGGATACACGATCGAGCGCGACGGGGCACCCGCTGTGTTGATCTTTGTGCGTAGTGCGGCCGAAAACCAAATGACCCTCTATTATCAAAACCTGTTCCGCATCTTGTGCGGGTTGGTCGAAAGCGCGCTGGGCCGTGCCTTTGACTATGAGGCGGTGGCGCAGGATAAACGCTGCGTTGACGGCACTTGCGTGCTCAAGCAGGCTGCCTTTGGCCAAGAGCTCGCGGCGGCGCAGGCGCTCGCAGATAGCAAGATGGGGAGTTTTTTGCTCCTGCGCGTGGTACCGGGCATGGAGCCTGTCGGCGAGCTGGTGGGCGCAATTGGGTCGGCAATCCGCGAGAGCGACGCGGCGGGCTTGGTCGACGGCGACGTGTTTTACCTGCTTATGCGCCAGGCAAAGGCGTGCGATCTGCCCATTATCCGCGAGCGCCTGAGCGCAAAGCATATTGCGGTGGAGCCCGTCGACGGCGAGGACATCGTGGCGCTGTTGCAGCACATCTCTTACACCGGTGACGGTGAGGGGGGTGCCGCTTGATCTCGCTTGTCGTTGCTGCCGTCTTGCTGCTGATTCATGCGCTGGTTTGCCTGATGCTGTGGACGCTCATGAAGCTGGGCCTGCTGCCGGTGCGCGGGCACATGCTGGCTTTGATAGTGCTTGTGCCGCTGTGGGGCCCGTTGTTGGTGGTTCTGCTATCGGTCCGCAGCGCGGTGTTTGGCGAGAGGCTGAAAGAGTCTGCGCTGGAGTCGCTGCGCTTCAACGACGACCTGCATCGCAGTATGTCGGTACCGAGTGGTGAGGACGATGCAGGCGTAGTGCCGCTCGAGGAGGCGCTCATTGTCAACGACCCGGCATACCGGCGCCGCCTAATGCTCTCCATGCTCACCGAGGAGCCCGACGCGTACCTGGCGCAGCTGCAGGCGGCTAAGCTTAACGACGACGTTGAGGTGGCGCACTATGCCGCGACGGCGGTGG
>CBCSNQ010000058.1:0-12016 GCA_965141565.1 uncultured Collinsella sp. | reverse complement strand
CGGTTGCGGTCATATCCTGCCTTTCAAAATGCTCAGATATTCAAAAGTATAGTGGCGTCGCTGCGATGGACGATGCCCGCAGCCTAAGCAGGACAAAGTCTTCAGCAGCTTGGACTGGCTGCTCCACATGAGAACCGTTCAGCGGTTCGGGGAAACCGTTGGGCGATAAAATATTCTCGCAAGCTGATAATATTCTTGCATCAAACAGAAACCTTGAGTACTATCCCAATCAAGCGCGGTGTTCAGACCGAACTGTGCCTCCCGGTGTGAACACCGCGCTCACGCTCTCTCAATTGATCGTAAGGAGAAAAACATGAGCAAGACCGTCGTGTCTTCCGATAACGCACCCGCAGCCATCGGCCCGTATTCCCCCGGTATCCAGGCCGACAACATGGTGTTCCTGTCCGGCCAGCTGGGCATCGATCCCGCGACCGGCAAGATGCCCGAGGGCGTCGAGGCCCAGGCCAAGCAGTCCCTCGCCAACGTCGAGGCCCTGCTGACCGCTGCCGGCGCTACCTTTGCCGATGTCGTCAAGACCACGGTCTACCTGGCCGACATCGCCGACTTCGCCGCCGTGAACGAGATCTACGCCTCCAAGTTTGAGGCCCCGTTCCCCGCGCGCAGCGCCTTCCAGGTTGCCGCCCTTCCGGCTGGCGGTCTGGTCGAGATCGAGGTCGTTGCCGCTCTCTAAGGCGTTGGCCACAACTAAACATGACATGCAAAAAGACCCTGCAGCGCGTGCGAGCTGCAGGGTCTTTTGTTAAGTGACGGATCGCTTGTGGAGCCGCGCTTCATTTTGCTCGTTAGCCTTCCTTTCGGACTTTTTGCAGGTAGCGGTAGACGCTGGGCTCCGAGATGCCCAGCGCGGTGGCGGCGCAGGCAACAGCGCCCTTGAGCATGAACACCCCGTTGCCGTTGAGGTGGCGAATGACGTCCACGCGGTCGCTCTGACCAAGCGACGCTGCATCCAGCCCACGCGCGCTCAGCAACTCGGCAATGCTGCGGTCGATGAGCTCCTGTGTGGACTCCGAAAGGCTTTCGACCTCGATAGGGGCGGGCTCCGTGCGCGTTGGCGCCGCGTCGAAGCACGCCATGAGCTGCTGCGCCATGGCGTTGATGGAGCGTACGGTCGAGAGGTCGGTGTTGACGCAGAGCATACCGACGATCTCGTCATTCTCGCGGATAAAGTACGTCGCTGACTCCAACGTCTTGCCTCCGGCGCCGCGGCCCTCGTAGCCCGTAATAAACGGCAGGTCGCGATACTTGGCGTCGTGCATGATCTTGAGTGCCAGATCGGTGGCGGGACCGCCGACCTTGCGGCCGCTCACGATGCCGTTGCGAATATCGACGATGGCGTGGTCGGGATCCGAGAAATCGTGCAGCACGATTTCGCTGTTTTTGCCGAGTATCTGCTCCAGAAAATCGACCATCGGCAAAAAGCGACGTACGGTCTCGTTCACGGGCAACTCCTTTGGGTGAAATCGGAAATGTTCATAACAATTTTTTCTCATGGTAACACGCTGCCCATCATCTCGTATATCCGCAGGTACATTGCGTAATGCAGACGAACGGTAGGAATTTAGCGGTAAACGGTTGACCAAAAGAAATGTTAGATGTTATTTTGACCAGACACTTTCCTGACCTGCGGAAATGCGTAATTTCAGCTGAAGAATAGTCTGATAACAAAAAATTATTATTGAGAATGAGAATCATCTTTAATACGATATGCAATGAAGGCACAACCTCAACCCCGCACTGCGTCACAATAGAGCGTTAGATGCGAAAACAACTACTTCGAGGATTGGTGGTCAAATGACCCAGGAGACGGTTACGAACGGCACTGAAGCCCTGTTCACTCGCGAAGGCATGCCTCCCGTTAAGGAAATGATCCCGTGTGCCCTTCAGCACGTACTGGCATCGTTTGCCGGCATCATTACCCCGGCGGTCATCATGGCCGGCGTCTACGGCTTTAATAGCCAGCAGAGCACCGACATCATCCAGGTCGCGCTCATTCTTTCGGCGATCGATACGGCCCTTCAGGCCTTCGCTCCCTTCCGTCGCATCGGCGGCGGCCTGCCCATCGTCATGGGCGTTTCGTTCGCGTTCCTGCCGGCCCTGCAGGCCATGGGTGCCTCGGGCTTTAGCTTTGGTGCACTGCTGGGCGGCGAGATCGTCGGCGGCGCCGTCGCGGTCCTCTTTGGTCTGGCCTACAGCAAGATCAAGTGGCTGTTCCCGCCCGTCGTGACCGGTACGGTCATCTTCTCCATCGGCGTTTCGCTGTATCCCACGGCCGTCAAGTATATGGCCGGCGGTATGGGTACGCCGCTATGGGGCACCCCGCAGGCCTGGTGCGTCGCTCTTATTACCTTCGCCGTGGTCTTTGCGCTCGCCAACTTTGGCAAGGGCACGCTCAAGCTGGGATCCGTGTTCTTTGGCATGATCGTTGGCATGATCGTCTCCATCCCCTTTGGCATGATCGACTTCTCCAGCGTCGCCACCGCTCAGGTCTTCGCCCTTCCCAAGCTCATGCCCTACGCGCTCGAGTTTGATCCCGAGGTCTGCATTACCCTCGCCGTCGTGTTCCCCATGGTTGCTATCCAGGTTATCGGTGACGTCTCCGCCGCCTGCCTGGGCTCCATCGACCGTATGCCCACCGAGCGCGAGCTCTCCGGCGCCATCGTGT
Organism: uncultured Collinsella sp.; assembly: GCA_965141565.1. GTDB lineage: Bacteria > Actinomycetota > Coriobacteriia > Coriobacteriales > Coriobacteriaceae > Collinsella. The sequence continues at coordinate 9,333 of CBCSNQ010000058.1, read as the reverse complement.
CCCAGGGCCTTACCTCTATGGTCGGCGGCCTGCTGGGCGGTCTTCCCACCAGCGCCCTTGGCCAGAACGTGGGCATCATCTGCTCCAACAAGGTCGTCAACAAGTGGGTCTTTGTGATCATCGCGGCCGTCTTTGCCATCGCCGGTCTGTTCCCGCAGCTCTCTGCCGTCCTTTCCGCTATCCCGCAGCCCGTCATCGGCGGCGCGACCGTCGGCGTCTTTGGCACCATCACCATGAACGGCGTGCGCATGTTCACCCGCGAGGGCCTCACGCAGCGCACTACCACTATCGTCGGCACCTCCGTCGTCTTTGGCCTGGGTATCTGGATGGCCAGCGGTTGCCTTGCCGGCGAGGGTATGCCCGCCTGGGTGTCCACCGTCATCGGCTCCAATGCCGTAACCCCCACCGCCATCATGGCCATTGTCCTTAACCTGATCCTTCCGCAGACGCCGGTCGTGGCTCAGCACATCGATGCTGCCAAGGACGCTGCCGTGGATCTGGTCTTGCCCGAGAGCAAGAAGTAACCAATTCGGTGCTATTCGTCGGCGGACGCATCGCCTCGTCCGCCGACGCCATGCGGCGCCAAGCCGCACTTCAAAGGGTTTGTCCCTTTGGTGAAGCGTTGACGGGAGAGGGCCCGTTTCCGGTGTAGGCCGGCGCTTCGCACTCCGCCATGTCAGAGGTGTCAAACCCCGCCTCTGATGTTGAAGGGAGCATCCATGCTTCTGGTCGCTAACGGTTCCGTCTTTACCCGCAACGCTCAGACCCCGTTCATTCCAAACGGTGCGGTCGCCATTGACGGAGATACGATCGTCGAAGTGGGCCCCGAACGCGAGCTCAAGGCCAAGTACCCGGATGCCGAGTACGTCGATGCCCGGGGCAACCTCATCATGCCCGGACTCATCAACTGCCACACCCACATCTACTCGGGTCTGGCCCGCGGCCTTGCCATTAAGGGCTGCAACCCCACCAACTTCCTGGAGAATCTCGAGCAGCAGTGGTGGAAGATCGACGACAACCTGACGCTCGACGGCACCAAGGCCAGCGCCTATGCCACGATCCTGGACTCCATCCGCGACGGCGTCACCACGATCTTCGATCACCACGCGAGCTTCTGCGAGATCCCGGGAAGCCTCTTTACCATTAAGGATGCAGCTCAGGAGCTGGGCATGCGTTCGTGCCTGTGCTACGAGGTCTCCGATCGCCGCGGCCAGGAAAAATGCGACCAGGCCATTGCCGAGAACGCCGAGTTTGCCCAGTGGGCCGCCAAAGAGCGTCGCGATAACGACAACCACATAATCGCCGCCATGTTTGGCGGACATGCTACCTTTACGCTTTCGGACGAGACCATGGATAAGATGGCCGAGGCCAACAACGGCCTGACCGGCTTCCACATCCATGTGTGCGAGGGCATGAACGACGTGTGGGATTCCCGCCTCAACCGCGGTGGTATCAGCCCCGTCGAGCGCCTGCTGCAGCACAACCTGCTGGGTCCCGACACCATGCTTGGCCACTGCATCCACGTGACGCCTGCCGAGATGGATATCGTCAAGGAGTCCGGCACTTGGCTGGTCAACAACCCCGAATCCAATATGGGCAACGCCGTGGGCTGCGCCCCCGTGCTCGAGTTCTTCCGTCGTGGCATCCCCGTGTGCATGGGCACCGACGCCTACACCCACGATATGCTCGAGAGCCTTAAGGTCTTCCTGATCATTCAGCGCCACAACGCCGCCATGCCCAACGTGGGCTGGTGCGAGGCCATGACCATGCTGTTCGAGAACAACGCCAAGATGGCGAGCAAGTACTTCGATCGCAAGCTCGGCGTGCTCGAGGCCGGCGCTGCCGCCGATGTCATCGTCATGGACTACAAGCCCTTTACGCCGCTGAGCGAGGAGAATATCGACGGCCACATGCTCTTTGGCATGATGGGCAAAAACTGCCGCACCACCATCATCAACGGCCGCGTCCTGTACAAGGATCGCGAGTTTGTCGGGATTGATGAGGACAAGATCAACGCGTGGACCATGGCCGAGTCCAAGAAGCTCTGGAGCACGCTCAACGATCGCGCCTACTAATTACAAGTAGATTCGCGCGCGTCGGATGTTTCGCCGCATCCGACGCGCGTATAGGCGACCTCCGCGGGGTCGCCGGCGCTGTGCTAGCGCTACACCGTATTTGCGCCCGCCGCGCGGTCTCGCCGGGCGTTACAGAGAGGAGCTCATTATGAGCGACATCATGAGGCCGATCCCGTTTTCGCAGCTGATGAACTGGATCATCGAGGAGCACAAGACCCAGGACGCCATCTTTGGCGTGCGTAAGATGGTCACGACCAACCAGGAGGGCGCGCTTCCCATTTTTGACGAGCGCATCGAGACCCCGTTTGGCCCGGCCGCCGGTCCCAATACGCAGCTTGCCCAGAACATCGTGGCATCCTATGTGGCTGGTTCCCGCTTCTTTGAGCTCAAGACCGTTCAGGTTATGGACGGCGAGGAGCTCTCCAAGTGTGTGAACAAGCCCTGCATCGTGGCGCAGGACGAGTGCTACAACTGCGAGTGGTCGACCGAGCTCGAGGTTCCGCAGGCCTTTGCCGAGTACGTGAAGGCATGGTTTGCCTGCCACCTGATCGCTCGCGAGTACGGTCTGGGTAGCCCGGACGGCTTTGTCTTCAACATGTCCGTGGGCTATGACCTCGAGGGCATCAAGAGCCCCAAGGTCGACGCCTACATCGAGGGCATGAAGGACGCCAGCGGCTCCGACGTCTGGAACGAGTGCCGCACGTGGGCGCTCGCTAACCTGGACAAGTTTGAGCATGTCGATGCCGCGTTTGTCGAGTCCATCCCGGCGCGCGTCTCCAACTCCATCACCGAGTCCACGCTGCATGGCTGCCCGCCGGCGGAGATCGAGCGCATCGCGACCTATTTGATCACCGAGAAGGGCCTCAACACCTACATCAAGTGCAACCCCACGCTGCTGGGCTATGAGTTTGCCCGCCAGCGTCTGAACGAGCTGGGCTTTGACTACATCGTCTTCGACGATACGCACTTCCGCGAGGACCTGCAGTGGGCTGACGCCGTGCCCATGTTCGAGCGCCTGATTGCCCTGTGCGCCAAGCGCGGCCTGGAGTTTGGCGTCAAGCTGACCAACACGTTCCCCGTCGACGTGACGAGAAACGAGCTGCCCTCCACCGAGATGTACATGTCGGGCCGTTCGCTGTTCTCACTGACCATCGAGGCCGCCCGTCGCATTACCGAGCAGTTCGATGGCAAGCTGCGCATCAGCTACTCCGGCGGCGCCACGGTCTACAACATCCGCGCCCTGTACGATGCCGGCATTTGGCCCGTCACCCTGGCGACCGACGTGCTCAAGCCCGGTGGCTACGAGCGCTTTAGTCAGATGGCCGGCGAGTTTACCGACCTGGATGGCAAGCCGTTCGCGGGCGTCTCTCTCGAGGCCGTGACTGCGATCCAGACCGACTCGCTCACCAACCCGCTCTACAAGAAGCCACTGCGCCCGCTGCCCGATCGCAAGGTCGCCGGCAAGAGCCCGCTTTCCGACTGCTTTACCACGCCGTGCCGTACGAGCTGCCCCATCCAGCAGGATATCCCTGCCTATCTGGCGGCTGTTGACGAGGGCCGCTACGAGGACGCGCTCAACATCATCATCGAGCGCAACGCCCTGCCGTTCATTACCGGTACCATCTGCCCGCATCCCTGCGGCCGTGCCTGCGAGCGTGCATTCTACGAGCCCGAGGGCGCCCAGATTCGCGCCAGCAAGCTCAAGGCCGCCCGCGAGGCCATGACCGCCGTGCTGCCCAAGCTGCGCGCCCAGGCCATTGCCAACGACGCCGAGCGCAACGTTGCCGTTATCGGCGGCGGCCCTGCCGGTCTGGCGACGGCGTTCTTCCTGACGCGCGCCGGCGTGCCCGTCACCATCTTCGAGGCCCGCGATTCGCTTGGCGGCGTGGTCCGTCACGTGATCCCCGAGTTCCGTATCGCGAGCGACGACATCTCCCACGATGCCGAGCTCTGCCTGGCCTTTGGCGCTAAGGTGCAGCTCAACGCTCGCGTGGAGTCCATTGACGAGCTCAAGGCCCAGGGCTTTACCGACGTGGTCGTAGCCACCGGTGCCTGGATGCCTGGCTCTGCGGGCCTGGGCGAGGGTGCCGAGCTCGACGTGCTGGAGTTCCTCGAGGCCGCCAAGAAGGGCGAGAAGCTCGAGCTGGGCGAGGACGTCGTAGTCATCGGCGCCGGCAACACCGCCATGGATGCGGCCCGCGTGGCCAAGCGCCTGGCTGGCGTGAAGAACGTGCGCCTGGTGTATCGCCGCACCAAGAAGCAGATGCCCGCCGACGAGGAAGAGCTCGATCTTGCTCTTGCCGACGGCGTTGAGTTCTGCGAGCTGCTGGCGCCCAAGGCACTCAACGGCGCCGTGCTGACCTGCGACGTTATGGAGCTTGGCGAGCCGGATGCAAGCGGCCGTCGCAGCCCTGTCGCCACGGGCGAGACCGTTGAGCTTCCCGCCACCACGGTGATCTGCGCCGTGGGCGAGGGCATCGATGCCAGCCTGTACGACGCCGCGGGCGTCGAGCACGACCATCGCGGCCGTCTTGCCGCCACCTCCACCGGTGTTGAGGGCGTCTGGGCTGCGGGCGACTGCCGTCGCGGTCCGGCCACCGTGGTTGAGGCTATTGCCGACGCCGCCGAGGTCGCTCGCGCCATCGCCGGCGTGGACTTTAACAAGTACGCCGATTGCAACGAGCAGGCTGGCCGCGAGGACACCTGCTACGAGCGCAAGGGGTCGCTGTGCCGCGACAAGCGCAACTGCACCAAGACCCGCTGCCTGGGCTGCGGCTCGGTGTGCGAGGTCTGCTGCGACGTGTGCCCCAACCGCGCCAACGTGGCCATTAAGGTGCCGGGCCTGGCCAAGCATCAGGTCGTTCATGTCGATGGCATGTGCAACGAGTGCGGCAACTGCGCCGTGTTCTGCCCCTACCAGGAGGGTCGTCCCTACAAGGACAAGCTCACCCTGTTCTGGAGCGATCAGGACATGGAGAACTCCGAGAACGAGGGCTTCCTGGCCGTGGACGAGGATCACTTTAAGGTCCGCGTCGCCGGCACGGTCCGCACTGTCTCGGTCGATGCCGTCAACACCGGTCTGCCCGAGGCCGTCCGCCTGACCATCAGGGCTGTGCGCGACAACTATTCGTACCTTCTTAAGAAATAGGCGAGTCTCTTATGGCCAAATCCATTCAACATAACGTGGCCTACGTTGCCTGCGGAAGCGGCTGTGCTTCCGCAGGCGGCGACGCCCGCTGCAGCGAAGGCTGCATTGGCTGTGGTGCCTGTGTCGCGGCCTGCCCCCACGGTGCCATCGTACTGGTCGACGGCGTCGCCCGCGTGGACCGCTCCAAGTGCACGGGCTGTGGCCTGTGCGGCATGGCGTGCCCGCAGCGCGTGATTGCCTTCGTTCCCGGCTACCAGAACATCCTGGTGCGCTGCAACAACACGGATAAGGGCGCCATTGCCCGCAAGATCTGCGACACGAGCTGCATCGGTTGCGGAATGTGCGCTAAAAAGTGCCCCGCCGGCGCTATCCGCATCGAGGACAACTGCGCCCATATCGATGGCGCGGATTGCCTGTCGTGCGGCATGTGTGCGGTTGTGTGCCCGCATGGCGCCATCCACGACCGCACCGGCATTGCCGCCGGCGTGTAGAAGGGAATCACCATGGCACAGGAATTCACTTTTACCGTTAACGGCGTGGAGCGCACGACGACTCAGAACAAACCGCTGCTGCGCTACCTGCGCGACGACCTGCATATTCACTCCGCCAAGGACGGCTGCTCCGAGGGCGCGTGCGGTACCTGCACCATCCACGTGGACGGTGCGGCCGTCAAGGCGTGCGTGCTGACCACCGCGCTTGCCGCCGGCCGTAACATCGTGACCGTCGAGGGCCTGCCCGAGGACGTGCGCGAGGCCTTTGTGTACGCCTTTGGCGCCGTGGGCGCCGTGCAGTGCGGCTTTTGCATCCCCGGCATGGTCATGGCGGGTGCAGCGCTCATCGCCGAGGACCCCGAGCCCACCGAGGAGCAGATCAAGTACGCCATCCGCGGCAATGTCTGCCGTTGCACCGGCTACAAGAAGATTATCGAGGGCATCTCGCTGGCAGCTGCGGTGCTCCGTGGCGAAAAGCAGATCGACGAGGATCTGGAGCGCGGCGATGACTACGGCGTGGGCAAGCGCGCCTTCCGTATCGACGTGCGCAAGAAGGTGCTCGGCGAGGGCAAGTATCCCGACGACATCGACGAGCTCGATCAGCCGGGTCTGACCTATGCCAGTGCCGTGCGCTCCAAGTATCCGCGCGCCCGCGTGCTCTCCATCGATACCTCCAAGGCCGAGGCCCTGCCCGGTGTGGTGGGCATCCTGCGCGCCGAGGACGTGCCGGTCAACCAGGTCGGCCACCTTATCCAGGACTGGGACGTCATGATCGCCCCGGGCGATATCACCCGCTGCGTGGGTGACGCCATCGTGCTGGTGGTTGCCGAGGACGAGGCGACGCTCGAGAAGGCCAAGAAGCTCGTAAAGATCGATTACGAGCCGCTGGAGCCCGTGCGCAACATCGCCGAGGCCAAGGCCGCCGACGCCCCGCGCCTGCATGACAGTTTCTTTGCTTTTGGCAACACGGTGGAGCTCAAGGACAACGTGTGCCAGAGCCGTCACGTGACGCGCGGCGACGCCGCCAAGGCGCTAGCGGAGAGCGCATTCACCGTGACGCAGCGCTTTACCACGCCCTTTACCGAGCACGCCTTCTTGGAGCCCGAGTGCGCCGTCGCCTTCCCGTACAAGAACGGCGTCAAGGTGCAGTCGACCGACCAGGGCGCCTACGATACGCGCAAAGAGTGTGCCCACATGTTTGGCTGGGACAACGAGCCCGAGCGCGTGGTCGTCGAGACCATGCTCGTGGGCGGCGGCTTTGGCGGCAAGGAGGACGTGTCCATCCAGCACCTGGCCGCGCTCGCCGCATATAAGTTCCAGCGTCCCGTGAAGTGTAAGCTCACGCGTGCCGAGTCGCTCGCGTTCCATCCCAAGCGTCACGCCATGGACGGCACCTTTACACTGGGCTGCGACGCCGAGGGCAACTTTACCGGCCTGGACTGCGAGATCAACTTTGACACCGGCGCCTACGCGTCGCTGTGCGGCCCGGTGCTCGAGCGCGCCTGTACGCATGCCGTCGGCCCCTACAAGTACCAGAACACCGACATTCGCGGTTTTGGCTACTACACCAACAACCCGCCCGCCGGTGCGTACCGCGGCTTTGGCGTTTGCCAGTCCGAGTTTGCGCTCGAGAGCCTGATCGACCTGCTGGCCGAGAAGGTCGGCTTGGATCCGTGGGAGATCCGCTACCGTAACGCCATCGAGCCGGGCGAGGTTCTGCCCAACGGCCAGATTGCCGACTGCTCCACGGCGCTGAAGGAGACGCTGCTCGAGGTCAAGGATGCCTACTACGCGCATCCCGGACACGCCGGTATCGCCTGCGCCATGAAGAACGCCGGCGTGGGCGTGGGCCTGCCCGATGCCGGCCGCTGCAAGATCCGCATCGAGGATGGCCGCGCCGTGGTCTACGCCGCCACGTCCGACATCGGCCAGGGCTGTAACACCGTCTTTTTGCAAGACGTTGCCGAGGCCTGCGGTCTGCCGCTTCGCTGCATCGCCAATGGCGAGTGCTCCACCGAGAACGCTCCCGACTCCGGCACCACGTCTGGCTCGCGTCAGACGGTCGTGACCGGCGAGGCCGTGCGCGGTGCCGCCTTCCTGCTGCGCGATGCCATGCTTGACATCGAGGCCGGCAAGCCTGCACCCGATACTCCCGTGAGCGCGCATGGCGACGGCGTCAAGATCGAGTACGACGACGGTCGCGCCTATCAGCTGCACACGCAGGAACTCGTCGCCGGCCAGGGCATGCATCCTCAGGATCCTGCGGCCGCCATCAAGGCGCTCGAGGGGTGCGAGTTTGGCTACGTGTATCTGGAGCCGACCGACAAGCTGGGCGCCGACGTTCCCAACCCCAAGAGCCACATCTGCTACGGTTTTGCCACGCATGTGGTCATTCTGGACGATGACGGCCGCGTGAGCGAGGTCTATGCTGCGCACGATTCCGGCAAGGTGGTCAACCCCATCTCCATCCAGGGTCAGATCGAAGGCGGTGTGCTCATGGGTATGGGTTACGCACTTACCGAGGACTGGCCGCTCAAGGACTGCGTGCCCCAGGCAAGGTACGGTACGCTCGGGCTGTTCCGTGCACCCGAGATTCCGGATATCCACGCTATCTACGTGGAGAAGGACGAGCTGTTGCCCGTGGCATACGGCGGCAAGGGCATCGGCGAGATCGCAACGATCCCCACGGCGCCCGCCGTGCAGAACGCCTACCGCGCGTTTGACGGCAAACTACGTCCAGATCTGCCCATGGTGGATACGCCCTACAGCCGCGCCCGTCGCCGCGGGTAGGGTAGGGTGCGGACAGCATTGCTGACGGGCTGTTCGCGCTCAACACCAACTGCATATGCTGCGCCTTTGGCCCCAGCTCCATCGCGAGCCGGGGCCTTTTGTTTGGAGCGCCTCCGCATGCGGAAGCTGCGTCCCGGAATCCAGCCTCGGAACGGGATTAACTTTCCCAACGGGGCCGCATGCGGAAACTGCGTCCCGGAATCGTGCCTCAGAATGGGATGTGTTTTCCGCTGGCCGGCCGTTTGGAAAGTGCATCCCAGTTTGAGCGTTTATTCCGGGATGCGGTTTCCGCTGAAGGACTCAACCGGAAAGCACGACCCGTTCCGAGACCTGATTCCGGGACACGCTTTCCGCCAGGCCCGCCATCCGGAAAGTGCATCCCGTTTTGAGCGTCCAGGCTGGGCCGCGCTTTCCGTTGGCGTGGCCGTTGGGAAAACGCGGCCCAGATAGGGGGGATGCGATCCGGCGATGCACGGCCTAGCAGCTCCTACAGCTCCACGTCGTTGAGCCACGTCGGCAGCGCGGTCTGCCGGATGCCTGCCGTCTGCAGCTTTTTGGCGAGCATTCCTGCCGAGCGGACCTCGTTCATGGTAAAGCGCAGCAGAGGGTGGCCGTAGAGCGATAGATGCGCCTCGCGCTGTCGTTCGGCAACGAGCGCCTCGGCGGTGGTGCGTCCGGCCAGCATGGTCTGGTCGGTATATTTGATGAGCCCGTCGAGCTCGCCCAGCGTGAGTTCCCGCGCCTGGCGCTCCCAGGCAAAGTCCGTTCGTATGGGCTTGGCCGAATCGAAGGGGTCCGTCAGCTCGTATTGAAGCCAGTCGGGCGCAAA
>CBCSNQ010000057.1:0-12327 GCA_965141565.1 uncultured Collinsella sp. | reverse complement strand
ATGTGGAAGTTCCGCTCCATGTACAAGGACGCCGACGAGCGCCTCGCCGAGCTCAGGGATCAGAACGAGATCGCCGGCGCCATGTTCAAGATGAAGAATGACCCGCGTGTCACCAAGATTGGAAAGTTCATCCGCAAGCACTCCATCGACGAGTTCCCGCAGTTCCTGAACGTGTTCATGGGTCAGATGTCCGTCGTCGGCCCGCGCCCGCCGCTGCCCAACGAGGTCGCGGAGTATACCGAGTACGACCTGCAGCGCTTGGCTGTGAAGCCGGGCATTACCGGCTGGTGGCAGGTGACTGACCGCAACGATACCGACTTCGACGGCATGGTCCGCCGTGATTTGGAGTACATCGCCAAGCGCGGCCCCATCACGGACTTGAAGATTGTTCTCCTCACGGTCGTTGAGGTCTTTACCGGTGGAGGTGCTTGCTAAATGACTGAACCGGTTAGGGTGGCTCAGGTTGTTGGCAAGATGGTTGGTGGCGGCGTCGAAGCTGTCGTTATGAATTACTATCGTCACATCGATCGCGGTAAAGTGCAGTTTGACTTTCTTGTTGATTCCGATTCGACGCTTGTTCCCCGTGACGAGATCGAATCGCTCGGTGGCAGGGTCTTTGAGATACCGCCCTATCAGCATGTAGCTGAATACCAGCGAGAGCTTCAGCGTCTCTTTAAGCAAGAGGGCTGGAAGATTGTCCATAGTCACATCAACGCGCTTTCGGTCTTTCCTCTTCGTGCTGCGAAGAAGGCGGGTGTCCCCGTGCGTATCGCCCATAGCCACTCTACGAGTGGTAGGGGTGAGTATGCCAAGAATGCCCTGAAGGCCGTGCTGAAAACGCAATCAAACCGGTATCCGACTCACCGTTTTGCATGTAGTAAATTCGCTGGTGAATGGTTATTTGGATCGAGTTCTCAATTTGTAGTCATGCGTAATGCTGTCGACTTGTCTGTTTTCGCGCCAGATGATGAGGATCGCCTAAGGACGCGGCGATCGCTTGGTGTTGCTGATGGACAGCTTCTAATTGGGCACATTGGTCGTTTTACAGAGCAGAAGAATCACTCATATTTGCTTAATATATTCGATCAGGTTTTAAAGATTCGTAATGATGCAGTTTTAGTTTTGGTTGGTTCTGGTCCGTTGGTTGAACAGATAAAGGACCAAGCTGATTGTCTGGGGATTAGCCATTCTGTTCGGTTTTTGGGCACTAGAAGCGACGCAGCATCTTTATATCGAGCATTTGATGTTTTCTGCCTGCCGAGCCTGTATGAAGGCCTCCCAATGGTCGGAGTTGAATGCCAGGCATCGCATACACCCATTCTTGCGTCTGATACCGTTACCTCTGAGACCGCTGTTACATCCATGATGCAATTTGAATCACTTTCTAGCTCCTGTATAAAGTGGGCCGAAAGACTTATTGAGTTGAGCACAGAGGTCTTCGCGCCTGGCGACGATGCCGGTTTGCAGGTATTTGAAATTAATGCTGCGGCCAGAGTGTTATTGGATTGTTATATGACCTATTTAGGTTCTGTTGATTAAGGGGATAGCTTGACTATTACATGTTCTAAGCGAGTCGCAGTCGCGTCGTGTCATGACAAAATCAACTTTGGCAGCGTTCTTCAGGCGTACGCGACCCAGCGTGCCCTTGAGGAGCTGGGAGTTGAAGTCAATACTATTGATAAACGTGGCCTGGGTCATGCTATTTCTGAAGGACGCAATGATTATTATCTTGAGCATCTATTTGATGTAGATCTTTATCGTGCAAAGCTGGGTTTTGTAAAGCATCGCATCAAGCAGAAGCTTGATGCTGACTTTGGAAAGAAAATGGCAAAGAGGAAAAGTGCATTTTCATCTTTCGAGTCAACACATTTTAGTTTTACTCCTCAAGCCGCTTCGTTTGAAGAACTTGGGGCGCTTGTGGCTGATTATGACAGCGTTGTTGTTGGCAGCGATCAGCTTTGGCTGCCTGTTAACATTGCTGGTAGGTACTTTACACTATCTTTCGTGCAGCCTCCTGTCCGCAAGGTGTCTTATTCCACTAGTTTTGGAGTATCTTCCCTTTCTGAAAAATATCTTCGTAAAACAAAAGATTTTCTTTCCGATTTTTCGGCCATTTCTGTTCGCGAGGATACGGGAGCGGATTTGGTAGAGAAAGCTACGGGCGTCCGATGCTCTGTTGTATGCGACCCTACGATGCTGCTGGCTAGAGATCAGTGGGCAAGCCTTGCTTGTTCCTCTTCGATTGACGTTCCTGACGAGCCCTATGTTTTCTGCTATTTCATGGGTAAGAATGTATGGAATCGTGAATGTGCCCAAGAGCTTGCCAAGCAGCATAATTTGAAGATCGTCGCCATTGCTCATCCCGATGAGTATGTTAAGGCTGATGACGATTACGCGGATTATTATCCTTGGGAAGCCGGTCCGGCTGAGTGGGTCAACTTGATTGCCCATGCTTCGTATGTCTGTACTGACTCTTTCCACGGAAGCGTTTTCTCAAATATTTTTGAGGTGCCCTTCTTCTCGTTCCGTCGCCACGAGAATATGGGTGCTCAGTCTACGAACTCACGTATTGATACATTGTTGCGTGTCCTTGGAAACTCCGATCGTATTTGCGAATCGAAGGATGCTTTCCGTGCCGCAATGGCAAATGAAATCGACTTTGTGTCAGTACGTCAACGACTTAATGTGTATAGGAATGAATCGGCCAATTGGCTTAAATCAGCTCTTGAGTTGTAGGGAACAGTATGATCTCCATCACGGACAAAAGTAAATGCTGCGGTTGCGCTGCCTGTGCTCAAAAATGTCCCAAGCAGTGCATATCAATGGAATATGACGCCGAGGGCTGCGAGTACCCCGTAGTCAATGCTGACCAGTGTATTGATTGCGGATTATGCGAAAAGGCTTGCCCAGTGCTTAATGTTGATAAGGACGAGCCTAAGTCCCAACGAGCCTTTCTAGTCCAGCATAATGATCAAAAGGTGCTTGCTGAAAGCACTTCTGGTGGAGCCTTCACTGCCCTTGCTCAGGCCGTGATTGCCAACGGCGGTATTGTGTTTGGTGCAGGTTATTTGCGCGGTGAACAGCTTGTGCGAGCCGAAGGAGCCCCTGGGCGACTTAAGGTCGGACATTTTTCTGTGGAAAGCGTTGATGAACTTTGGCGCTTCCGCAACAGTAAATATGTTCAGAGCGTTGTTGGCCCTGCGTATCCCGAGGTCAAACAACAACTAAAAACTGGACGTGAAGTTCTCTTTATTGGTACCCCTTGTCAATGCGAAGGCCTGCTTCGATTTTTGGGCGGCAAGCCGGCAAATTTACGCGTGGCAGACTTCGTCTGCCGCGCGAACCCCGCTCGCGCTGTGTTCGCGCGGCAGGTCGAATGGCTTGACGCAAAGGTTGGCGTAAAAGGTGAGACCGTTCTTTTTAGAGATAAATCACGGTTTGGCTATCGCTATTCAAATATGTGCGAGCTCGAAGGCGAGACTCTGTATGGTGAACGGCTGTACAGTGAAGGTGTCGAAACAGATCCTTACCTAAGGGCCTTTTTTGCTGATCTTTCAGATCGACCCATTTGTTACGAATGCCCGTTTAAAAAGCGTTATCGCGTTACTGATTTGACTTGCTGGGATTTCTTCGATGTTTATCGACTCTCGAAAGAGTTCGACGACAATCGGGGCGTCACTCGAGTTCTCATCCAAAGCGATGAGGGACAAGAATTGCTTGATCGAGCCTCAAGCTATGCCCGTATGAAGGAGATTGATGTTGAGGCTGCAGTAGAAGGTGTTCGTGAACTTACTAAGTCCGTGAAGCTGAATCCGCGTCGCGATGAATTCATGGCTGATGTGGCGAATCTGGATGGTGAGGAGCTTATGAATAAGTGGTTCCCCGATTCCGGAAAAGTAAAAGCCGAGCGCTTTGCTAGGCATACATGCGAAAAGCTTGGAATTTATGACCCGATGAAGCGTCTGGTTAAAAAAATCATCAAGAAGTAGCCTATTGTTCGAAAGGGAATTGATGATTCCTAAAGTTCTGCACTACATCTGGTTCGGTGGAAGTGAGCTTCCTGAACTTGAAAGAAAATGCATTGAGTCTTGGTCGAAGATCATGCCTGATTGGGAAATTCGTAGATGGGACGAAAGCAATTTCGATATAAATCAATGTGAATTTTGTCGTGAGGCATATGCCTCAAAAAAATGGGCGTTTGTCAGCGATTATGCGCGCTACAGAATACTGTATTCAGAGGGTGGAATCCTTCTCGATACAGATGTCGAAGTCCTGAAGCCTCTGGACGAGCTTTTAGATAATGAGGCTTTTGCGGGATTCATGAAGAATAATTTCTTCTTGAATCCCGGCCTCATCATGGGTTCTGAGGCCGGAAGCCATGTCATGAGCGATGTCGCAAAATTATATGAATCTATGAGATTTGAGATGCGAAAAGGCCGCAACTCTATGGATACCTCTCCGAGGGTGCTAACTGATTACCTGGAAGTGAGTTGTGCTCTTAAGAGAGATGGTTCATTTCAGCAGTTAAATGGTTTCACTGCATACCCTGCTACTTATTTTGATCCCCTAGACAGTCATAGTGGCAAGTTTGAAATTACTGATGATACATATTCTATTCACCATTATTCAGGCACCTGGTTGTTACCCGCTAAGAAGTTCCGTGTTGAAATGCGGAAAAAGCTTGCGCCAGTAATTGGACCCAAGCTGTCTTGGTTCATCTCCTCTGTTCTATCGGTACTTAGATTTGGAAGGAAGGCTTTTTAATGGTTTCGTCTGCCTTAGACCACAATAAGCCTAGGGTTTTAGTATCTGGCCTTTCAAATGGGCTGGGTGGAACCGAAATCGTTGTTGGTAGGTATATAAAGGCCCTTAGCTCATATGCTACGTTTGAATTTCTTGCAACGTCTGATTTATCAGATGTTGCATTCGTTCATGAGATGAACTCCGAAATCCACATTTGCCCGGATATTGATAGGCCTATTAAGCGCTTTGAGTATCTAGACCATCTATTTCAAGATGAACCAAATCGTTACCAGGCGGTTTGGTGTAACTTTAATCATCTTTTATATGCGGATGTCTTGCGAGCAGCTCAACGGGCGAATGTCTCTGTCCGCATTGCTCATTCTCACAATTCTCGTTTTTTGGGCGGTTTGCCGACTCAAGTTATAAGCCGTTTTAATCGCCGTGCGGCGTTACGTAATTCTAATGTTAGGCTTGCGTGTTCAAAAGAAGCGGGTTCATTCTTCTGGGGCGATAATTTTCAGGTGCTTCCAAATGCCTTAAATTTTAATGACATGGAGTACGATCCTGTCAGCAGGGTAGTAATTAGGGAAGAGTTCGGCCTTTCGTCAAAAGATTTTCTTATTGGTACTGTTGGACGTTTGACTAGTCAAAAGAATCATATTTTTCTTTTAAAGATAATGAAGGAACTGCTAACAGTTAAATCCAACTGTAAATTAATGATTGTTGGCGATGGCCCCCTACACAAGAGTCTTCAGGAATCTGCGGCTAAGCTGGGTATCTCATCTAGTGTCTTGTTTGCAGGCGAAAGAAAAGATATTAAAGACATTCTGTCTTCATTTGACTGTTTTGTATTTCCATCTACGTTTGAGGGCCTTGGTGTTGCCGCAATTGAAGCCCAGCTTAACGGATTACCTTGTGTCTGTTCATTTGGCGTTCCAGATGCGGCTGATATTTCTGATAAATTTTTAAAGTGTTCCTTTAATGTTGCCGAATGGATTGACGCAATTATTTCTATGGGTCGTCCAAATAAGCTTGCGGGGGGGGCGTCTGTTTATGACGTCAACAAGCAAGCAAGTAAATTGCTGTCAATCTTCCTTGGTCGACAATCCTCTCGTGAGCGTGATTGTGCCGATGTATAACGCTGAAAAAACGATACAAAAGACATTAAATAGTCTTCAGCGTCAGAGTGTGAGCAACATTGAAATAATTATTGTTGATGATGGGTCGACAGATCGTGGCGCTGAGCTAGTTATGGCTATTGCAGAGGGCGACAACCGGATTAAGCTGATTAGTCAAAACAATAGTGGTGTATGCGTGGCGCGTAATAGGGGTATCGATGAGGCCTCCGGTGATTGGGTGGCATTTGTTGATGCTGACGATATGCTGCCTATAAATGCAGTTAGGCTGTTGCTTGAATCCTCAGATGGCTGTAGCTTGGTTATCGGGGCTCTACTGAATGAGCATGGCGATTATTCGGGCAAGGCTATAAGCATCGACTGGAAAACAGCATGCTCTCTTAGCCTTGCATTTTGGGATAATGTTAATAAAGTTCCGTTTTCGAGCTTTACTAAAGGTGTTGTATTCCGAAGCGTTTGTGGAAAGATATTTAAGAAATCATTATTCCGGAATGGTTTTCTTAAATTTGAAGATGGCATTCGTTTCGGTGAAGACGCGTTGTTTATGGTAGATGCTTATCGTCTGGCTGAAAGTGTAAAAGTAGTGGACTCGGCGGTCTATTGCTATGTCAACAATAGTGATTCAGTAACGAGAAATACTGATATCTCGGCTATCGAGAGTGTTGATAATTTACTGGTAAAACTATATGAGCTATGTCACGTGAATCCGGATTTAAGCGAACTATATAAGCAATCTGCAGTCAGGGAAGTCTTATCTTTGATTCGT
This sequence comes from uncultured Collinsella sp., assembly GCA_965141565.1. Taxonomy (GTDB): domain Bacteria; phylum Actinomycetota; class Coriobacteriia; order Coriobacteriales; family Coriobacteriaceae; genus Collinsella. The sequence goes on along the minus strand of CBCSNQ010000057.1, from coordinate 5,682 downwards.
AATTGTGCACGTTTGGAATCGAATCAGCTTTTTAAGCCTGTCTCTAATATGGTCTGCCAGTCGTATTTCAGCTATTTAATGGAAGGCTTTGCTTCTCACCGCTATTCACGTCGATTTATCTCTGAAGTGAAAAATCGCATTACGATCCGTCTTCTTCTTGCGAGGCGTGTTATGGCTGCAATTGGCTTTACTAAGTTTGTTTATGGGGTACGTTAATTGAATTTGACTAATGTGGAAAGAACATGGACTGAGATTATACAAGCAAATGCCGGGGCTGTACTGTTCAGCTTTGCTTTGGCTTTATTTTCAGTTTCCTATTATATTGGATCAGTAAATGCTACCATTGTGTTTGGGATTTCTCTTGCGGTGCTTTCGCTGGTCCTTGAGTTGTTTGCCTTAGCGTTTCTACTGCTGAAGCTTTTACTACAAAAGACTTCTCATGTGAAAGTGCTAGTTGGCTTGCTGCTGATTTTAATTTGCGTCGGGTCGCTGAAATCAAATAAAGCCCCTCAGATTATTTGGTTGGCGCTGTTTTGCCTTTGCGCTGAAGACGTCCCTGAATACTACATCTCAAGGTCTATTCTTATATCGTCCGTCTTTATGCTATTGATGGTTGTTGGTCTCAATAGTGTCGGTGCCATTCCTTCTGTATTAATGTCGCGCGGTAGCAATTTTGTACGAAATTCGATGGGTTTTGCCCATCCTAATAATTTTGGACAGCTTTTGTTTATTGCTTATTCTGCTTCTATTTTTGAGCTGAAAGGCAGAAGCGGTCTTGCGGGCATCTTCTGTTTCGCAATTGCTTTTTTCGTAGCTGATTCAAAAACTTCTGCAGCAGGCATTTTCGTAATGGCCTTGTATTCGGTTATTTCATTCAGAAGCCCCCGTTCAAAACCATATGGGTCCCTATTTACTTTTTTACCGCTTTTTCTGGCGATTGTTAGTATAGCCCTGCCCTTTATGTGGTCCCATGGTGCCAATAAATGTCTTGTTCAGCTTGATAATTTAATGACCAACCGGATTTTTTATTCCGCCTATTATTTTGAAAACTACCCTCTGACTGTTTTTGGTAATGACTTAACGGCCATAGTTTCGCTGCCGTCTGCAACGGGTGGTTATTTAATACAAACAAGAGTCATGCTTGACAATGCATATTGTCGACTACTTATTCAATACGGTTTGATCCCATTTACCGCGTTTGTTGCTTTCTATTGCGTAGCGATAAATAAAGCGCGTATTTCGGCCCACGTGACATTCATGGGCTTGGTCTTGTATTCCCTAATGGGGTTTGTTGAATGCGGAATGTTATATCCAGCATGTAATTTCTTTATGCTTATGGCGCTGCCCGCCTTTTCAGATAAGGGGCCCTGTCAATCCAGGGTGCCATCAAAGGATGTTGTGGAGATGGCTAAATAATGGCTAAAATTAATACTACCAAGTCAGACATTATATGGAACTATGTAAGCACTGTTCTTTCAATGGGGAGCAGCTTCCTTCTTCTTCCGTTTCTGCTTGCTTACTTATCTAACGCCGAACTTGGTCTCTGGTACACTTTTGTTGCCATTGGGAATTTAACGCTGTTATTTGAATTTGGCTTTACACCAACCTTTGCGAGAAATATTGTCTATTGTCTTAGCGGTGCGCGTAGCATTAGCAAGAGCGGCTACGATTCATCTCAAGTTGGTGATTCTGTAGACTATGAGCTGCTTGGCAAATTGATTAAAACATCCCGGATTGTTTACGCGCTAATTTCTTGCGTTGTCCTGATGCTTACCGCTACAGTTGGAACTGCCTACATTTCTTCAATTTCAAGTGCTATTGATCCCTTTTCTTGTTGGACCGCATGGTTAATTTTTTGTTTTGATGTGTTTTTTAATCTATTCTTTTTTCATTATACGACCTGCCTGAGAGGGTTCGGGGATATTTCCGCTGAAAGCAGGGCAAAGTCTTATGGTCGCATTGGGCAGCTTGTGGTTTCTGCGTTTTTGCTGTTTATGGGTTTTGGCATCATTGGCGCTGCCATCGGTTATCTGTTTAATGACATTGTGCTGAGATTTTTTTGCGGTCGCTTTCTGGAGGTTCACTCAGAGGCGATAAAAAAAGCAAAGGATGCTTGTACGGGTGTTTCTATTTCTGAAATAAAAGAAACGTTTATTTCAGTGGCTTATTTGGCGTGGAGGGACGGCGTTGTTCAACTTTGCTGCTATGCTTCCACTCAGTTGAGTTCGCTGCTCTGCTCCTATTTTCTTGGTGTGGAGGTTAACTCTCAGTATTCATTAATTATTCAAGTTGGCGGTGCAATTTACGGGTTTGCCAGCGCCTACGTTCGATCTTTTATTCCAATGTTTCAATCTGCTTATGCTGGTGGCGAAGTTCAGACTGCACGAAAAATTATTGAAAAAAGTCTGTCTCTATATTGGATTTTAATTGTTGTATGCACGATCGGTGTCTGGTTTGTCGGCTTCCCAGTCTTGTTCCTAGTTAAGAAAGGTTTTTCCCCCGACGGGCTTCTTTATTTCGCCTTGGTTGTTTATCTTGCGGTTTGGAACCATCATTCATTGTGTTGTAATTACATTATCAGTACGAATGAAATCCCCTATCTCCCGGCTTATATAGTTTCGGCTATTGCAGGTTTTGTATTGTCGTATGTCTTAATTTCCTTTACTGGCATGGGCGTCTGGGCGCTTGTGGTTGGTAATGGGGCCGCTCAGCTTGCATATAATAATTGGAAATGGCCTATATACCTTGCGCGTAAATTCTCTTCCCATTATTTTGCGTTGATTAGAGCTGGTCTCATGCAGTGGTCCTGCGCATTGAAGAAATAAGTGTTAATCACTGCTTTAATGTGACTTATGATTTCGATCGCACCGGATATGTTGATGTAAATCCGCCGACGGCCTGCCGTCGAAAAGGGGAAAACTGCCCCTTTTCTTGAATCCGGAATACCATAATACGGATTCTGGGAAAGAGCGGTGACCGCTATGGTGATGCTGTCAGACGCGATGCCGCGTCCGTTGCGATGCTGAAGTTGGCGGACGGGGTGGTGGACATCCAATCTCTGTTCATGCCGCTTGCCGTGCAGGTGGTTACCGCCATCATGGACGCCGAGGTTGACCAGCTCTGCGGCGATGGGGCCAACAATAGGAACGGCAACAGAGGCCGCCTCGTGACATGCGTGGGTATGCTCAACCTGGGTGTCCCTCAACTCTGGACGGGCGGCTTCTTCCCCGAGGACGTCCTCGAGCACCACCGGCGCGTCGACCGCGCGCTCGTCGCGGCGGTGGCCGAGATGCGCGCTACCGGCACCAGCACTAGGAAGGTGCAGAGGGTAGCCGAGAAGATGGGCATCGGGAGGCTCGGCAGGGGCCGTGTGGGTACAATCGCCGTTAGCCTCGACGCCGAGATAGCCGACCTGGCGGAGGGACGTTCGAGGTGCGCTCGATACCCTTAATCTGGCTCGACGTGACCTACTTCAAGTGCCGCTGCGGGGGCCGCGCGGCTTCGACCGCGGCTGTCACGGCGATAGGCTGCGACGAGTCCGGCTGGAGGCAGGTGCTCGGCGTATCGGTGGTGGACACGGAGTCGCATGACTCGTGGCTCGGCTTCCTGCATGCGCCGCGCGACCGTGGCGCCTCCGGCAACGAGTTCGTCCGTATCCGATGCCCCGGGGCCTGATCAGGGCCATAGGCGAGGTCTTCCAGGGGGGCGGCCTAGCAGCGATGCGCGACTGCATGCGCGAGGCCGGCTCCTGGCAGCTGAGGCGCCGCGTGGGCCAGCATCTTCTCTTCGGTCTTCCGCGCCAGGTACGCCGCCACCGCCGTGGCCATGTACCACGCGGCGTGCGAGATGCTGGTGGGGTGCTGCCTGGGGGCGGCAAGGGCGCTCGAGGAGGCGGAGCCTGACGCGCTAGCGCACCTGGACTTCCCACCGTCGCACTGGAAGCGCCTGCGCACCAACAACTTGCGGGAGCGCGCCAAAAGGGAAACCAAACGCGGCTCGCGCGTGGTGCAGGTTTTCCCGTCGGAGAGTTCGCTGCTCAGGCTCGTGGGAGCCGTCATGTGCGACCAGGCCGAGACATGGGCCGGCTCACGCTACTTTTCGGAGAGGAAGATGGCCGAGATGCACGACGCGGAGCTCCGTAGGGGCGCCTTGGGCTGTCATGACTGGGCCGAGCCGGGAAAGACCGACAGGAAGATGGTCGAATCCAGCCTGGAGCTTGCTGACGGCGTGGAGACGGCCTAGGATCTCGATAGATTCCGGATCCTGGATGCAGGGGGCAAAGTGTCCATTACACCAACTATCGCGACACTACCCGGTCGAGCGGTAGGCATAGCCGTCCTTCTGGTAGTTTGCCGTGTGGTCGGAGTGGGCGATTGCCATGAGATCGTCGGTCAGGCCAAAGTACAGATGGCACTGGTCCAGGTCCCCGTACCAGTTGTTGCTGGTGTCGTCCCAGGTTAGGTCCATCTGGCACCATTTGCCGTCAATCTTTACGGCGTTCCAGGTGTGGCCGTTGCCGGTGATGCGGCCGTTGGCGATACCCGCGGCGTCAAGGAGCTTGGAGTAGATGCGCTGGTAGCTCTCGCAGGTGCCCTGGTGGCGCGTGAGGCCGCTTTCGGCCGAGCACCAGTTGAGGTTGTGGTCGTACTCCAGCTGGTCGAGCGTCCAGTCGTGCAGCCACAGGGCGCGGGCGTAGTCGGACCCGTCGGTATCGGCGCTGCATTTGTCGACTGCGGACTTCACGATGGCGCTGACCGCCGGATAGGCGTCGTCGTTCGCGCTCGCAAACACGTTTGAGCGCAGATAGTACACGCCGGCCGCCTTATCCATCAGGTAAAAGCGCAGGTAATAGGTGCCGCTAGCGGTCATTTCGAACTGGTAGTCGTGCGATGTGCATTCGCCGGTGTATTGCTGCCACTGGTTACGGCTGGGGTCGGCAACGCTTTCGCTGCTACCGTCGGGATCCATATACGTCGGTGCGTCCATGCGGAATTGGTACGCACCGCTTCCGCCCGTCGCAGTCACATGGAACGTGGTCTCCTGGCCGAGCCTCGGGTCGTTCCATTGGACGGTGAGCGTGATGTCGCCGCTTTGCGCGGTGGTGCTGTGCTGGTAGTTCGCGGCCGCGTTCGCCGGTTTGATTTCAAATGGGATCGCGCAGGTGCCGCTGTAGTTCTGGTCGTCGGCGGTCACAACGGCGGTCGCCTGACCGATGGCTACGTTGTTCTCGTAGGCGACAGTGTACTGGTCGCTCGGCACGGTCGACGACGTGACGGTGGGCATCACGGGATTGCCCGTGTAGCGAATGTCGGTGTCCTCGATACTGAACATGCTGGCGTCGATCGGCTGCGTTGCGTTGGCCGTTACATTGGTGCCGGAGGCGGCGCTGATTTGATCGTTTGCCCGGGCTTGGCCCGACGTGGTTTCGGCTGGGCTCTCGTTAGGTTTGCCGGCGCTTTGCGCGGCGGGTTCTGGCGCACTGGCGATTTCGGCAAGCGCGGGTGACGGGATAAAACCAACCGTCATTACGAGCGAGAGCGCGATGGAAAGGACGCAGGAGGCAGGCTTACGCATGACGGCCCCTTTTCTGTAATCGGAACAGGTACGATTCTGCAAGCGTACCGGCATTTAATATGAGCAGGACATTGTCAAGAGGCAAAATCGGGCCTGGCCCCAACGATA
>CBCSNQ010000056.1:0-12364 GCA_965141565.1 uncultured Collinsella sp. | reverse complement strand
AAACGATCATCAACGTCGACGATGTCTCGTTCTCCTATGGCACGCAGACCGAGCAAGCGCTCAGCCACATCTCGCTCAGCGTGAACAAGGGAGATTTCATCGGCATCATCGGACCCTCGGGCGCCGGCAAGTCCACGCTTGCCGCCTGTCTGTCGGGCGCCGTGCCCCACCACTACACCGGCACGTTCTTTGGGTCCGTCATGGTCGACGGCCACGACACCTGCGAAGTCTCGCTCACCGACGTGTCGCAAATCGTCGGCAGTGTGCTGCAGGATATCGACACGCAGATGGTCGCTTCGGTCGTCGAGGACGAGATGCTCTTTGGCCTCGAGAACTTTGGCGTTCCCCACGACCAGATCAAGCAGCGCGTGAGCGAAACTCTCGAGACCGTCGGCATCAGCGACCTGCGCGACCGCGAGATCGCCACCCTCTCGGGCGGACAGAAGCAAAAGGTAGCCATCGCCGCCATCCTCGCCATGCGTCCGCGCGTCTTGGTTCTCGACGAGCCCACCGCGGCACTCGACCCCGCCAGCTCCACGTTGGTCTTCGAGACGCTGCGTGAGGCAAACCGCGCACTTGGAATCACCATCGTCGTCGTCGAGCAAAAGGTCGCCCTGCTCTCGGAGTACTGCAACCGCGTGCTCGTGCTCAACCATGGCGAAATCGCGCTGCAGGGCGAGCCACACGAGGTCTTCGCGCATACCGACGAGCTCCGTGCCATCGGCGTCGACTGCCCTCGCGTCACGCGTATCTTCAATAGCCTCGAGGCCGATGGCCTGGTAAGCGGTACCCCCTGCTTGGATGTCGATGAGGCCGAGCGCATGATTTCGGGCATCGTCGACCCCGCACGCGCGGCTATCGAAGCCCAGGCGCCCGCCGGTTCCCCGCATGCACCGTCGTTGCGCCCTCATGCCAAGGACGCCGAACCCGTACTCACCTTCGACCATGTTGAGTTTGCCTATCCCAATGGCGGCGCCGCCGTACACGACCTTAGCCTGACGCTCTATCCCGGCGAGCTCGTGGGCATCGTCGGCCAAAACGGCGCCGGCAAGACCACGCTCACCAAACTGCTCACAGGCCTGCTTAAGCCCGCCTCGGGCAGCGTGCGCGTCACGGGACTGGATACCGCAGCCGTTCCCACGAGCCGCATCGCTCGCGAGGTCGCGACCCTCTTCCAAAACCCCGACCGCCAGATCTGCAAGGACACCGTGCTCGACGAGGTCGCCTTTGGCCTGGAGCTTGCCGGCATCGACCGTGCCGAGGCGCTGCGTCGCGCCCAGCTCGTCATCGACCGCTTTGGCTTGCCGGCCGACGAGGCGCCCTTCTCGCTCTCGCGCGGTCAGCGACAAATGGTGGCGCTTGCCTCCGTCGTAGTGGTTGAGCCCAAGATCGTCGTGCTCGACGAGCCCACGAGCGGCCTTGATTACCGCGAGTGCATGACCGTCATGGAAACGGTGCGCACCATGGCCGAGCGCGGTTGCGCCGTTATCATGGTCTGCCACGATATGGAAGTCGTCTCGGATTTTGCCGAGCGCATTGTGGTAATGGCCGACGGTCGCATCCTCGACCGCGGCCGCACGCACGAGCTATTCTCGAACATCGATCTCATGCGGCGTGCCTACGTGGAGCCTCCCCAGGTTATTGAACTCTCGCGCCGTCTGGCATCTTCCGTCTCGCCCACTTTTGCGCAGGTGAGCGAGGTCACCGATGTCGTTCGAATTACCAAGGAGATGGTCCACCGTGGTTAACGTCATCGACTACATGCCGGGTGACACGCTGCTGCATCGCCTGAACCCCGTCGTCAAACTGGGCCTCGCCGCCGCCATCATCGTCGGCATCTTCTTGTCCGACACCTACGTGGCGCTGCTGGGCTTTTTGGCACTCACCCTTGCGCTGGGTGCCTATGCCGGCGTCGTCGACCGTCTGTTTTCGCTGCTCAAGTTGCTGATTCCGCTCGCGCTTATCATGCTGGTGCTCCAGCTGGCCTTTATGCGCGATGGCAACGTGGTGTGGGGTTTTATCACCGACACGGGCCTCATCACAGGATCGAAGGCCTGCCTGCGCCTGCTGGGTGTGGCGTTACCGCTCATCCTCATGCTCATGGTGACCAAGCTCAACGACCTTGCCAACGCCTGCGTCGAGGTGCTGCGCGTACCGTATCGCTATGCCTTCACCTTTACCACGGCGCTGCGCTTTGTGCCGGTGTTTGGTCAGGAGATGAACGCCATCATGGAGGCGCAGACCGCACGCGGCGTCGAGTACGACACCAAGAACCCCATCAAGAAGCTTAAGCTCATGCTGCCACTGTGCGTGCCACTGCTCATCTCGAGCGTGGGCAAGACCGATGCCACAGCCTTGGCGGCAGAACAGCGCGGCTTCTATCTGCGTACGCGCGCCAGCTCGTACAAGCGCTACCCCATCAAGGGCCTGGATATCGCCGTGCTCATCGTCAGCATCGCCCTCATCGCCATCGGCTTCCTGTTCTAGTTCACCACCGACAGCAACCGCCCAACGCAAAAGGCCTCGGCTCGCACCAAACGAGCCGAGGCCTTTACTGTTTCGCCAGATAAAACCTACCAAAACAAACCTGTCCCTTTTTGGCGGGTCGGAAGCTAGAGGCGGTAGGGGGCGCCGCTGCGGATGATGGATTCGCGCACCAGGACATCCATGGCGTCGAGGGTGATCTCGGGCATCTCTCGGTATTTTTGCAGCACCGATAGCTCGGTGCAGGCCAGAATGACGCGGTCGCAGCCGCTACGGGCGAACTCCCACATCACGCGGTCGAACTTATCCATATCGGGCTCACGTCCGGCCTTCACATCATCGTAGATAAGCGACATCACATCGTTCTGACGTTTCTTGCTGGGATAGACGACCTCAACACCCGCAGCCTTACATTCGCGGCCGTAGACGCCCGCGCCCACGGTGCCATCGGTTCCCATAATGCCGATCTTGTGCACCGGCTCGGCCGGCATACTCAGGTTGGGGTCGAATTCGCACTCCCCCATCACCGCACCCGCAAGGGCATAACGAACCGACTCACGCGGCATGTGGATAATCGGCACCTTCGTAAACGACTGGATCTGGTCGTAGAAGTAGTGCGACGTGTTGCAGGGAATGGCAATGTGCGCACAGCCCAGCGACTCGAGTGCCTGGGCACACTCTTTCATGGTCGCCAGCAGCTTGGCATGCTCGCCGGTCTTAATGGCCAACGTGCGGTCGGGCATGGTCGACTTGGAGAGCACCACCATGTCGATATGTTCCTGATCGCAGGCAGCAGCCGTATGACGCACCACCTGGTCGTAGTAATACGACGTGGCCTCGGCGCCCATGCCGCCGATAACTCCCAGCTTTTCCATCGCCGCCTCCTTGGTGACGCTTGCGCAATTGCGCGTATCATACCCGCGCCCGCCCGATGCAAACCGGACGGGCGCCGCGCTCATCTACTTGTAATACGTCTTGAACAGCTTAAAGTGGCGCAGCTTGGTGTGCCACATGCGCAGCCAGCGGTTAAAGACAAAGTCGCCCTTCATAAACGAAGGGTCGGCACCCTTGCCTTCCTTGTCCAGGCGATGCACCTTAGCGCGCAGTTCAGGATCCTTGACGTACTTGTCGACGACGCCCATGGGAACGACCATCCACAGCGCCTCGTCCTGCGCCGTCACAAACTCCGGCTCAAACGGGCGGTTGAACACATACTCGTCCACCACATACTTGGCAACGTTAAAGCCGCTGTTGGTGACGTAGTAGTTGCTGCGACCCTGACGCGTGTTGAAATCGAAGAACTTAAACGAGCCGTCGCGCTCGTCGTACTTAACGTCAAAGTTGGAATAGCCCACAAAGTGAAGGTCCTCGAGCAACTTGCGCACGCCGTCCATGAGCTCGTCATTGGGCTCGGTGATGATACAGGCGTGGTTGCCGACACCGTGAGGCTGATGCTCCTCGAGCAGCACGTGACCCAGGCACATCATGCGGACCTTGCCGTTGCGGTCGGAATAGCTGGTGAGTACGCGCATGTACTCGTCGTTGCCGGGCACGCGATCCTGCAAGATCAGGTCGTCGGTGTAGCCGCTGGCATACGAGTCGCGAATGACCTGTTCCAGCTCGGCACGGTCGGCAATCTCATAGGCCTTTTTCTGGCCCTCGAACTCGTGCTGCCACCACATGATGCCGTCGGAAGGCTTCAGGATCATCGGGTAAGGAAAATCGATCTGGTCGAGCACTTCGGCAGGTGCCTCGCCTTGGGCGTTCAGCATCGCCATGGTGAAGGTAAAGGTATGCGGATAAGGCACGCCATGCTTCTCGCACAGCTCGTAGAAGATCTCCTTCTTCTGGCACTGCTCGAGCATGCTATAGGGCGCGTAGGGAGCGACGATGTTATCCGCCAGCTCATGAGCATCCTTGGCTTGAGCCACGAGAGCGACATAGTTGTCGCCACAGCCCACAAGGACAATCGTCTTATCGGCATGCGCTTGGGCAATACCGTTGACGGTTTTGAGCATCACGGGCATGGTGTCGATATCCACGTTGGGCGTGTAGTCGATAATCTGACTGCGATACGCGGGACCCGTCTGATACTTGCCAAAGACCAGACTCTTGACCTGGTACTCCTCGTAGAAGGCGCGCGCCACCGAATAGGCGTTGATGTCGCCACCGAGCAGCACGGGAATGAACTCGCGCTCTGTAAATTGCAATGCCATGGAAACTTCCTATCATGAACTGCCCACACAACGGGCGGTCTTTGCGCAACTGATTTATTCTAGCGTGCCAAGCCGCCGGCGCCCAAAGCTCCACCGTATCTATGGCAATCGACGTAATCGTACAGCACGAAGACGGCGCTCACCGTTGTATGACAATGGGCAATGAACCTACCATTGTTGTAGGATTCAGCGTATTGACATCTTCGAGCGAAAGGCGCACACGTGCCCCAAGACCATCCGACCGATAATCCCATCCTCAATGCCGCGAGGCGCGAGCTGGCGGAACGTGCGAAAGCGACCGCTCCCCTGTGCACGGCAAACGACGCCTACAACGGACCCGCCCGCATCGTCTCGATCAACACGTCGGCACACAAGGGCACGCGCAAGTCGCCCGTCGCCGATGGACACGACACCGTTATAGAGCAATTTGGCCTCGCCTCCGACGCACACGCCGGGCATTGGCACCGCCAGGTTTCCTTTTTAGCTGCAGAGTCTATCCAGACGGCGCAGGCGCGCGGGCTCGATGTGCGCAAGGGTGACTTTGGGGAGAACTTCACAACCCAGGGCATCAACCTGCTCTCGCTCCCCCTGGGAACGCAGCTCAAGATTGGCAACGATATCCTGGTCGAAATCAGTCAGATCGGCAAGGTCTGCCACACCCGCTGTGCCATCTACTATCTCGCTGGCGACTGCATCTTTCCCCACGAGGGCGTTTTCGGTGTGGTACTAAAGGGCGGAGAGGTCCATACCGGCGACGATATCCAGGTAGTCAAACTCGGCGACGGCACCTGTTCGTTCACCCCCGCCGAGGCCCTCGAAGAGATTGAGCAGGCTCGCCAGAAGGGCACGCTGTAGTTGTAAAACCCCACGTTGAGATAGCTTTACAGCCCAAAGATCCTCTTAAACAGGCCCCCGTAACGTTAAAGTTGAACTCTATGGTTTCTCAACAATTCATCATAACTGCAGGTCAAAGCCAAAGCCTCAAGTTCAACTTGACCCTTTGGGACCTTTAAGGTTCAAGTTGAGGTCGAAAGCAGTAGTAGAATACCGTTCGAACCATAACCTACGATTGATTGCAGAGGGACTGGATGCAGCATTCGAATCATCGCACCGCAGCGCTCATTGCGTCGAAGCCGGCTCGTATCATTACGAGTGCCGCGCTCGCCGTTGCGCTGACGGCCACGCCGATGCTCTCCCCCGTTGCGGCGTATGCCGCCTCGCAGGCAACGCAGGACCAGCTTTCCGAAGCCCAGCAGAAGATCGAAGCCGCCACGAGCGCTTACAACGACGCCCGCACCAAACTCGATGACCTGCAAAAGCAGATTGACTCCAATGAGGCAAGCATCGAGGAAATCGAGGCTAAGCTTCCCGGGCAGCAGGCCAAGGCAAGCTCCGCCATGCGCGATCTGTACAAGTATCAGAAGGGCACCAATCCCATCGTGAGCTTCCTGGTCAACGCGCAGAGCCTGGGTGAGTTCATCACGACCTGCAAATACACCAACCAGATCACGAGCTCGAGCGTCGACGAGATCGAAGAGCTCAATAACATGCAAACCGAACTCGAGCAGAACAAGGCCGAGCTCCAGCAGGCCAAGTCTCAGCTTGAGGCAGAGCAGAAAAACGCCGAGGACGCGCTGGCGCAGGCCCAGCAGCTCCGCAGCGAGGCGCAGGCAAAAGCCGAGCAGGAAAATGCCGCCGAGCTTGCCAAGCTTGAGGCCGATAAGGCCGCTGCCGCCGAAAAGCTCTCGGGCGAGGGCGTAAGCGGCAGCAATTCCAGCAGCCAGGCCACCAACACCAACACCACCATCGACACCACGGTGAACAACGCCAATACCGGTAGCTCCGATTACGATTCGTTCATTAATGAGTGGACGAGCCGCATTGACAATTATCTCGCCGGCTCCCCCATGGCAGGCCAGGGCTATAACTTTGCCGTCGCCGCTTGGAATACCGGTGTCGACCCCCGTTGGTCCCCCGCCATCGCCTGCATCGAGAGCACCAAGGGTGCTTATTGCGCCAATTCTTACAACGCCTGGGGCTGGAGTGCACGTGGCGGCGGTTGGCGCAGCTTTGGCAGCTGGAGCGAGGGCATCTCCGCTCACGTTGCCTATCTGGGCGCCAACTACGGCTCCACCCTTACCCCGGCTGCGGCCAAAAAGTACTGCCCGCCCACGTGGCAGGACTGGTACAACAAAGTCGCCGCTCAGATGAACCGCATCTAAGTGCAACTGCAAAGGGCCCCAATGGGGCCCTTTTCTTTTAGGTAGCGGAGGTATCGACGACGCCGGTCGCATTGGCAACCGCAACTATGACGATCATGCATAGGAGCAGCACACCCAATGCCTTGAGCCAGAGTTTCGCGAGCTTCTTGCCGCGATAGCTGTCGAGCAGTGCGAATCGCCGACGAAGACGGCGCTTATCGAGTAGCGCAAAATGCATAAGCACCATAAGGCCATCGACAAAGAAAAAATACTCGATTATGAGAAGCCAAGTCGGGTAGCTTTGGTTTGCTCCGGTGGGGTGAAAGACGGCAAAGTGACTTCCGGCAAAGAACACAAGCAGCGAGAAGCAGACGAGCGTATTCCAAATGCGCCCCAGAGACTCCGGAATGCGAGAGAGCAGACCGCATGCAGCGGAGGCGGCAGGCCTAGGAAGCCCTGCAGGGTTCTGGAGCCCTTGGGGCGTCAGCACCGTCTCCGAGGCCGGAGTACGGACAGGCGCAGGCGCAGGGGGCCGCACGGGGCGACTCAGATCGTATGCCGCGCGCGTCGCCCGTCCCAACGCTTCCGCGCTCGCAAAACGCTTGGCCGGGTCGAGCGCCATCGACATGCAGACGGCATCGGCAAGTGGAGTGGGAATGCCGCGCGCCTCGCATTGCTCGCGCATGTTGAGCCCTGGTTTAGGGTCGACTCCCGTCAAGCAGAAGAACAACAGGGCGCCAAGTGCGTAGACATCGCTGCGCACACTCGTCTGCCCAAACCCATACTGCTCGGGCGGCGCATAGGGTCGCGTGCCAAACTTGACGGTGTCGGCATCGGCGCCATCGCGCCATACGCGCGCGATCCCCAAGTCGATAATCACCAGCGATGAAAACGTCAGGCCGTCATCAGGCGTATAGTTGGCACCTGTCACGATGATATTCGACGGCTTGAGGTCGCGATGGATCACCGGCGCCGACGTCTCCCCCGCTATTGCAAAACCGGCGTGGAGCTCGCCCACGGCATCGCATAGGGCAGGATACAATTCACGCGCATAATCGGGGGTGGCTCCCAGACGGTCCACCAGCGCCCCGAGCGTCTCCCCTTCGATGTATTCCATAACCACGTTGAGCTCGTCGCCCACACGACGACAATCGACGATTCTGGGCAGGTGCTCAAAACGTCTGCCCGCCCGTTGAGCGGCAAACAGACGCCCGTATGCCCCGCCGATTTGAGCCGAAGCATCGATGCGTTTACGAACAAAGGGACCGAGCGAACCACCGCCGGTTCCTTCAAAGTACACGAGCTCGGTTGTTTCAACGGACGAGCGCTTAAGTACACGCTCCACGCGATAGCTGTCGTCGCGATCGAGCGACGCCAGGTGCTCGGCAAGCGCTGCGGTTAGCTCGTCATCGGAATATGTTGGGGTCTGAGTATCCATAGCCTCCATCATAGCGCAGGGCGCAGACACCCCATGGCATCCGCGCCCCGTTCGTTTGCATCGTTGTTCGGCAGCTCCGCCGGCTCAGATATTAGCCGCTAACTCACCGTCTCCTCGCCAAAGCGATACAGCTCCTCGTTGACCTTTTGGAGGCTGCACCCGCGATCGATGCAAAAAATGATAATCGCATCGCGGCGGTCCTTGCAGTTAAGGACGCTTACCCCGGCAGCCGTCAGCGCACGGTTGGTCTCTTTGAGCGTCAGCGCCATCGCAAAGGCAATCTGCAGCACCTTATTGCGACTCGGATGACGCGCGCCGGTAAAGATCTGATAGCCAAAGGTCTCATTGAGATCGGCCATACGAACCACGTGCGAGCGCTCCAAGCCCTTTTCCTGCAGTAGCTGCTTCAGGTAGTTCGAAAGCGACGGGGTGGCAAAGTCGTGTTCTTTGATATAGGCATCGATGTTTGGCGCGTCGAGAAGCTCATTGAGTAACTCGTCAGTCAGCTTTTTATCGGGCATACGACTTCACCTCCCATACGGCGCAACGGTAGCGACATGCTAGGCCAACACCCAGCTTGCAGTGGCAGACTTATCAAACATGTTGGCAAAATACAGTGCCTTCTTGATATCGCCATCAAAGTAGATATTGCCCGCCACAGAGCCACCAGCGGCAAGGGTACCAGACTGCAGCTCATCGGAGCCCTCGCTGTAGTAACCCTGATTCTGCTGAGCGCCGTTGGCGTCCTCGCCCTTCCAGTCGTAGATATTGTAATCTGCGGCCTCATCACCATTGTTGACGTACGTGACGTGAATGCCCGTCATGGTCGAACCGTCATAATTTGTGAGGCCGGGCTGGACGGAATCGACAACGACGGAAAGACCGGCAGCCGTGGTCACCGTCGCACCAACCGCCAGGTCAGTCGTAGACTGCTCTTCCTTCTTCGCCTCTTCCTTCTTGTCGCCATCGCCAGCGTCCTCGGTGACGGTCGCCTTATCGCTACCACAACCGGTAAGAAGACCGGCAGTCCCCAAGGCGACGGTGGCGAATGCGCCCAGTGCAGCGCGACGGCTCAGCAGCACTTCGTTTTCAAGCTTTTTCATCATGCATCCTTCCTACGATCCGGCTACCGTGCCGGCACACAGCACATCGTAGGAAGGATTGAACTTGAATTCATTAGCTGAGAGCTAAGGTTGCGGTAAACGGCCAATGCAGTTGTCCAAGCGCCGAGCAAACGCACTTTGCGCGACCGTCTGCCAGTGGTGATCAACCCACCGTGACGGATTCCCCGGTAAAGGCACTGATCATCAACAGGACAAAGAAAACAAGGTAGCTGACACTCAGCAGGTACGCAATGATTAGAAAGATGACCCAGCCGACATTGGTTTTACCGTCGGCACGGCGTTGCTCGCGATTGCGGCAGAGCCAAATCGTCACGCCAATGGCCACAATCAACAGCACAAGTGCTGCCGCGGCCAGTCCAGCAAGCGCAAACATCACGCCAATGCTCACAGCAATAACCGGAAGCAACAACAAGCCGCATCCACACCCACCGGGACTATAAACGGCAGACTGTCGGCGTCGTTCCATC
This sequence comes from uncultured Collinsella sp., assembly GCA_965141565.1. Classification (GTDB taxonomy): domain Bacteria; phylum Actinomycetota; class Coriobacteriia; order Coriobacteriales; family Coriobacteriaceae; genus Collinsella. The sequence goes on along the minus strand of CBCSNQ010000056.1, from coordinate 2,434 downwards.
GTCACTCCAACCTCAATATCTTTGAGCACTACAACGCAGCGGCCTGCTGGACAGGAACGATCTTATTCAGCTCCGGTTCGATCCGCCTTTTCTCGGCCTCAAGGTCAAACGCCACCTGAGCGCGCAGCCAATAACCATCCGTCAGGCCAAAATAACGGCAAAGACGGAGGTCGGTGTCGGCCGTCACGCGACGTTTTCCCAAGACAATCTGCCCGATACGCTGAGCCGGAATCCCAGTCTCTTTCGCAAGGCGATATTGAGAAATGCCCATGGGAACAAGAAACTCCTCTTTGAGAAGCTCACCAGGAGTCACCGGCGACAGCAAATCGGCCGAAGTCTCATCACTTGTGATAATCGACGATTTCGACATTCCAAGCCATCTCCTGTCTCCACTCAAAACAGACCCGATAGCGCTCGTTAACACGGATGCTATATTGACCGGCACGATCGCCCTTCAAAGCTTCCAGGCGGTTGCCCGGTGGAACGCGAAGATCATCAAGCGAAGCACAAACCTGCAGTTGGCGAATCTTCCTCAACGCAACACGCTCAAAGGGCACGAACCTCCTGACCCGCACACCCATGGCAAAGCGTTCGGTATCCTCATCTTTATACGATGCAATCATAGTATCGCCTTACGTTAGTAACGTCAAACGTTTCTATAGACTTACATCTCTATTATATCGTACGTTTGTTCGTGTTTTCTAGAACAAATAGTCCTTCACGCCTTAGTCAAGCGAAAGTAATCGTTTGTAGACATCGAGGCCTTTGAGTAGGATTTCCTCGTCGAAGAGCATGCTATCGGTATGCAGAGCGCTTGTTGCATAGGCGGGGCAGCCATCCGAATCACTCGGGTTGTCTTGGTCCTCTGGCACGCCCGTGCCTAGCAAGAAGAACACGCCCGGCAGATGGCGCTGATAGAACGCGAAATCCTCGGCGATCAGCAGCGGTTCCTCCACAAGCTGCAGCCCGGGCAAGGCAGGCGCGACGCTGGCAAACAACTCGGGGTCGTTGTCGACCGGCGGATAGCCCTCGGCAAAGTCGAGATCATACGTGCAGCCCGTTGCGGCACAGGCATCGTCCAGCACGCGGCGCACGCCTTCGCGCGCCCGGTCGAACATGTCGTCCGTAAACACACGCAGGCTGCCGGCAACATGGGCCTCCCCCGCCACCGCATTGCAGACGGCGCCGGCCTGCAGCAGGCCGAACTTACCAATGCAGGGCTCGTCGGCACCCAGCTCATCCATCAGTTCGCGCTCGGCAACCAAGAACTTGGCAGCCGCCAGCGCCGCATCGTGCGACTCCTCGACCGGAACGCCATAGGTCTTAGCGATATGGATGCTCGTCCCGTGAATATGGATATGCGTCTCACTCGAACGCGCCAGCAACGGACCGGGGCAGCTCGCCAACGTGCCGGCGGGCAGATCGGGCCACACGTGGAAGCCGAAGATGCGATCCGCCCCGTAGCGCTCGAACACGCCGCTCTCGCATACCGTCTTGGCACCACCGGTCGTTTCCTCGGCCGGCTGGAACACAAAGAGAACGTTGCGCCTAATGGCGCCCGGTTGCTCGCGAATCGTACGGTCGACATACGTCGCGGCCGCAAGCGCCATGGCCATGTGTCCGTCATGTCCGCAAGCGTGCATCTTGCCGGGATGGGTCGAGGCAAAGGCCGCTCCCGTCGCCTCCGCGATGGGCAGCGCATCCATATCGGCGCGAATCGCCGTGGCACGCGCGGCACCAACGCCAGCGTCGAAGAAAGCGCAAACGCAGCTGGGACACGGATGGGTCACCTCGCATGCGAGCGGCGCCAACACGCCCTCGATATAGGCGATAGTCTGCGGAAGATCGAAATCGAGCTCCGGAATACGATGGAGATCGCGGCGATAGCGACGGAGTTCTTGGAGCTCGGTCATAGAGAATCCCTTCGTAAGGCACATCTGTTGCAACTTATTGTGATACAGGATTGTGGCGCACATGTTTCCAGCATATCCCTGCATTTTTTAAACGTTATATACGAATACTCTTGTTTGGTAAAGTGCAACGTGATAGGGTCTTTACCACTTGATAGAGGCGCGGGCACGAAGATCCGCGGGCGAGCCGGCAGGCTTTGACCCCGTGGGGAGGCGAAACCCGCCGAACTGGGTTTTTCGGGCACGAACAACCTGGTGGGCCTGTGGGAAACACCCACAGGACTGTCTGCAGCAATGCGGGAGCGCTATCCGGACATTGGGTCCGCGCTATGCGGATTCGATGCGCAGATGGCGCCGTCTGGATAGCGAGGTTTACGGGACATGGCATTGACCCCCAACGAGGCATATGCGGCCAAGCAGCCGTTTGTGGACAAGGAGACGCTCGAGCATATCGTCGAGCAGTTCCCCACGCCGTTTCATCTATACGACGAGGCGGGCATCCGCCGCAACATGCAAGAAGTGCG
>CBCSNQ010000055.1:0-12450 GCA_965141565.1 uncultured Collinsella sp. | reverse complement strand
CGGGTAAGCTCGACCCAGCCGTCCCAGTCCTCCTCGGCCATGCCGTCCTCGATGGAGATGATGGGATAGGTGTCGACGAGCTTCTCCCAGTAATCGACCATCTGGGCGCTCGTGTACTCAACGCCCTCGCCCTTGAGCTCATACATGCCGGTCTCGGCGTTGTAGAACTCGGTCGAGGCCGGGTCCATGGCGTACATGAAGTCGACGCCGGGCTTAAAGCCAGCCTTCTCGACGGCCTTGGTGATGTACTCGAACGGCTCGGCATTGGTCTTAAGGTTGGGGGCAAAGCCGCCCTCGTCGCCCACACCGCCGCCCAGGCCGGCCTCGTGCAGCACGCCCTTGAGGGTGTGGTAGACCTCGGCGCACCAACGCAGGCCCTCGGCAAAGCTCGGGGCGCCCACCGGCATGATCATGAACTCCTGGAAGTCGACGTTATTGTCGGCATGCACACCGCCGTTGAGGATGTTCATCATGGGCGTGGGCAGCAGGTGGGCATTGACGCCGCCCAGGTACTGGTACAGCGACAGGCCCGCCGACTCGGCTGCGGCGCGGGCAACGGCCAGCGACACGCCCAGGATGGCGTTGGCGCCGAGCTTGGTCTTGTTGGGCGTACCGTCCGCGGCAATCAGCGCGGCATCGACGGCGCGCTGGTCGAAGGCGTCGAGGCCCACGACGGCGTTAGCGCACTCGTTGTTGACGTGCTCGACGGCCTGCGAGACACCCTTGCCCAGATAGCGGCCCTTGTCGCCGTCGCGCAGCTCACATGCCTCAAAGGCACCGGTCGAAGCACCCGAAGGCACCATTGCGCGGCCAAAGCTGCCGTCCTCGAGCACGACCTCGACCTCGACGGTGGGACTGCCGCGGCTGTCGAGCACCTCGCGACCGTAGACGTCCAAAATATCGCTCATGTTGTCTCCCTCTCACTTGGAAACGTAGTGGATGCAAGCGACCGGCTGACCGTGCACCATCGGTGCGTCTCTGTAAGTTAGCCATGTCGCACTTTTTGCATTATGCCCTAAGTTAGCCGAGGGATACACTTGATTTTCGAAAAATATAGCGGGAACGATGAGGCATGTCAGCCCGTCGTTCCCGCAGTCTTACTCCTCCGCCTTTGCGGCATCCCACAGGTCGTTGAGGCCGTGGGTCGAAAGCTCGGCAAGATCCACGTGAGCATCGGCCACCATCTGCTCCATCGCGGCCCAGCGACGGCGGAACTTTGCCGTGCTGGCACGAAGGGCGCTCTCGGCGTCAATGCCCTCCTTGCGCGCGACGTTGACCAAGGCAAAGAGCAGGTCGCCAAACTCCATTTCGCGCTCGGGCGAGCCAGGGGCCTCGGCCTCAAACTCGGCACGTTCCTCGGCAACCTCGTCCCACACATCCTGGACCGTCTCCCATTCAAAGCCCACGGCAGCCGCCTTGCGCGACACCTTCTGAGCCTGCATCAGCGCCGGCAGATGCGTGGGCACGCCGTCGAGCAGGCCCTCGGGCGCAGCCTCGCCTGCCGCCACGGCCTTGTCCTTGGCAGCCCTCTCGGCAAGCTTGACCTCGTTCCAAATCTTGAGTACCTCGTCGGAGCTGTCGGCATCCACATCGCCAAACACGTGCGGATGACGGCGAATGAGTTTGGCGTCGATATCGCGCGCCACGTCGGCCAGCGTAAACTCGCCGGCATCCGCCGCGATCTGCGCATGCAGCACGACCTGCATGAGCACGTCGCCCAGCTCCTCGCGTAGGTGAACCGCGTCGTCCGCCTCGATGCAGTCGAGTGCCTCGTAGGCCTCCTCGATCATGTTCTTGCCGATGCTGCGGTGTGTCTGTTCGCGATCCCACGGGCAGCCATCGGGCTGACGCAGACGCCAGATGGTCTGCACCAGATGCTGCAGCTCGGCCGACGCGTCTATCAGCGTGGACAGATCGCGCGAGCCCTCGGCATTTTGCTGAGCCATATGCTGCGCCATGGTTATTCCTCCTCCAGGATCACGTGGCGGAACGCACCGCCCTCGTAGATGCCGTAGCTGTGCGTGCCGTCCTTGGGAATGCTCGCACTGCCGGGGTTGAAGAGCCACAGACCCGGGTGCGCGGCACTTTCCTCGTTGACCTTGATGTGCGTATGACCGTAGACGAGCGCGGAGCCCTCGGGCAGCGCGGGCGCGTGGTCGACGCTGTTGTGCATGCCGGCGCCAAAGACATGGCCGTGCGTCAGGAACAGCTCGCGGCCGGTCTCGTCGAACAGCGTGGCGTAGTCGGCCATGACGGGAAAGTCGAGGACCATCTGGTCGACCTCGGCATCGCAGTTGCCGCGTACCGCGATGATGCGGTCGGCCAGGGCGTTGAGCAGCGGGATCACGCGCTTGGGGGCGTAATCGCGCGGCAGGTCGTTGCGCGGACCGTGATAGAGCAGGTCGCCCAGCAGCACGATGCGGTCGGGCTGCTCGGACTCGATGGCGGCAACCAGGCGCTCGGCCCAATATGCCGAGCCGTGGATGTCGGAGGCGATGAGGTATTTCATGGGGAGATCCTTTCGAATGGGGTTGATATGGCTGGGCGCAGGATGTCGCCACCAGCCGCGTTATTCAAATCGCAGTGCCACGGCTTGTGCCGCCTGCATCACGCGCTGGAGCGGCACATTGTGCTCGCGGGCGAGACGGGCGCAGTCCTCGTACTCGGGCGCTGCACGCTCGCTGCCGTCGGGCAGGGTTGCCACCTTGACGGACACCTCGCCCCATAGCGTCGTTACGCGCTCAAAGCGGCGTGGCAGGCAAACGCGCTCCATGACCTGGCGACGAATGCCGTTGGTCGTGGTCTCCAAAAAGATAATCGTCTGCAGGCGCTCGATATCCTCGTGAGCACAGATTACCTGTAGCTGCCAACTGGGACGGCCTTTCTTGCAATAGAGGGGCAGCCAATGCACCTCGCGCGCACCCGCCTCGCGCAGGCGGTCGGCAGCGTAGGCGAGCACCTCGGGCGACGCGTCGTCGATGTCGCATTCCAGCTTGACGATGGTCTCGGGCGCATCGGTCTCGCGGGACAGCGGGGATGTGCTATCGCATTGCATACGGTCCGGATCCTTTCCGCGCGGGCTCGTTTTGTTCATCCAAACGCTAGCACATTGGACGTGGCACAGACGTGACTTTCGTCCGTCGCCGCCCTCGCTCCTATCCAAACATGTACATCAGCCTCCAAACATGTCATTTTCTGCAGCTTTTGGAGGCTGATGTGCATGTTTTGAGAGCGCAAGCGAGGCCGCACCGCGCACCCTTTCCAGTCGATTTCGGCCCCCCGGTGCGCTCGTCGCATCGGGGGCCGCGCCATTACAATGGAGCGGTTTCGCCAAATGCAAAGGAGTCGCCATGTCTGCTTGCCCGCTGGTCGATTGCCACACCCACACCTCGTTTTCGGACGGACATGCCTCGTTTGAGGAAAACGTCCGCGCTGCCGCGGCCGCCGGCTGCCGCGTCATGGTCTCGACCGACCACCTCACCTTACCCGCCAGCATGGATGCCAACTGCGAGGTGCAGGTTGTCGAGGGCGACCTGCCGGCACATCGTCTGGCTTTTGAGGATGCCCGCAAGCTTGCCGCGCAAATCGCGCCGGAGCTCGAGCTTATCTATGGCTTTGAATGCGATTGGTACGAGGGCTGCGAGCCTTTGGTTGAGCGCTGGTCCCGGGGCGCCGTCGTGCGCCTGGGCAGCGTGCATTGGATTGGCAACCCAGGCGATATCATGGCCGGCGCCGCGGGTACGGCGGGAACGGAAAACGTCGCTCGTCCCGATACACCCGATTCCCTTTGCGGTTGGATCGACGACGACACCAACCTGCACGTTTGGGAAAACCTGGGGGTACGCGGCGTGTGGGAGCGCTACGTCGACGACTGGTGCCGCGCCTGCGAGAGCCCGCTCAACTTTGATGTAATGGCTCACCCCGACCTGGTCATGCGCTTTTCGAAGGAAGGCTTTGCGCCCGACTTTGACCCCGCACCGTTTTGGCAGCAGATGGCCGAGTGCGCGCACGATACGGGTCGCCGCGTTGAGGTCTCGACCGCCGCACCCCGCAAGGGCCTCGACGACTACTATCCCGCGACTGGGCTGTTGCGTTGCTTCGCCCACGCCGAGGTACCGATTACCTTTGGCTCGGACGCGCACCGCGCCTGCGACATCTGCTGGAACATCCGCGAGGCCCAGGCCCACACCTACGACTGCGGTTATCGAACCTTCGATATCCCCCACCCCACCGGCGAATGGCAACCCACGCCCCTCGCCTAACTAGTCGTTTAAGAACGTCCCCAATGACTAGTGGCGGCGGGCGTTGAGTTCGCCGGCTAGCTCGTCGAGGGTGATACCGTAGCGCTCGAGCGTCACGAGCAGGTGGTAGACCAGGTCGCCGGCCTCGTAGCGGATGTGATCGTGATCGTTATCCTTGCAGGCCATGATCACTTCGCTCGACTCCTCGGCAAGCTTCTTGAGCAGCTCGTCCTCGACGTCGGTCAGCAGACGCGCGGTATAGCTCTCCTGCGGCGATGCATCACGACGACCGTGAATCACCTCGGCGAGCCCCGTCAGCGTCTCTCCGATATTTCCATCCTGAACATTTGCGGTGCGCACACCCATGGTTCAATCCTTTCTGGTTGGCCAAGCGCCTAGTCGAGCGCCCGCCCTACGCAAGTTTCTTAAAGAAGCAGGTGCGGTTGCCGGTGTGGCAGGCCGGACCCGGCGAGTCAACCTTGACCAGCAGCGTATCGCTATCGCAGTCGGCCCAGAGCTCCTTGACCGCTTGCATATTGCCGCTCGTCGCGCCCTTGTTCCAGAGCTCCTGGCGGCTACGGCTCCAAAACCACGTGGTGCCGGTCTTGAGCGTCAACCCCACCGACTCCTCGTTCATCCAGGCAACCATAAGCACCTCGCCGGTGTCATACTGCTGAACAACACAAGGAATCAGCCCCTTGGCGTCGTATGTAAGCTTTGAAGGATCGGTTATCTCTTCCATTTCTCTTCCCAAATTCAAACTTCACAGGTCGGCGAGGGTTGTCCAGGTGCCCGAGATTCCGAGCGACAAGCCCGACGACGCGTACTTAAGTACGCGAGGAGGGTTGGAGCCGAAAGGTCGGGTGCCTGGGCAAGCCGCAGCGCTAGAAGTCCAACCTGACAGGAATGCCCTGCGACGCCATATACTCCTTCACCTGGCGAATGCTGAACGTCCCAAAGTGAAAGACGCTCGCCGCCAGCACGGCATCGGCCTCGCCCTCGATCACGCCCTCGGCAAAATGCTCGAGCGTACCCACGCCGCCGCTTGCGATCACCGGAATCGGCACCGCGCGCGCCACGGCGCGGGTGAGCGCCAGGTCAAAGCCGGCCTTGGTGCCGTCGCGGTCCATACTGGTGAGCAAAATCTCGCCGGCGCCGCGACGAGCCGCTTCCTCGGCCCACGCCACCGCGTCGATACCCGTGGCGTTGCGGCCGCCCGCCGTGAAGACCTCCCACCTATCGGCACCCGGCTCTCCGGGCAAACCGACGCGCTTGGCATCGATCGCCACGACCACGGCCTGGCTGCCAAACGCCGCGGCAGCTTGGCTGATCAGCGACGGGTCGCGCACGGCCGCCGAGTTGAGCGATACCTTGTCGGCACCGGCCGCAACCATGGTCCGCATGCCCGCCAAGTCGCGAAAGCCGCCGCCCACGGTATAGGGAATAGCGAGCTCCTCGGCTGCGTGCGCCGCCATCTCGATGGTCGTCGCACGGTTGTCACTCGTCGCGGTAATGTCCAAAAATACGACCTCGTCCGCACCTTCGCGGTCGTAGGCGCGGGCCAGCTCCACCGGGTCGCCCGCATCGCGCAGGCTCACAAAGTTGACGCCCTTGACCACGCGGCCGTCCTTAACATCCAGACAGGGAATCACGCGTTTGGTAAGCATGGGCTACTCCTCCCCTCGGGCGGCGGCCAGCGCCTGGGCCAGCGTAAAGTTGCCTTCGTAGAGCGCACGGCCGGTAATGGCGCCCTCAATAGCATCCTCACCCACCGCAGCCAGCGCGCGAATGTCGTCGAGCGTAGAGATGCCGCCCGAAGCCACGACAGGAAAGCCCGCGACCTTGGCAACATGGCGATACGCCGCCACACCGATGCCCGTCTGCATGCCGTCGCGCGCGATATCGGTATAGACCAGGTGCTTAAAGCCCAGCTCGGAAAGCTGCGCCACGGCATCGTCGAGCGCCATACCCGCGCCGTCGCGCCAGCCGTTCACCTTGACCTGGCCGTCGCGCGCGGCGATGTCTGCCACCAGTAGCCCACCAAAGCCTTGGGCTGCCACCTCGGCAAAACCCGGCTCGGTCACCAGCACGGTACCCAGTGCAATGCGGCGAGCGCCATAGCCGGCCAGCTCGTCGATGCGCGCGAGCGAGCGAACGCCGCCGCCCACATCCACGGACAGACCATCGACGCCGCAGATGGCCTCGATCGCTGCCGAGTTGGCAGCGCACGCGTCCTCGTCCTCGCCAAAGGCAGCGGACAGGTCGACGACATGCACCCAGCTTGCGCCCTGCTCGGCAAAGGAGCGGGCGACGGCCACGGGGTCGTCGGAATATACCTTGCAGCGGCTCCGGTCGCCGCGCTCCAAGCGCACGACCTTGCCGCCGATCAAATCGATTGCGGGAAACAGAATCATCGGCCGACCTCCTCGACGATGCTGACGAAATTCTTAAGGATGCGCTGACCCAGCGCGGAGGATTTCTCGGGATGGAACTGGCAGCCCCACACGTTGCCGTGGCGCACGATGCACGGGAAACTCCGCGTATAGTGCGTGCGCGCCAGCACATCGGCGGCATCGGCATCGTCGGCCACCGCATAGCTGTGGGTGAAATACATGTTGGCACCCTCGGCAAAACCGGCAAGCAGTGGATCGGCCGCACCGGCGGGCGTCATGTGCACCTGGTCCCAGCCCACGTGCGGCACCTTAAGGCGACTCGACTCCAAGCGCGTGCACGAGCCGCGCATAATGCCCAGCCCATCGACCCAGGGACTGCCAGCCTGCTCGGGGGCGTTACCGCCGGCAATCGCGCCCTCGTCCGCAGGCACGCCCTCGTTGCCGCGCTCAAAAAATAGCTGAAGGCCCAGGCAGATGCCGAGCAGCGGAGTTCCGGCGGCAACGGCGTCGAGCACAGCCGTCTCCTCACCGCTCTGGCGCATAAAGGCGATCGCGTCATAGAACGCGCCCACGCCCGGGATGACCAGGCCGTCGGCGTTGCAGATCTGCTCCGGATCGTCCGACGTGCAGGCAGCGGCACCGGCGCGCACAAGCCCGCGCACAACGCTCGACAAGTTACCCTTATGGTAGTCGACCACCACGATCTTCGGTTCGCCCACGCGACCCTCCCTTTCCCCATTCAAAACCTGTCCCTTTTTGGCAGGTTACAGCGAGCCCTTGGTGCTGGGGATGCCCTGCACGCGGGGATCGAGCTCGCAGGCGCGGCGCATTGTGCGGCCCACGGCCTTAAAGGCGGCCTCGATAATGTGATGCGAGTTGCCGCCCGCCAGTTCGCGCACATGCAGTGTGAGCTTGGCGTCGCGCGCAAAAGCGTAGAAGAACTCGACAGCCAGCTCGGTATCGAAGGTGCCCACGCGCTCGGTTGGCACGGGCAACCCGCAATAGGCCTGCCCGCGGCCCGAGATATCCACGGCGGCCATCACGAGCGTCTCGTCCATGGCAATCGCCGCGTCGGCAAAGCGTGTAATGCCCGCCTTGTCGCCCAGCGCCTGGCAGAACGCCTCGCCCAGCACAATACCCGTGTCCTCGACGGTATGATGCGCATCGACCTCAACATCGCCCACCGCATGCACCGTCAAATCGAACAGGCCATGGCGGCCAAAGGCGTTGAGCATGTGGTCGAAAAACGGCACGCCGGTCGAGATATCGCACGTACCGGTTCCATCCAGGTCGAGCTTGACGACAATGTCGGTCTCACCCGTCTTGCGGGTCACCTCGGCATAACGGCCCATCTACATCTCCTCCTTCACCAGCGCGGCAAACGCAGCCAGCACCTCGTCGTTTTCCTGCGGCGTACCCACAGTGATGCGCAGACAGTCCGCAAGGCCCGGCGCATAGCTAAAGTCGCGCACCAAAATCGAATACTCATCACGCAGACGCTCGCGCACGCGCGTGGCATGCGGCGTGCGCACGAGCACAAAGTTCGCCGCGCTCGGCCATGCCTCCACGGGCATGCCCTCGGCAGCCATCGCGCGCAGGGCGCACAGCTCGCGCTCGCGTTCGGATGTAACTTGCGCCACCACGGGCGCATACGCATCGCGCGCACGCACGCAGGCAAGCGCCGCCGCCTGGCTCAGCACGTTAACCGAGTAGATCTGGCGAATCGCCGCGAACACATCGATGACCTCGGGCGCCGCGATCACATAGCCCAGACGCGTGCCGGCGGCGCCAAACGCCTTGGACATCGTATGCAGAATCACCAGGTTTGGATGCTCGGCGATAAGCCCTTGCGCCGTGGTGGCCGCGCCAAACGAATCGTCGGCAAACTCAACGTAGGCCTCATCGACCATCACCACGCCGGGGCAGGCATTGCACAGGGCCGCGACAAAGTCGAGCGGTGCCACGTCACCCGTGGGATTGTTGGGCGAGGTCACGATCGCCAGGCTGCACTCGGGCGCCGCTGCGAGCACAGCTGCCTGGTCAAGCTCAAAGGTCGCGGGGTCGCGCCACACATCGCGCACCTCGGTCTGGCAGAGCGACGCAAAGAACGCGTACTCGCTAAAGCACGGTGGGCAGTTGAGTAGAGTCCTCCCCGCGCCGCCAAACGCCAGCAGATAGTTATAGAGCAGCTCGTCGCCGCCGTTTCCCACGCAGATGTTCTCGCGCGTCACGCCATGCCAGGCAGCAAGCTCGTCGCGCAGGTCGTTAGACATGGGATCGGGATAGCGGTTGAGCGGCGTGGCAGCCAGGGCGGCGTCGACCGCCTCGCGCACGCCGGCCGGCACGGGATAGGTGTTCTCGTTGGCCGAAAGGTTGATGCGCGTGGGCGTAAAGTTGGGATCGTAGGGCTCAATGCCGGCCAAGTAGGACTGGACGAGCTCCTTCATGCGGGGCGTCAGCTCGGCCATATTAGGCCTCCTCGACGACCGCGTCAGCACCATTCGCGCTTGCAGCCGCCAGGTCCACGCCCTCGGCAACCGTCGCCACGGCGTCGCCCGGCCAGGCGACCTTGGTCAGGTCGGCCGCGGCCAGCGACTCGGCGCTCACGGCATCCTCGCCCTGCTCCAGCACACGGCGACGCAGTGCGGCAGAAAGCGCGTGTGCCCACAGGCCCTCGGCCTCGGCCAAACGCTGCGTAGCGGGAGCGTCCGAGAGCAGGCCCTCGGGCGTATAGCAAATGACACTTGAGCGCTTGACGAACTCCTCCACCGAAAGCGGGTTGGAGAACATGGCCGTGCCGCCGGTCGGCAGCGTGTGATTGGGGCCGGCAACGTAATCGCCGAGCGGCTCGGAGCTCCAAGCGCCCACAAAGATGGCGCCGGCGTTGCGAATGCCGCCGAGCAGGCCCATCGCGTCCTCGCAGTGCAGCTCCAGGTGCTCGGGCGCCACGGTGTTCACCGCCTCGACGGCGGCGGCCATGTCGGCGGCCACCACGATGGTGCCCTCATTGTCGAGCGAGGCGCGCGTAATCTCGGCGCGTGGCGACTGCGCTACCAGAATATCGATACCCGCCTCGACCTCACGCGCAAACTGCTCGTCGCAGGTCACCAGATAGCAGGCTGCCAGTGGATCGTGCTCGGCCTGGGCCATCAGGTCGGCCGCGACCACCATGGGCTTGGCCGTGGCGTCGGCCAGCACGCAGACCTCGGAAGGACCGGCGACCATGTCGATACCCACGTCACCCGAGACAATCTGTTTGGCAGCGGCGACAAAGGCATTGCCCGGGCCGGTGATTTTGTCGACGCGCGGAATGGTCTCGGTACCGTACGCCAGTGCGGCCACGGCCTGGGCGCCGCCCACCACATAGATCTCGTCCACGCCGCCGAGCTTTGCCGCGGCGAGCGTGTAGGGGCTGATCAGGCCGTCCTTTTGCGGCGGGGTCACCATGACCACGCGCTCAACGCCGGCGACCTTGGCGGGAATGGCATTCATGAGCACGGTGGAGGGATATTGCGCGCGGCCGCCCGGTACATAGATGCCGGCCGCCGCGAGCGGGGTCACCTTAACGCCGAGCATCGTGCCGTCCACACGCGTGGTAAACCAGCTCTGCTCGACCTCGCGCTGGTGGAACTCGCGAATCTGGCGCGCGGCCTTCTCAAGCGCGGCGACAAAGGCCGGGTCGAGGCCTTCGAGCGCGGCATCGATCTGCTCTTGCGGCAGGCGGAAGCTCTGCAGCTCGACACCGTCAAAACGCTGACAGTAATCGCGCACCGCGGCATCGCCGTTGGCACGCACGTTGGCCACGATATCGCGGGCGGCGTCGACGATGTTTTGCGGCAGCACGCCCTTGCGGTTGAGCTGGTTGGTAACGAGGCGCTCACCGGGAGCAAGCTTGATGGTCTTCATATCGGTATCCCCTATCGGTCGAGGTTGTGTTCGAAAAACGAGAGGCCGGGCGGCGGCGCCAATCGGCCCGCAGCCCGTACGTCGGGGCGCCCGTGCGCGCTCGCGCTATTGTGCCGAGCCCGCGACGGGCTCAAAATGCTTGTCCTTAACGGCCGCGGCCAGGCGATCTGCCAGATTGCGTACGCGCGGATCAAGGCGCGCAGCACCCGGATTGACAAAGAAGCGGGCTGTGCAGTCCATGATGCGGCCGGTGATGACCAGGTCGTTGTCGCGCAGCGTGGCGCCCGTGGCGGTAATATCCACGATGCGATCGGTCATGCCGACAATGGGGCCCAGCTCGATGTTACCGTGCAGCGAAACGATGTCAGCGTTCACGCCGTGCTCGGCATACCAGGCACTCGCGATGCGCGGGTACTTGGTGGCCACGCGAAGCGACCCGCGACGGGCATAGTTGCGCTCGGCCTGGCCGGCGCGCCCTGCGGGCTCCGCCTCGATAAACGTGCACAGGCCATAGCCCAAATCGACCAGCTGCAGCAGGTTGAGGTCTGCCTCGATGAGCGAGTCCCAACCGCAGATGCCGCAATCGGCACCACCGCAGCCCACAAAGGCAGGCGCATCACTGGGGCGCACGATGACAAACTCGATATCGCCGACTGTGCCCTCTCCGGCACGCGTGTCGCGACCGCGCACGATCAGGTGACGGCCGGGGTCGCGCAGCTCAGAGACGTCCAAGCCCGCGGCCTCGAGCACCTCGAGCGTGTCGGCCTTAAGCGAGCCCTTGGGCACGGCGATGCGCAGCGGGCCCTCGGCGCCACGGCCCGCAGCGTGATCGCCGTCGGAAGCGGCGTCCTCGGCCGAGGTGCGCGCGGCCTCCAGGCGCTCGAGCGAAAAGGCGAAGCCCGCCGCCGGCACCTCGATACCGTCGCCAAATGCGCCGGTAAAGATAGAGTCGTAGCGACCGCCCGAGCCCACCGGATCGGGCAGGCCGCCGGCATAGGCCTTAAAGACCAGGCCCGTGTAGTAATCGAAAGAGTTCATGATAGAGAAGTCGAACGACAGCACCTGGGCGTCCTCGGGTGCCAGGCCCTCGACCAGGGCACGCAGCTCGCGCGTCAGCGGCGCGACGATACCGGCGGCCTCCAGCAGCGCGTCCACGCGGTCGAGCACCTCGGCACCGCCGTGCAGACGCGGCAGCTCGCTAATGGCGGCCTTGACGGCATCGGACTCGACGCTTACCGCCACGCGGGCATCGAGGCCCACAAAGTCGTTGGCATGCACGCAGCGCAGGGCCTCGGCAGCCAGCTCACGATCCTCGCACGCCGCAAGCAGCTCCTTAAACGGACGCACGCTACCTGCGATAATGCGCGCATCGGGCAGCGCCAACTTGCGCACGGCCTCGGCCACGAGCGAGACAATCTCGACATCGCCCGCGGTGTCGCCTACACCGATAAGCTCAAAGCCCAGCTGCGTAAACTGACGCGAGCCACCGGCATTGCGTTGGCACTCGCGGACCACCGGCGCCTCGTAGCGCAGGCGCAGGGGCAGATCGGCCGCGCGCATGCGAGTCGAAACCAGGCGAACGATCGGCAGCGTGTTGTCGGGACGGACCACCAGCAGGCGACCATCATCGTCAAAGAGCTTAAACGGCGTGTCCGCAATGCGGCCGCCCTCCTCGAGTGAGCCCTTGTCCTCGAGCAGTGGCGTCTCGACCGGCAGGTAATGATGCTCCCTAAAGCAGCCCTTCACCGTACATGCGATCTCCTCGCGCGCCTGAGCCTCCTCGGGCAATATGTCCCGGAATCCCCACGGTGTGGCCGTCATCTGGTGAGCCTCCTCATGCTGTGTTTCATATAGAGCAGAAGACCGGCATAGCTCCGCCGGTCTTCTGGGTACTTTAGCATACTAGAGTG
>CBCSNQ010000054.1:0-12747 GCA_965141565.1 uncultured Collinsella sp. | reverse complement strand
ACGGCGCTGACCTCGACAAACTCGCTCTTGGTATGGTTGGCGATAATGTGGGCCAGCGTCGTCTTGCCCGTACCGGCAGGCCCGTACAGAATCACGCTCGAAAGCACGTCGTGCTCGATCGCGGCACGCAGCCATGAACCCTTACCGACGGCCTTTTGCTGGCCCACGTACTCGTCGAGCGAATTGGGTCGCATGCGCACCGCGAGCGGCGCATTTTTAAAGGAACGCTCGCGCGTCGAGGCAGAAAAAAGGTCGTCCATAGCCATCCCGTGCATCAATCAAAAACGTTTTCCACTAACCAGTATACCGAAAGGATACGAACTACCGTTCGTTAATATAGGTACGATGCGGAAACTTTAGACCCGGGAACAGCTTGCTCGTCAGTTCGCAGAAATAACCGTCCGTCATGCTCGCAATGTAATCCACGACCGCCTGGTCCTTATCGTTCTGCCAGGCATAGGCGCGATCGTAGTAGGAAAGCTGCTGCTCGATGCGAGAAATGTGGTGTTTAAAGATATACGAGGACTCGTCACCTTCGTTTATATCCTGCAGGCAACGGTCGTAAAGCTTTTCGAAGGCTTCGCGCAGCTCCGCCTCGGAGTCGCCTTCGATACCGCCCTTGCTATAGATCTTCTCGTAGTTCTCGCGCTTGGCACGGCGGATCTCCTCAAACAGGTCCTCGCTCATCTCGATGCGCGGCTTACCATAGCTATGCTCAACGATATCGATGGAGGCATGCGTGAGGATCCAACTGTTGTAGGCACCGCCCCGGCCATCATCAAAAGCGTCGGGCGAAAGCAGGCCCGCCGCGATCGCATCCTGACGGTCACGACCGACGTAGGCAAGGATATCCGAGATGCGGACCACACAGCCTTCGAGCGTCATGGGACGCAGATGCCCAATTGCGCTATAGCCCGTGGCAATGCAATCCTCAACCGTCTGGTCAAACTGGTCAAAGGAGCTCATGTCCGAGAGCTCAAACACACGCTGCTCGTACTCGCCGTTATGGCATAGCACGCCGTCGAGCGTCTGGAGCGACACGTTGCGGCCGTATAGCGCGTCGAGCACGCGGACCGACTGCACGTTATGGAAAAAATAACGCCCCGTACGCTCATGAAAGATATCGTTGAGGAAGCGCTCGCCGGCATGGCCGAAAGGCGTGTGTCCCAAGTCGTGGCCCAGGCCAATCGCCTCGATCAGATCGCAATTGAGCCCCAGGGCGCGACCGATATCGCGCGCAATGCGCGAGACAAGCTGCACGTGCAAACCGCGGCGTGACAGATCGTCATTGCTACGGAAGCTAAAGACCTGCGTTTTACCTGCATAACGGGTGTACGCCGGAAGATGAAGTATCTTTTCGGTATCGCGCATAAACGCCGGACGCATAAGCGTGCCTTTGTCGGCGGCGCGATCAATACGACGAATAGCCTGATCGTCGTTGCAACGATACGGGTTGACATAGCCCGAAGCACGATCGGCGGCAATGCGCTCGACAAGTTCGGGCGACAACGCCGAGGGGATACGGTCCATGCGCGCCTTAATGACGGCCGTTTCTTGATTAGTTGCCATGGCATGCTCCTTAAGAAGGATGCGCAATCGGTTACAAAGTGCAGCCCACGACCTCGATTATGGCAAAAACAGGCACCAAAAACGGCAGCAATGGCAGGGAGCGTGATTTTGCGATGAGGCAAGCGACGGCAAGGGTCAGGAGCGCAACCGCAAACGCGACAACGCCGCCCAGGGGATCGAAGGTACAAAGGGCAAAGAGTGCCTTGACGTCCCCCATGCCAATGCCGGGGGCGTGGCGAAGGCGACGCCAGAGTGACTCAGTAAGCACAAGGACAAGGTAGACGATGACCGCAAGACCGGCGTGGTCAAGCGCTGTGTTCAAACCGAGGTCGAGCCAAACGCCCGCCAACGCCGCCACGGCACATGCGCCGGCAAGCCCATTGGGAAACCGTCGCTCTCGGGCATCAATTGCCACGCCGGCAAAGATGCAAATCCAAAACGGGATATAGACCATCGGACTCCTCCTCGAGCTGCATCGCAAAAGCAAAAACCACCACAAAGGTGCCTGTCCCCTTTGCGGTGGTTTTGGTGGTGGTTATTTGGCGCCTTGCATGACCTCGTCAAGGGTAACGTTGACGGCGTGCTGCGTCGGCACCCAGTCGACCTTCAGGAACAGCGCGGCCACCGTGATGGGGATATAGCTGAACATAAAGATCGGGAAGGTAAACAGGTTAGTCACCAGACGCCACTTTTGCGCGCAGTGAATGTGCTTATACTCAAAGATAGTCGTGAGCAGCGCCAGGATAAAGAAGGTCTGATACATCATGGCGAAGGTCATAATGAGCGAAGCGGCGCACGCCTGCATCTCGACTTCGGTAGCCAAGAAACCATGCGAAAGGCCACCCACAATCAAGAACGTCGCATTAGCGAGCATCGAGATCAGCGATAGCAGCATACCCGGGGCGATCGTCATGAACATGTCGTAGGCGGCAAAGCGATGATAGCGGAACGTCGACTTGACCAGATGCTTACCGTAGGTAAAGAACACCTGGTAAAAGCCCTTGGTCCAGCGCATACGCTGCTTCCAGGATGCCTTGAACGTCACGGGTTGCTCGTCAAAGAACTCCGCCGGCGCATAGCCAATGCGAATACCGTGAATAGCACAGAACGTAGTGAACTGAATGTCCTCGGTCAGCGTGTGGAACTGCCAACCGTGCATGCCCTCGATAACGCTTGACGAGATAAGGTAACCCGAACCCGAAACAGCGCAGGACGTCTTGCAGATATTACGCGCGTTGTTGAGGAAGCGCGCCTCGCGTAGATACCACGTGGCATTAGCAGCCGAGATCCACGAGCTGCCGAAGTTCTTGGAATTGCGATAGCTCGTGACCACATGGAAGCCCTGGTCAAAGGCATCATTCATCTTGGAAACGTAATCGCGGGAGATAACGTTATCGGCATCGAAGATAAAGTAGCCCTCAAACGTGTCGGGATACTCGTTGAGAATGCGGTCGAAGCCAAAGTCCATGACCCAGCTCTTGCCCTTGCGGGCCAGGTCATTGCGCTCGTAAACAATGGCACCGGCCTCGCGCGCGAGCTGCGCCGTGTTGTCGGTGCAGGCATCGGCAACGACAAAGACCTCGATAAGCTCGGACGGATAGTCCTGGTCCTTGATGGAGCGTACGAGATTGGCAATTACGGCTTCCTCGTTATGCGCCGCGATAAAGAAGGCATAGCGATGGAGTTTTTTGGCCTTGGGAGGCGCGACCTCGCCACGAAGAGCGCCAATGACAAAGAAGACCACCTGGTACAGAAAGCAGACCGTGAGCAGCGTGACGACAATCTGGTTGAAGATCACGATGGGTGTGTTGGTTTGTAAAAAGGCGAGCATGCAGGCTCCCAGCAACGTGTAACGTAAACAATCGTATATCTTACCGCAGGCTTACCGAGTTCAAGAAACCACCTAATACTGGCTAGGCTTCGAGAAGACCGAGCTGCGGAACGATGTCGTCGCCGGCGGCAGTGCGACCAAGCGAACGCGGGGCCAGATCGTCCAGAACCGCGGCAAGATCCCACGGCAGCTCATCACGGCACTCAATGCGCTTCCCCGTTACGGGATGATCGAACGCAACGCGCCAAGAATGCAGGAACTGCCTGGTCAGGCCCTGATCGGCACGCGCATCGCACTTGCCGTAGAGCGGATCGCCCACGCAGGCGTGGTTGATATGGCGCATATGCACGCGAATCTGATGTGTGCGGCCCGTAAACAGGTGGCACTCAACGAGCGTATAGCCGTCGTCAAAACGCGTGGAATCAAAGCGCTCGAGGACCTTAAAGGTCGTAATGGCCTGACGGGCAAAGGGGTCATCCGAAACCGCCATCTTGACGCGGTCGCGCGTAGAACGGGCGATACCGGTATTGATGGTGCCCTCGTCCATGGCGATGTGCCCGTGGACAAGCGTGATATAGCGGCGGTCGAGCGTGCGCGTGCGGATGAGATTCTGAAGCGCGCGCTGGGTGTCGTCATCTTTTGCCGCGAGCATAAGGCCCGAGGTATCGCGATCCAGGCGATGCACGATGCCGGGGCGGTCCTCACCCTGCACAGTACCAAGATGATCGATGCCGCAGTGGTAGACCAGAGCGTTCGCAAGGGTGCCGCTCTCGTGGCCATGGGCGGGATGGCACACCAGGCCCCGCTGCTTGGAGAGCACGATAAGGTAGTCGTCCTCGTAGCGGATATCGAGGGGAATGGCCTCGGGAATCACGTCGGTCGGGTCGTGCGGCTCGGGCAAGTCGACCGAGATGCGATCGCCGGCGCGTACGGCGTACTTTTTAGAGAGACAAGTCTCACCGTTGACGGCAACGGCGCCTCCCTCGATCAGATGCGCGCAGGCAGAGCGCGTGGGACAGCCATCGTTGGCGCCCAAATAGGCGTCAAGACGCTGACCAGCGGAATCGTCGGCAACAAGAATATGGATGTCGGCCATTAACGCTCATTCCTTTCGCGAATCTTGCGGGCACGCTCCCCACGCTGCTTGGCTTTGCGCTTAGCGCGGGCCTCATCACGGGCATTGAGCTCGGCAGTCGCATCAACCTCGCGGGCCGCGGGACTCAAGAACATGTAGCCGAAGAGGGCGAGCACAACGCCCACGGTAATGCCGATATCGGCCACGTTAAAGACAGGAAAGTCGATGAAGGTGGTGGCAATAAAATCGGTCACGAAGCCAAAGGCCAGACGGTCGATCGCGTTGCCAATGGCGCCGCCCGCGACCATAGCCATGCCCACAACCTCCAAGCGAGCAAGCTGGGGCGCGCGAAGCAAGTACACGGCAATGGCGACAATGACCGCAAGCGCCAGCAAAGCAAACGCAACGCCATGCCCCTCGCCCATGCTAAAGGCAGCACCGATATTGCGGACAAATAGAAAGTCGATCACACCGGGGATAACAGTCACATGCAAAGCGTCGCCCACGGCACGAACCGCAAGCTTGGTCAGCTGATCAAAAAGCAGCACAACCAGCACCACCCCACCAGCAACACCTAACCGCCAGCGCAAAGGCGGCGTCATATCCCCAGCACGACCCAAAGAAATCCCCTACCCTCAAGAACATCGAATTCCGTTTAACACAAGTAAACATCTTATATTGCCACAAGCAGAGCGCACGACATATCCACCAACGCAAGCGAAATAACCAGCATAAAACGAAAGCGACATTCCGAAAAACAGAATGCCGCTTGGACGTGACAAAAGTTGACGTTGGGGACGTTCTTGTTTGACAGTCGTTTAAGAACGTCCCCAACGGTTAGTTCAGCGCATCAGCGCAGCGTTTGCAGATGTGAGCGTGGCCGTTGTACTCGCCGACGGTGGTGCGGTAGTTCCAGCAACGGTCGCAGCACTCGCCCTCGGCTGCCTCGATAGCAACGGAGAGCTCCTCGCCCTGGGTCAGCTCAACATCGGAGACGATGTAGAACTCGGCCAGATCGACGGCCTTATCACCGGTCAGCAGCGCGTACATCTCGGCGGGAACGACCGCCTTGACGCGGACCTGCTGGCTCTTGGTGAAGGTGCCGGCAGAACGGGCATCCTCAAGGGCCTTGGTCACGGCGCTACGGAGCTCAAGAGAAGCCTCGAGCACGCCCTCAAACTCGTTGGCCTCATCGACCGTGATGGGCGACTTGTACCAATCGAGCAGCGCGGCGTACTTCTGGTGATCGACGCAGCCGGCGGGCGCATATGCCATGGCCTCGTCGACGGTGTAGGACAGGATCGGCTGCAGGTCGCGCATGAGCATCGAGAAGAGCTCGGCCAGCACGGTCTGGGCGCTGCGGCGCTCGAGCGAGCCGGGCTTATCGCAGTACAGACGGTCCTTCAGGGCGTCGAGGTACACGTTGGAAAGCTCGGTAACCACGAAGTCATAAAGCGCACGGTAAGCGCGCGGGAACTCGTAGCAAGAGTAAGCGTCGTCGACCTCGGCCTGAACCTGGGTCAGACGGGCAACCATGAGCTTGTCGAGCGGCAGCAGGTCGGCAAAGGCGACACCGTCGGTCTCAGGCTCAAACTGGCCCTCGAGCTCGGAAAGCAGGAAGCGCAGCGTGTTGCGGAAGCGACGGTAGGCATCGGACGTACGAGCAAGGATCTCGTGGTCGATGGAAACGTCGGAGCTGGTATCGACGGATGCAACCCACAGACGGATGATATCGGCGCCCATCTCGTCGCAGACCTTGTTGGGGTCGATGACGTTGCCGAGCGACTTGGACATCTTGCGGCCCTGGCCATCGAGTGTGAAGCCCTGAGAGACGACCGCCTTGTACGGAGCATGGCCGTTGGCACCCACCGAGGTGAGCAGCGAGCTCTGGAACCAACCGCGGTGCTGGTCGGATCCCTCGAGATACACGTCCGCCGGGTACTCAAGCTCGGGGCGATACTCGCAGACGGCCTTCCAGGAAACGCCGGAGTCCCACCACACATCGAGGATGTCCTTATCGGCCTTGAGGTGATGGCCGCCGCACTTGGGGCAGACGCAAGCCTCGCCCAGGTAGCTCTCGGGAGCGTCAGTAAACCAGGCGTCGGAGCCCTTCTCGTGGAAGAGCTTGATGACGGCGTCGAGCGTGGCGTCGTTCATGACCTTCTCGCCGCAGTCGGCGCAGGTGTAGCTGGGGATAGGCACGCCCCAGTTGCGCTGGCGGCTGATGCACCAGTCGGGACGCTGCTCGACCATGGCGCCAATGCGGTTGGCGGCATGGGTCGGATACCACTTGACGTTCTCGCGGACCTCCTTGCCAGCCTGCTCACGCAAACCGGTCTTGTCCATCGAGACAAACCACTGGTCGGTAGCACGGAAGAGCACCGGGTGCTTGCAGCGCCAGCAGTGCGGATAGCTGTGCGTGATCTTCTTCTCGAGGATCAGGGTGCCGCGCTCGCGCAGGAACTCGATGATATGCGGGTTGGCCTCGTCGGTATCCATGCCGCTGAAGGGGCCGCCGGTACCAAACTCCTCGCCGGTGTAGAACTTGCCGTCGTCATCAACCGGCATGCAGATGTCGGTGATGCCTTCCTTGAGGCAGGCGAAGTAGTCGTCGACGCCGTGGCCGGGCGAGTTGTGGACGATACCGGTACCGTCATCGACACCGACGTAGTCGGCCAGGAGCGCCACGCCCTCAACACCGTCAAAGATCGGCTGCTTGTAGTGGATGTGGTGGAAGGTCTCGGCGGGAACCACATAGGGCTTACCGTCGACCACAACCGGGGTGTACTCCCAGCCAAACTCCTCGCAGCACTTGGGAGCCAGGTCCTCGAGCATGACCTCGGCGCGGCCGTCGTGCTCAACGGCGACGTAGGCGGCGCCGGGCTTGAGAGAAACGGCCTGGTCGGAGGGGATGGTCCACGGCGTGGTCGTCCAGATGATAAAGTCAACCGGGCCGTCGAAGTTCTCGAGGCCGGCGGGCTTGGAGGTCATCTCAAAGCGCACGAAGATGGACGGGCTCGTCTCGTCGGAGTACTCAATCTCGGCCTCAGCAAGTGCGGTATGGCAGTGCTTGCACCAGTGGACGGGCTTGTGGCCGCGATAGATCATGCCCTTGTCGAACATGGCCTTGAAAACCTCGATGTCGGCGGCGTCATGCTGGTGATAGAGCGTCAGATAGGGGTTGTCCCAATCGCCGAGCACGCCCAGGCGACGGAAGCCAGCCTTCTGCAGCTCGATGTTCTCGACAGCGAACTTGTTGCAAAGCTCGCGGATCTTAGCCGTGGAGGTCTGGTTGAACTTCTCGGTGCCGAGCTTCTCCTCGACCTTATGCTCGATCGGCTGGCCATGGCAGTCCCAACCGGGGACATAGGGAACCTCATAGCCCTGCATCATCCAGTAACGGTTGATCATGTCCTTGGAGATCTTGTTCATGGCGTGGCCGATGTGGATCGGGCCGTTGGCGTACGGAGGGCCGTCGTGCAGCACGAACTTCTTGTGACCCTCGTTCTTCTTCAGAACCTGCTCGTAGACCTTGTTGTCCTGCCAGTCCTTGAGTCGCTTGGGCTCGGACTTGGAAAGACCGGCACGCATGGGAAAACCGGTCTTGGGCAGATTCATCGTCTGCTTGTACTCGTTTGCCACGGTACCCCTTTCATGTCGTGGGCGCGCACGCCCGTTGGGCACCAAAAAAGCGCCCGTCCCTACAAGCTGGGACGAAGCGCCACAAAACGGACTGTACGCCCGCAAAAGCTCTTCGTTTAACCACCCAGCTTAGATGCCCTCGCCCGCGTATTCGCGCGCTCGCATCCGTTACTCGGCTGGCCTGTATCGACGACCATCTCGGCGATATCTACTAAGACGAGCCTGTGCGACGCGTCCGTTGGGACCGCAGCTCCGGGGTGATTTTCATCGGTCGCATGCACGGGTTCTCAGCGCTCCCCGCTCTCTGTAACATGCGGACGGCCGACTACTCGTCCCCATCAACGCTTATGCGGAGTATGCTAGCACGTTCCGCGCCGGCGAAAAACCCTCAACACTGGTTTTATACGTTCGAAATTTCTCGCGGCTGTGGACCTTCTCTTGGAGCAAAATACCTGAAAGCACTTTATCGAACGAAAGAAGGTTGCTATGCGAACCATTGGAATGAGTGATTATACCGTCGGCGAAGACTGCTTTGACGAGCTGCCCGGCGCGCTGGCCGAGTACGGAGCGACCAAGGTCGCCATCATCGGTGGCAAGCGAGCCCTGGCTGCAGCGCTACCAGGGCTCGAGGCGGCACTTGAAGATACCGATGTCGAGGTCCTGGAGACGCGCGTCTACGGTACCAACAGTACGCGTGCCAATATCGCCAAGGTCGTAAACTCCCCCGCCTGCCAGGAAGCCGACGTGCTCATTGCTTGCGGCGGCGGCAAGGCGCTCGATACCGTCAAGACGGCGGCCATCGAGCTCAAGAAGATCGTCTTTACCGTGCCGACGATCTGCTCCAACTGCTCCGCCGCGACCGCCATTGCCGTTGTCTACAACGACGACGGCTCGCTCGAGGGCTATTCGTACCCCAACCGCCCCGCGCACATCTTCATCAACCCCAAGATCATCGCCGAGGCACCGGCAGAGTACTTCTGGGCCGGCGTGGGCGATGCCCTGTCTAAGCAGCCCGAGGTCGAGTACGCCACGAGCGCCGGTAATTTGGAGCACACCGCCGGTCTTGGCCTGGCACTCGCCCACACCTGCTCCGAGCCGCTGTTTACCTATGGCGTCCAGGGTCTTGAGGACGTGCGCCAGGACCTGTCGACCGAGGCCGTCAAGCAGATCGCGCTCGACATCGTGGTCAACACGGGCTATGTCTCGAACCTGACCAACCAGAACGATTACTACTACAACTCGAGCGTGGCGCACGCGTTCTACAACGCCACCTGCAGCATACCGCGTGAGGGCACCTACCTGCACGGCGAAGTCGTAAGCCTGGGCGTGCTCGTCCTGTTTGCCTATACGGGCGATACCGAGAACCTTGTGCGCTACGCCGCCTTTAACAAGCAGATGGGCCTGCCCGTGACGCTTGAGCAGGTCGGGCTTTCCGAGGCCGACATCCCTGCCCTGTGCGAATACGCGCACGCCACCAACGAGTGGAAGCAGGGCAACCCTGAGCCCTTCACTGACGAAAAGTTCGCCGCCGCCATCAAGGCCGCCAACGCCTACGGCCACTCTATCCTGGCCTAACCGGCCAAAACCGCCACAAAGGGGACAGTTCCTTTGTGGCGGTTTTTTATTGCTGTAACATGCTCGAGTCGAATTCGCTTGCCGGGATCACGCGGTAGCCGTGGCGCAGGAGCAGGTCAACGAAGACACCGTTACCCGTTGTGAGCGTGCCGCTGAAGGATCCGTCGTAGATATGGCCCACGCCGCACGACGGACTACGATCCTGCAAAATGCACGCGGAAATCTCGGACGGCCCACCCGCCTGCTCACACATATCGAGCGCACGTTGAGCGCCCAGGCGGAATTCCCGGTCAACGGACACGCCCTCGCAGGTACGAACCTCGCCGTTCACAATCTCGGACGGCTTGCGCGGCGTGGGCAGGCCCCCAAAGACCTCAGGGCACACCAAGAGGACCTCGGTCCCCGTACGCTCGCAGGCCTCGACCAGCTCGCGATGGTAGTTGTCGAGCCCGTTATACTTGCAGCTCTCGCCCATCAAACAGGCACTCACCACGATCTTCATATGCATCCCTCTCAAGCAAAACGCCCCATTTGAGATAGGCACTCAAATGGGGCGTCGATATTTACTGTCCCGAACGCAACGCTATTGCTGCTTAGGCATCAGCGGATTTTCGCGCGTGAGGAGGTTCATAAACTCCTCGCCGGTGATCGTCTCCTTCTTGTACAGATAACGAGCCAGCTCGTGGAGCTTGAACTTGTTCTCCTTCAGGATCTGCAGGGCGCGGTCGTGCGCATCCTCGATCAGCTTGGCGACAATCGCGTCCACGCGCTCGGCCGTACCGGGGGCGCAGGTGAGCGACGTGTCCTGGTTGAGGTACGCGTTCTGGACGGTACCGAGTGCCATCATGCCAAACTCATCGGACATACCAAAGCGCGTCACCATGTTGCGGGCGAGCTTGGTTGCCTGCTCGATATCGTTGGCGGCGCCGGTCGTCATCTCGCCAAAGATGAGCTCCTCGGCTGCACGGCCACCGCAGTAGACCGCAAGCTTGTCCAGGACCTCCTGGCGCGTGGTCAGGAAGCGCTCGTCCTCCTCGACCTGCATGGTGTAGCCCAGAGCGCCGCTCGTGCGCGGCACGATGGTGATCTTGGTAACCGGCGCGGAACCCTTTTGGCGGGCAGCGACGATGGCATGACCGATCTCGTGGTAGGAAACGACCTGCTTCTCGTGGTCGGAAAGCACCGTGGACTTACGCTGCTGGCCGGCAATGACGACCTCCACCGACTCCTCGAAGTCGTCCTGGGTCGCGCGCTTGCGGCCTTCGCGAACAGCGCGCAGGGCACCCTCGTTGATGATATTGGCAAGGTCGGCGCCCGAGGCACCGGGCGTGGCGCGGGCAATAGCGGTCAGGTCGATCGGCGGCTGCGTCTTCACGCTCTTGGCATGCAGCTCGAGGATGTTCTTGCGGCCAGTCAGGTCGGGCAGCTCAACGGGAATGCGGCGGTCAAAACGACCGGGGCGCAGCAGGGCGGGATCGAGGCTGTCGGGACGGTTGGTCGCAGCGAGGACGACGATGCCCTTGTGGTTATCGAAGCCGTCCATCTCGGTCAGCAGCTGGTTGAGCGTCTGCTCGCGCTCGTCGTTGCCACTAAAGCCGCCGCCATCGCGCTTCTTGCCGATGGTATCGATCTCATCGATAAAGACGATACACGGGGCCTTTTCCTTGGCCTGCTTAAACAGGTCACGAACCTTGGCGGCACCGCGGCCGACGAACATCTCGACGAACTCAGAACCCGAAATGCTAAAGAACGGAACGCCCGCCTCACCGGCAACGGCCTTGGCGAGCAGGGTTTTACCGGTACCCGGAGGGCCGACAAGGAGGGCACCGCGCGGCAGCTTGGCGCCAATTTCCTCGTAGCGCTGCGGCTTCTCCAGAAAGTCGACGACCTCCTTAAGGGATTCCTTGGCCTCTTCCTGGCCTGCAACATCCTTAAAGGTCACGCCCACATCTTTGGAGGCGATAACGCGAGCGCCGGACTTACCCAGTCCGCCGCCGCCAAAGCCACCACCGCCAAAGTTCATCGACGGACCGTCTTCGCCCATGGCCTTCTTCATACGGCGGTTGAGCCACCAGCCGATGAGGAAGAAAATCGCCATGGGAAGAATGAGGGTGAGCAGGTAGTAGGTCATCAGACCCGAGTTCTTATCGGGAACGACCGACTCAAGCGAGGCACCAGATTCAAGCACGCGATCGGTAAAGCCCGCATCATTCGGCACACCGGTCGTCTTGTAGGCGATGTTCTCGTCCTCGCCCTTCTTGGTGTAATAAATCGTGTAATCGTCCGTGTTGTACTCAACCTTGTCAACGCTCTTCTTATCGAGCGCTTTGACAAACGTCGAGTAATCGGTCTTCGTAATCTGCTGCGTGTGACCGATGTTGGGGAACAGAACGGTCGAGAGCACGAGGTAGACGACGAAGGCGATGAGCACGTAGAGGATCATATTCCGTCTACGTTTGTTGTCATCCATCTCCATCTGCTTGAACTCCATCTACTGGGGTTGATAATGCTAACTATAATACCCAACCCGGACGGCGATAAACCGACGCCGGGCACGAAAGGACAGAGATGGCATCACTTGAAGTCGGCAAGGTTCAGATCTATACGGGCGACGGCAAGGGCAAAACCACGGCTGCGCTGGGATTGGCGATGCGCGCCAAAGGTTATGGGCTCGACGTACTCATGCTGCAGTTTGCCAAGAAGCTGCACTGCGCCGAGCACGACGCCGCGCCGCGCCTGGGACTGCGCATTGTACAGGCCGATCGCGACACACCCGAGGCCTGCGCCGAGCAGATCATGGAGCTCGCACGCGAGCAGATATCACAGGTCGACGTTCTGATTTTGGACGAACTCGGCGAAGCGATGCGCCGCGGATTCGTGACGCGCGAGGATGTGGAGGGACTGATCGCGCTGAAGCCTGCCACCACGGAGCTCGTGCTCACCGGCCGCGGGCTGCTGCCTCTCGCGGACCTCGCCGACCTAGTCACCGAAATGCGCCCCGTCAAACACTACTTCGACGAAGGCCTCCTAGCCCGTCAAGGCATCGAATACTAAT
>CBCSNQ010000053.1:0-12877 GCA_965141565.1 uncultured Collinsella sp. | reverse complement strand
GTTCGTAGATGCCGCACGAGCCGAAGGCCACTTCAGGTGGCCTTCGTGCGAGCCCAGGACTTGACCGAGCGAAAACCTTGCGCCTGGACTTCGGCGGAGCGTGCCGGATGGTGGAATTGTGTGCAGCCCGGTTTTCCGTTGACCGACGCCGGGGTCCCCGCCATAATACTTTCGGTTCACGCACGAATCCGCTGCCAGAGACAGCCGGTGCAAACGGGCATCGCCCGCGAGCTTAATGGGATATCCCGCCAGCCGAGGTGGTCGAGTAGATATGTCTTCTCGCCCCCGTCGCTCATGCAGCGCGGGGGCTTTCTTTTTGGACATGCCCCCGTCACGTCCTTGTGGCGGACCGTGCCCGGAAAGAATTCGAGGAGGTGTAATTCATGCCCCAGCAGTACAAAATCGACAAGGTTGCAGAGATCGAGTCCCGTATCGCCGAGAACGCCGGTCTGTTCGTCGTCAACTACAACGGTCTGACGGTTAAGCAGGCTCAGGAGCTGCGTCATCAGCTTCGCGAGTGCGGCGCCGAGATGAAGGTCTACAAGAACAACCTGGTCAAGATCGCTCTCAAGAACCAGGAGCAGCCCGAGCTCGACGAGATCCTCGCCGGCCCCGTCGCTTATGTGTTCTACGAGACCGAGCCGGTCGAGGCCGCTAAGACCCTTAAAGACTTCTCCGCTAAGTCCAAGGGCGTCCTTGAGATCAAGGGCGGTATCTCCGACGGCAAGGTCGTTTCCGCTGATGATGTTAAGGCTATCGCCGAGCTGCCCACCAAGGACCAGCTTCTCGGCCAGATCGCCGGTCTCATCTCCGGTTTCGCTCGCGACATCGCTGCCTGCGTCAACGGCGTTTCCTCTGGTCTCGCTCGTTCGATCCAGCAGGTCTCCGAGCAGAAGGCAGCCTAGTCGCTGTTTTCACCCGCGGCGGCAACGCCGCACCCCTGGCGCATTCGCGCCGTGTTTTAACTGATCTCCGTGCACAGACACGGAAACCGAAAGGACTTAGAAATGGCTAAGCTTACCACCGATGAGATCATCGATGCTCTTAAGGAAATGACCCTTCTCGAGGCTTCCGAGCTCGTTAAGGCTATCGAGGACACCTTCGGCGTTTCCGCCGCTGCTCCTGCCGCCGTTGTCGCCGCTCCCGCTGCTGGCGCTGCTGAGGCCGAGGAGAAGACCGAGTTTGACGTCGTGCTCGAGGGCTTCGGCGACAACAAGATCCAGGTCATCAAGGCCGTCCGTGAGCTCACCAACCTTGGCCTGAAGGAGGCCAAGGAGGTCGTCGAGGGCGCTCCCAAGGCTGTTCTCGAGGGTGCCAAGAAGGAGGACGCCGAGGCTGCCAAGGAGAAGCTCGAGGCTGCTGGCGCTGCTGTCACCCTCAAGTAATCAGGCTTTCTCGCCAGATTTCTTTGCAGACGGGGTTCGCATTGCGAACCCCGTCTTTTTCGTTTTGATCCCTCTATTTTGTTGGCTCGGCATACAAATTGCTGCCGCTTGCGGTGCTTTGGCGTTGCTACCGTTGGGCGATAAAATTGCACCATTCGAGCAATAATTTGCGTTGACCTGCTGAAGAATGGCGCTTGCCTACATTAACGTTAATTAACGGCGGTACGATAAACCGGTATCGCAATTTGGTCTGCGGCCGCCGTGCCGCACGCACAGGGCGCATCCTGCGCCTACGAAAGGATCCTTGAATAACATGAAGGCAATCATCCCCGCCGCCGGTCTTGGCACGCGTTTTCTGCCTGGCACCAAGTGCACGCCTAAAGAGATGCTGCCGGTGCTCGACAAACCGGTCATCCAGTACGTCGTTGAGGAGGCGCTCGACCCCGATGAGGTCGACGATGCTATTATCGTCACCTCTCCTGGCAAGCCCGAGTTGCTGAGCTACTTCCAGCCCGATCGCTCGCTCGAGAACCTGCTTCGCGAGCGTGGCAAGGACGCCTACGCCGACGCCGTCGCCCATGCTGGTGGTATGCCGGTCGACTTCCGTTATCAGTACGAGCCCAAGGGCCTTGGCCACGCCATTCGCTCTGCCGCCGACGCTGTGGCAGGGGAGAACTTCCTGGTTCTTCTGGGCGATTACGTTGTGCCCAACCGTGACATCTGCGACAAGATGCTTGCCGTCTCCAAGGAACACGGTGGCGCTTCTGTTATCGCCGTTGCCGCGTGCGCTCCCGAGGAAGTCAGCCGCTATGGCGTTATCGCCGGCGATCGCGTGGGCGCTCTCGAGGGCTTCGAGAATGCTGCCGACGACGAGCCTGGTGCCGTTTGGCGTATCGGCGGTCTGGTTGAGAAGCCCGCTCCCGAGGCGGCTCCGTCCAACCTGTACATCGTCGGTCGTTACCTGCTGAGCCCGCTGGTCATGGACCTGCTGGCCGATCAGCAGGCCGGTAAGGGCGGCGAGATCCAGCTGACCGACGCCATGGCCCGCTCGCTCGACCGCGAGGCCATGTATGCCGTCGTCATCGACCCGCTGTCGGGCTACGATACCGGTACCCCGTCTGGCTGGATGGCTACCAACGCCCTCATGGCTGCAAGCGATCCTCGCTTTGCCGGCGCCTTCTGGGATGCCATCGACGAGCGCGGCGGCTTGATGCGCAAATAAGCCTTCGGGCATCGACATTTACGGGTGCGGACTTCGGTCCGCACCCGTTTTTTTCAGCCAATGTGACAAAGGGACGGTCTCTTTGTCACATCCTGCCGCTTCAACTGATTTCCTTCCAAGCAAAAGGGCCGTCCCGTGAGGGGCGGCCCGATTTGGCTGTGGGTTCGCTTGTCAGATGCTATTCGACCGGATGGCCGCACTTGGGGCAGAACTTGGCTTCTGGTACGAGTGGGGTGCCGCAGTGGCGGCAGAATTTCGGGGCAGAAGATGCGACCGGCTGCTGGGAAATGTCTGCGAGGGGCTCCCCTGACGATTGCCATTGTGTATCAAATGCCGAATCAGCAGAAGACTGTTGAGCGACCTGTTCCTGCTGGGCATGCTTCTTGTGGCGGCTGCGTTTGTGTCTCTTTGCTTTGGGTGCGGTGCCAGCGATGCTTGTTTGAGCTGCGGCGCGCTTTTTGCGATGGACGCAAACGACTGCGATGCCGCCGATGATCATCAGGACAGCCGCAATCCCACCGCCAACAACGATTGGCATGTTGTCCTGGGCAAAGAAGATGAGTTTTTCGATCGGGCTATAGTGGATATTCGACTTGTAGACGTCGATGTGCATCTTCGTGGGGTCTTCGGCATCGGAATAGTCCACAACGATTTTTTGGTCGTTATTGACGAACTCGAGGGAGCAATAGCTATCCAATTTAATTTTACAGTCGACCCTCTGGCCTGTCTTGGTGTCGATGAGGCGGATTGCCCTTGAATTATCGTGCGAGTCCCAGGACAAGACTCTTGCCAGTGCGATATCGCCATTCCTCGAGATGTCGCTGATATCAAACGCCGTCTCGTCGTCATTCCTAATTACATAGCGGATTTGCTTCCCAGAATGCGAATCGATGACAATAGTGTCGGTGTTTTCGCCAGTAAAGGCTAGGAAATATTTTCCCCAATTATCTCCCCAATTGTAGACACCAATTTTATTACCGTCGGCTACTTTATCGATGTTGCCATCGTAATCCGCCATGAAATAGGAGGTTGAATATCGCGAATCGTCATCGTCGCTGAGAGTCTCTATGAATAGTTTATCGGACCCGTATACCCTAGTTACACCATTACTTTGGGCGTTGCCTGGTATCTCTTTAATTGACGTGGAGCCATCGGGAATGTCGATTATCTTGAGCTTTCGATTCGAGCAGACATACAAACGCTTTCCATCCCTTGAGAGGACGGCATTCAAATCGCCTTTTTCGAACTTGTACGTAAATGTTTTCTTATTTGATTGCAGATTGAAAACGCAAAAATCCCCGTATTTGCCATTCGAACAATAGGCAGTCAAGCTGTTTCCGTCTTCACTAAGCTCGCTGAGGCTAACATCTGATTTCTTTGCGCGTATGGGGTGGGCGACCCGTTGTTGATCTTCGATGGAATAGACGATGACCTTGCCGTCTTCCAGCCAATAAAGATACTTGTTGTCCCAAGTACTCTGAACATCGGATAGGCAGGATTTCGGTATGTCGATAGGAGTGACTTCACCGCTCTTAAGATCAAGCCGTGAATAACCGTAATATACATAATTGCCGTTATCGTTATCGTCAAGGTCATAGTCATAGTCTGCGATGATGGCATAATTGCCGTCATCCGTGAACCATGCAGACGGATCATCGCCTTCGACGTCAACAGTTAACGACTTTTCCAGCTCCGGTGTCGGTAGGCCGTCAGCTAATGCCGCGGGGGCAGCCAGCGGGGTCAGCGCCGCTACGATGCCGATTGTGACTGCGGCAATCCTTCTGCCTTTTCGGATGCTCTTAAACATAGCGATCCTTTCTTTAGGCTATAAGTAACTATCCAGTATCTTCATGCCGGATTCGAAGAATCTGTTGCGCAACATTGCCAAACGGGTGCAACAAGGCGGCGGATACTTTGCCATAGCCTGCCGGAAAGCGCATCCCAGAATTTCGGCTCAGAACGGGATACGTTTTCCCGAACAGGGCTCAACCGGAAAGTACGACCCAGTTTGAAGCCTCAAAACGGGACGCAGTTTCCGCCTGATCAACCCTCACCGCCATTCCGCCATTTAGCGGCGCGCATCAGCAGCTCTGTTCACAGAAAATATATGAACAGATGTTCGATACATATACATCTACCTGCGTGTTTTCTGTCGAAAAACTTTGCTACTCCAAAAACTCAATCGCGTCAAGGCTTTTCTTGCCCAACGGTCGGTACCTGATAAACTATTAGGTTGCGATAACTGGCGAAGCTATGCCTCGCCAACCCACCGAGCATTTCCGTGAAGGAGGAAAAACCTGGTGACCTACGCATACACTGCCACTGAGCGCAAGCGCGTCAGCTTCGGGAAAATCCCGGAGGCCATGGAGCTCCCCAACCTTATCTCTGTTCAAAGGGAATCCTTTGAGCGTTTTAAGGACGAGGGCCTTCGTGAGGCGTTCAAGGAATCCAGCCCCATCCAGAGCCAGAACCATGTTCTCGAGGTTACCTTCGGCGAGCATCAGTTCGGCGACCCTGCGCACACCGTCGAGGAGTGCCGCGAGAAGGACATGACCTATCAGGCCCCGCTCCTGACCGACGTCCGTCTCACCAACAAGGAGACCGGCGAGATCAAGGAGCAGCTCGTCTTTATGGGCGACTTCCCCATGATGACCGATCAGGGCACCTTCATCATCAACGGTACCGAGCGTATCGTCGTCTCGCAGCTCGTCCGTTCCCCGGGTGTGTACTACAGCTCCGAGATGGATTCGGGCAAGCAGATCTACAAGGCCCAGATCATCCCGTCCCGCGGTGCCTGGCTTGAGTTTGAGGTCGACAAGCGCGACCAGCTCATGGTCTCCATCGACCGTAAGCGTAAGCAGAGCGCCACGATGTTCCTGCGCGCCCTTGGCATCGCCGTCACCAACGACGACATCATCGAGCTGCTCGGCAACTCCGATGTGATTAAGCGCACCCTGGAGCGCGACACCGCTCTCACTCGCGAGGACGCCCTTATCGAGATCTACCGTCGCCTGCGCCCGGGCGAGCCTCCCACCGTGGACGCTTCCCGCAGCCTGCTCGAGGGCCTGCTCTTTAACCCGCAGCGCTACGATCTGGCCCGCGTCGGTCGTTACAAGGTCAACAAGAAGCTCAACCTCACCACCGAGGAAGAGGTCACGGTGCTCACCGACGAGGATATCGTCGCTACGCTGCGCTACCTGCTGTCCCTCGCCGCTGGCGAGCAGGGCTTCAAGGTCGACGACATCGACCACTTTGGCAACCGCCGCATCCGCACCGTCGGCGAGCTCGTCGCCAACCAGTTCCGTATCGGCATGAGCCGTATGGAGCGCGTTGTCCGTGAGCGCATGAGCTCCCAGGACATCGACGAGATCACCCCGCAGTCGCTCATCAACATCCGCCCGATCGTGGCCTCCATCAAGGAGTTCTTCGGTTCCTCGCAGCTCTCGCAGTTCATGGACCAGGCGAACCCCCTGACCGGTCTGACCCACAAGCGCCGTCTGTCCGCACTCGGCCCTGGCGGTCTTGCCGGCCACAAGTCCGGCTCCAGCCGCCGCACCAACGTGCCGACGGCCGTCCGCGACGTTCACAACTCGCACTACAGCCGCATGTGTCCGATCGAGACCCCCGAAGGCCCCAACATCGGCCTGATCGGCTCGCTCGCCCTCTACGCCCGCGTCAACGAGTACGGCTTCATCGAGGCTCCGTTCCGCCGCGTCGAGAACGGCGTTGCCACCGACCAGATCGACTGGATGACCGCTGACGAGGAAGAGAAGCACGTCATCGCGCCGGCCAACACGCCGCTCGATCCCAAGACCAACGAGTTCATCACGACCGATGCCGAGGGCAAGCTTGTCCGCCCGCACACCGTGATCGCCCGTACTCGCGACTTCGACGGCTCCTTCGGCGCTCCCGCCGACGTGCCCGTCGAGGACGTCGACTACATGGACGTCTCGCCGCGTCAGATGCTCTCCGTCGCAGCCACGCTGATCCCGTTCCTGGAGCACGACGACGCCAAGCGTACGCTGATGGGCGCTAACATGCAGCGTCAGGCCGTGCCGCTGGTTCACCCCGCCGCTCCCTATGTCGGTACCGGCATGGAGCGTCGCGCCGCTCTGGACTCCGGCGAGGTCACCCTGGCCAAGAACGCCGGCGAGGTCATCTTTGCCGACGCCGCCAAGATTATCGTCAAGCATGCCGGCGGCATGGACGAGTATCACCTGGCCAAGTACCAGCGCTCCAACCAGTCCACCTGCATCAACCACCGTCCGCTCGTGCGCGTCGGTGACACCGTTGAGCAGGGCGAGCCTCTGGCTGACGGTCCCTCGACCGATCATGGCGAGCTCGCACTGGGTCAGAACCTCACTGTGGCATACATGCCGTGGGAAGGCTTCAACTACGAGGACGGTATCGTCGTGTCCGAGCGCCTGGTGGCCGAGGATCTGCTGACGACCATCAATATCACCCGTCACGAGATCGATGCCCGCGACACCAAGCTCGGCCCCGAGGAGATCACCCGCGAGATCCCGAACCTCTCCGAGGATATGCTTGCCAACCTCGACGAGGACGGCATTATCCGCATCGGCGCTGAGGTCGGCCCTGGCGACATCCTGGTCGGCAAGGTCACGCCTAAGGGCGAGAGCGCTCTGACCGCCGAGGAGCGCCTGCTGCGCGCCATCTTCGGTGCCAAGGCCCACGACGTCCGCGACACCTCCCTTAAGATGCCTCACGGCGCTTACGGCCGCGTCATCGACGTCGTCCGCTTTAGCCGCGAGAACGGCGACGATCTGGCCCCCGGCGTCAACGAGCAGGTGCGCGTCTACGTCGCCCAGCGTCGTAAGATCCAGCAGGGCGATAAGATCGCCGGCCGCCACGGCAACAAGGGCGTTATCTGTAACGTTCTGCCGGTCGAGGACATGCCCTACATGGCTGACGGTACCCCGATCGACGTTATCCTCAACCCGCTGGGCGTTCCTTCGCGTATGAACGTCGGCCAGCTGCTCGAGTGCCACCTTGGCTGGGCTGCTGCCTGCGGTTGGGATACCGAGCAGGCCGACTCCGACAAGTACGTCCCCGGTCCGTTCTTCACCGCCACGCCTGTCTTCGACGGCGCCAAGGAGGACGAGATCGCCGAGGTCATTCGACGCGCCAACAAGAACATGCTCAACAAGGCCACCGCTGCCTTTGGCGATCACATGCGTCCCGAGTTCGTCACCCAGCTTGACGAGCGCGGCAAGACCCGTCTGTTCGACGGCCGCACTGGCGAGGAGTTCCGCGAGCCCATTACCGTGGGTACGTCCTACATCCTCAAGCTCGGCCACATGGTCGACGACAAGATCCACGCCCGTTCGACCGGCCCTTACAGCTTGGTTACCCAGCAGCCTCTGGGCGGCAAGGCCCAGTTCGGCGGCCAGCGCTTCGGCGAGATGGAAGTTTGGGCACTGTACGCATACGGTGCTTCCAACGTCCTGCAGGAGATCCTGACCGTCAAGTCCGACGATACCGTGGGCCGCGTCAAGACCTACGAGTCCATCGTCAAGGGCGAGAACGTTCCGGTTCCGGGTATCCCCGAGTCCTTCAAGGTTCTCGTCAAGGAGATCCGTTCCCTCGCACTGGACATCGAGCCCATGCACGATGCCGACGAGGACGCCTCCGCCCCTGTGACCGCCGAGGAGACCTCTGCTCTCGACGACCTGGCTGCGCTCGCCGGCGTTGACACCGACGTCGAGGCCCAGGATGCCGAGACCGCCGAGGCACCCGAGGCTGTCGCCGCCACGACCACTGATAAGGAGTAGTTGACTGTGGCAGATTTCGAAGCTACTGATTTTGACTCGGTAAAGATCTCCCTTGCCTCCGCCGACCAGATCCGTTCCTGGTCGCACGGTGAGGTCAAGAAGCCGGAGACTATCAATTACCGTACCCTCAAGCCCGAGAAGGACGGCCTGTTCTGCGAGAAGATCTTCGGTCCCGCCAAGGACTGGGAGTGCTCCTGCGGCAAGTACAAGGGCATCCGCTTTAAGGGCATCGTCTGCGAGCGCTGCGGCGTCGAGGTCACCTCGGCCAAGGTGCGTCGCGACCGCATGGGCCACATCGAGCTTGCCGCTCCCGTGTCCCACATCTGGTACTTCAAGAGCCCCACGAGCTTCCCGATGAGCCGTATGCTCGACATCAAGTCCAAGGACCTCGAGAAGGTTCTGTACTTTGCCAGCTACATCATCACCGAGGTCGACTACGAGGCTCGCGAGGCCGACGCCGACGACCTGCGCGAGGAGCTCGCCGCCGATCTGGAAGAGATCGATGCCGAGTGCGCCCGCCAGATCGAGTCCCTCAAGGAGCAGGGCGACCCCGAGAACTTTGACGAGTTCTCCGACGAGGAGCCGCTGACCCCCGAGGAGATCGCCTCCGGCATCGTCGACATCGAGGAAGAGTGCAAGGACGAGAAGCAGCTCCGCACGGACGCCTTCAACGCCTTCATGAAGCTCACCGAGCGCGACCTCATCTCCGATGAGCCGCTGTTCCGTGAGATGACCCGTTACTACTCCATGTACTTCAAGGGTGGTATGGGTGCCGAGGCCGTCCGCGACCTGCTCGCTGCCATCGACCTCCCCTCCGAGGCCGAGAAGCTCAAGGCCATCATCGCCGACGAGGATTCCCAGAAGCAGAAGCGCGAGAAGGCTGTCAAGCGCCTTGAGGTCGTTGACGCCTTCCTGAAGGGCGGTAACAGCCCCGCGAACATGATCCTGGACGTCATCCCGGTCATTCCGCCCGATCTGCGCCCGATGGTCCAGCTCGACGGCGGCCGCTTCGCCGCGTCCGACCTCAACGACCTGTATCGCCGCGTGATCAACCGTAACAACCGACTCAAGCGCCTGCTCGACCTGGACGCCCCCGCGATCATCGTGAACAACGAGAAGCGCATGCTCCAGGAGTCCGTGGACGCCCTGTTCGACAATGGCCGTCGTGGTCGCCCGGTCTCTGGCCGTGGCGGTCGCCCGCTCAAGTCGCTCGCCGAGGCCCTCAAGGGCAAGCAGGGTCGTTTCCGTCAGAACCTGCTGGGCAAGCGTGTCGACTACTCCGGCCGTTCGGTAATCGTTACCGACCCCAAGCTGCTGCTGCACCAGTGCGGTCTGCCCAAGACCATGGCGCTGGAGCTCTTCAAGCCCTTCGTCATGAAGCGCCTGGTCGAGCTTGGCAAGGTCGAGAACATCAAGGGCGCCAAGCGCGCTATCGACCGCGGTGCCACCT
The DNA here is from genome assembly GCA_965141565.1 of uncultured Collinsella sp. GTDB lineage: Bacteria > Actinomycetota > Coriobacteriia > Coriobacteriales > Coriobacteriaceae > Collinsella. The sequence goes on along the minus strand of CBCSNQ010000053.1, from coordinate 3,028 downwards.
TTGTGTGGGACATCCTCGAAGAGGTCATCGACGGCCGCGTCGTGCTGCTCAACCGTGCACCGACCCTGCACCGTCTGTCCATCCAGGCCTTTGAGCCGGTGCTGGTCGAGGGCAAGGCTATCCACCTGCACCCGCTGGTCTGCTCGCCCTTCAACGCAGACTTCGACGGCGACCAGATGTCTGTTCACGTGCCGCTGTCCAGCCAGGCTCAGGCTGAGGCCCGCGTGCTCATGCTTTCTGCGAACAACCTGCGCTCGCCGGCATCCGGCAAGCCGGTCAACATCCCCTCGCAAGACATGATCATCGGTGTGTACTACCTGACCCAGGTCCGCGACGGTCTGCCGGGCGAGAACCACGTGTTCGCCAGCTTCGACGACGCGCTGCACGCCTATGACTGCCGCTCCGAGGTCGACATGCAGGCCAAGATCCAGGTCCGCGTGTCCGCCGAGAACGCCAACGTCATCAACGAGGACGGTACCCGTATCTTCCGCGTCAAGAACGGCAAGAACGAGTTCGTCGACTACGACGTCACCGGCAACAAGACCGCGCGCTTCGAGACCTCTATCGGCCGCATCATCTTCAACCGCCAGTGCCTGCCCGAAGACTACGAGTTCATGAACTACAAGATGGTCAAGGGCGACGTGGCCAAGCTGGTTGCCGACTGCTGCGATCGTTACCCCGAGGCCAAGGTCGGTCCGATCCTCGACGCCATCAAGTACTCCGGCTTCCACTACGCTACCCGCGCCGGCCTCACCATCTCGGTGTGGGACGCTCTCATCCCTGCCGAGAAGCAGGAGCTGCTCGATCGCGCCCAGGCCAACGTCGACCAGATCAACGAGTACTTCGAGGAGGGCTTCATCAACGAGACGGAGCGCCACATCGAAGTCGTTAACGAGTGGACCGCTTGTACCGACAAGGTCGCAGCGCTCATGCTCGACATGTTCGACGAGGAGAACCCGCTGTACATGATGGCCGACTCCGGCGCCCGTGGTTCTAAGACCCAGCTGCGTCAGCTCGGCGGCATGCGTGGTCTGATGGCAGACATGTCCGGCGAGACGATCGACCTTCCCATTAAGGCGAACTTCCGCGAGGGCCTGCTGCCGCTCGAGTACTTCATTTCGACCTACGGCGCCCGTAAGGGCCTGGTCGATACCGCATCCCACACCTCGGACTCTGGTTACCTGACCCGTCGTCTGGTCGACGTGGCCCAGGACGTCATCGTCCGCGAGGAGGACTGCGGTACGCACGAGGGCGTCACCTACAACCTCATCATCCCCGGCACCACCGATCTCAACACCGACCTCGTCGGCCGTTGCTTCATTGAGGATGTCGTGGCTCCCGATGGCACCGTGCTCTTTGAGCAGGACGGCTACATCGAGAAGGTCGCCGACATCCAGAAGATGGTCGATGCAGGCCTCAAGAAGGTCAAGCTCCGCGCGCTGCTCACCTGCCGCTCCAAGTACGGCGTGTGCCAGAAGTGCTACGGCTGGGATCTTTCCACCCGTCGTCCGGTCGCCATCGGTACCGCGGTCGGCATTATTGCCGCCCAGTCCATCGGCGAGCCCGGTACGCAGCTTACGATGCGTACCATTCACTCCGGCGGCGTCGCTGGCGTCGACGATATTACGCAGGGTCTGCCTACGGTCAGCCGTATGTTCGATATCGTCGGCAACGTCAACGAGAAGATTCTGGGCCGCGAGGCCGAGCTGGCTCCGTACTCCGGCCACCTCTCGATTAAGCCCGAGAAGTCCGAGTACGTGCTGACGCTCACCGACTCCGAGGATCACACCCGTGTCCTCGACGAGCGTCGCGTCCCCGCTTCGGTGCGCTTCATGCCCGAGATCGAGGACGGCTGCGAGGTTCGCGCCGGCGACCAGATCACCAAGGGCTTCGTCAACTTCCGCAACCTGCGCAAGCTGACCGACATCGAGTCGACGATGCACACCTTCGTCGAGAGCGTCAAGGACGTCTACACCAGCCAGGGCGTTGACCTGAACGACAAGCACATCGAGGTGCTCGCACGTCAGATGCTGCGTCGCGTTCAGATCACCAACCCCGGTGACTCCAAGTACCTGCTTGGTCAGTACGTCGACCGCTACGAGTTCGCCGACGAGGTCGAGCGCGTTGCCCGTCTGGGCGGTCAGGCTCCTGTGGCCGAGCCCGTCATCCTGGGTACGCTCAAGGTCGCGTCCAACATCGACTCCTGGCTGTCGAGCGCTTCGTTCATCCGTACCGCCGGCGTCCTTACCGAGGCTGCCATCGAGGGCAAGGTCGACCACCTGCTCGACCTTAAGTCCAACGTCATCGTCGGTAAGAAGATCCCGGCCGGTACCGGCCTCAAGCCGTACGCCAACGCCAAGCTGACGTATCGCACGGCCGACGGCTACGTGGACATCGACGGCCCGGCTTCGCCCAACGCCAAGTCGCTGCCCGAGTGGGCTCCGGTTGAGCTCAAGGACCTGGACGAGCAGCTCCCGCAGCAGCTCGACTGGGCCGGCTACGACGAGTTCGGTGGTGCTGACGGTTCGTTCACCCGCAACGGCCACACCATCTCCGCCGAGAAGGCTCGCCTGTACCTGTTCGACGACCTGGGCGTGTCGCAGCGCTGGACCAACAAGTTCAGCGAGGTTGGCATCGAGACGGTCGGCGATCTGGTTGGCAAGTCCGAGGAGGATCTGCTGCGCATCGATGGCATCGGTGCCAAGGCGATCGAGGAGCTCCGTGACGGCCTCGAGGCCCACGATCTGCTCTACATCCTCGAGAACAACGACGACGTTGCCGACGAGGAAGACCTCTCGCAGCTGCTGCAGATGGTCTTTAGCCCCGACGGTCCGGACGATATCCTGCTGGGTACCTCCGCTCCGACGCATCACGCCGACGCCGACGAGGAGCTCCTGGGCGCCCCGATCGACGACAAGAAGGCTCCCGCCAACGGCGCGATCAACGAGGACATGGCTTCCCTCGACGAGCTGCTCAACCAGCTCGTGGACACCGACGACGCCGAAGAGGCCAAGGACAACGACGAGGA
>CBCSNQ010000052.1:0-13081 GCA_965141565.1 uncultured Collinsella sp. | reverse complement strand
AATATAAGCCCAGCCCGCTCATGAGCGGGCTGCGGCGTCTTACGGAGCACGCTGACACCTTCGTGATCACGTGCAATATCGACGGGCACTTCGCACGTGCAGGGTTCAATGAGGGTCGCGTGCTCGAGACGGAGGGGAGCATACGCACGTCAATCGACGAGCGTCGTCTCGCCCATCCAGATGCCCTCGCCATGGCCCAGCTCGAGGAGCTCGAGCGCCTTGTGCAAGCCCATCGCAACGGCAGGGTCGCCATCCTCGAACTTGGCGTGGGGGTGCGCAACGGCGTCATAAAGCGCATGCTCGCCCAGATCGCGAGTGCCTGCGAGCACGCCACCTACATCGTGTTCAACTACAGCCAGGCCATGGCGCCCGATGCATCGTGCGACACGATTCTCGTTGACGGCGATATGACCCCGGCTTTCGAGGAGATTGCCCAATGCCGTCTCTAGAGAGGGAAGCGCATAGGCTTCGAAGCCTTATCGACGATGCCGATGCCATCATCGTCGGCATCGGCTCGGGCATGTCGAGCGCCGCCGGGTTCAACCATTACAACCGCGCAGGCATGGCGCGCGCCGGAATGACGGACTGGCAGCGGGCCTTTGGCTTCAAGAGCCTTTTCGACGGCTTCTACCACCTCTACCCCAGCCTCGAGCAGCAATGGGCCTACTACGCGCGATACATCGATTTCATGCTGCGTGAGCCTGCCTCGCAACCCTATCTCGACCTGCGGTCCCTCATCAGCCATAAGGATTACTTCATCCTGAGCACCAATGTGGACACCCAGGTCGAAAAGACGTTTCCCGCCGAGAGGACCTGCAACTACCAGGGAAGCTTCGCGCACCTTCAGTGCAAGCAGCCATGCTGCGACGAGCTCTTCGACGCGAATCCCTACGTCGAGCGTATGCTCGCGGGCATGGCGGGGTTCGAGATCCGCAGCGAGGATGTCCCCCGATGCCCGCACTGCGGTTGGCAGCTTGTGCCGTGGGTACGGGACGACACGTTTCTGCAGGGCACGGCATGGCGCGAGAGTCTCGAACGATACGAGCGCTTCGTGCGCGAGCGCGGTAACGTCCGTGTGTTGTTGCTGGAACTGGGCGTGGGCGAGATGACCCCCGGCATCATCACACTCCCGTTCTGGAGCATGACCGCAAAGCTGACGGATGCGCACCTGTTAAGCGTAAACATCTCGGGCGACTCGGCTCCGCTGCAGCTTGGAAGCAAGGCAGAGGCAATCCAGGCCGATTTGGGCGCCCTGCTCTCGGCGGCGCGGACGGCGAAGGTATTTAAGCCTCCTTGTCAGTCGCTTTAAGGTATTGCTCGTCGTCCACGGGCTCCAACCACTCGTTGGAGGCCTCCTCGCCCGGAACCTCCACCGCGAGATGGGAGAACCAGCTGTCGGGCGCCGCACCGTGCCAGTGCTTTACGCCTGCGGGAATATTTACTACATCGCCGGGGCACAGCTCCTGTGCCGGTTTGCCCCATTCCTGGTAAAACCCTCGGCCAGCCACGCAGACGAGGATCTGCCCGCCGCCGCTTTTGGCGTGATGCGTGTGCCAGTTGTTGCGGCAGCCGGGCTCAAACGTAACGTTGTAAATGCCGACCTGGTCGGTGGAAAGGGGCGCGAGGTAGCTTTGCCCGATAAAGTACTTCGCAAATGCGTCGTTGGGGGCGCCGATAGGAAAAGCCATCTCGTTTTGGTGCTGCGCCTTTGCGTCGGCAGCGTCTTCGTCCGCCCAGACCTCCTTCGCCATGCGAAAGGCCGCCCACGCCTTGGGCCATCCCGCATAAAACGCCGCATGCGTAAGGATTTCCGCTATCTCAGTCCTGGTCACGCCGTTGTTCTTTGCGGACATCAGATGATATTGGAACGAAGAGTCCGTCAGCCCCTGCGCCATCAGGGCCACAACCGTCACCACGCTGCGGTCTCGAAGGGAAAGCCTGTCTTCTCGGCTCCATACCTCGCCGAACAGCACGTCATCATTGAGCTGTGCAAATTTGGGGGCAAAATCCCCCAGGGCATCTCTGCCCGCCGTCTGCTTGATCGTCATGTTTGATTCCTCCTGTCGATGGTATTAGGCACAAATCTGTTTCCGTGCGGCCAAGCTGCCCGCCTAGATTCCCATGCCCATTCGTCGCGCCTGCTCAAGGGCGGGGTGGCCGGCGATTACGGAACACCCCTTGCGCTCCCAATTTATATTGACGAGAATGAAGGTAATACCTAAACCTGACTTTAGGTCAAGGAATGAATTCGAGATTTATCCGGAGGGACCATGTACACAATCGGACAGGTGGCGGAGATGTTCGGTCTGCCCGTTTCCACGCTGCGATATTACGACAAGCAGGGGCTGTTCCCGGGGCTGGAGCGGACGTCCGGCATTCGCCGATTCGGCGATACGGAACTCGAGGCGCTTCGGGTCATCGAATGCCTGAAGAAGGCCGGAATGGAAATCAAAGACATCCGACTGTTCATGGAATGGTGCGCGGAGGGCCCATCGACATATCCCAAGCGCAAGGCCATGTTCGAGGAACGAAAGGCCCACATGGAGTCGGAGATCGCAAACATGAACCGTGCGCTGGATATGTTGAAGTTCAAATGCTGGTACTACGAGCAGGCGATCCAAGATGGCAACGAGGATAGAGTGAAGGCGCTGATTCCCGACGATTTGCCGGAAGAGATCAAAGATACCTACGATAGCGCCCACGCTCAATAATGCCGCCCGATGCTCAAGGGGCTTTGGCAAGGAGTCGTTTAGGCAGACATGCAAAAAGAAAGCCTCCGAACAGAAGGTTCGGAGGCTGTTATTCCCGTCATTTCGCTGATGGCTTTGCTCTATGGCGACGCCGAAACAACATCGGGCGGTACTCGACGGTATCAAAACGCAAGCTCAGAAGCCAGTTCCCGCTATTCCCATAGGCATAAGCGCATCTGTTCGCGATTGCCTATCGATGCTTTGCCTCGAGCACGGCAGACACCGCATCGAGGAACTCCCGCACATGGTCTGCGGGGTGCGGCGAATGAAGCAGCCCGTAAGACACGAGACAGTCCCAATCGGTAGGGACGGTTTTGAGCATGGGGTGGACGTTGGCCCACAACGGCAGCGTCGCAAGCGCGAGGTCCTCGTTCGCGCCGCGATTGAACACCTCCACCCGATATTGCGGGAAGTCTACGAGCGCGATTTGAGGATGATGCAAGAGTATCTCGTCGCGTACGCGGTCGATTTCGGTGTTCCAGCCCCGGCGTATAAGCATAAGACTGTGATTGTGGAGGTCGTCGAATGTGACGATGTCGCGTTTGGCGAGCTCGCTGTCGACGGGAACGGCGCACCAGAGCGGCTCGCGCGAAAGCTCGAGGCCCAGGCACCCGCGCTCTTTAAGAAAGGCATCGTCGAAAATCCCCGCCACGATATCCATGTCTTGCCCGAGGTTCGCCAAACCGCGCGCCGCCGAGGGTGTGTTTTCAAACGTGACCACCTGAAGGCTCATGCCAGGGCAACGTTCCTTCACCTTCGGCCACAGCTTCGTGAGCGGCGTGCTGGGCGTCATGAGCGACACTCCCACGCGGATGATGCGCTTCTCTCCACGCTCGGCGACGCGGGCGCGTGCGATTGATTCTTGAGAGTACTGCACGATATGGCGGGCGTCGGCGAGCAGCGACCTGCCTGCTCGCGTAAGCGAAAGCCCCTGATGCGATCGGTGGAACAGCGTAAGGCCTAGCCGCGACTCCAGCAGGTTCATCTGCTTGATGACGGCCGTGGGCGTGATGAAGGACTCTTGTGCCGCCTTGGAGAAGCTGCCCGCCTCCGCCACGCGGATGAAAGTGTCAAGCTGTGGGTTGTACATCGATCCTCCTGTCACGCATTATGTGCCGTATATACCCCATGGTTATATCCATCATTCCAACGTGAACTTCTCGCACGTCAGTAAACGCCGTAGCCTTGTATTCGAAAAGTCACCATTAAGGAGGAGACCATGGAGTATCTGAAGCTCAACAACGACGTAGAGATGCCCATCGAGGGTTTGGGCACCTTCCTCATGACCCCGGCCGAGGCCGAGACGGCCGCAACCGCCGCGCTCGCGGCTGGCTACGAGCACATCGACACCGCCAACGCCTACATGAACGAGCGCGCCGTGGGCCGTGCCATCGCCAAAAGCGGCATCGCGCGCGACAAGATCTTCGTCTCCACCAAGCTCTGGCCGAGTGTCTACGACGCGGGCATGCCGGCGGTGGACGCCACGCTCCAGCGCCTGGGGCTCGACTACGTCGACATGCTCATCCTGCACCAGCCGGTAGGCGACTACCTGGCCGCGTGGCGCACGATGGAGGAGGCGTACCGCGCGGGCAAGGTGCGCGCCCTCGGCCTCTCCAACTTCCCGCAAGACAAGATCGCCGAGGTCATCGAGGTCGCCGACATCAAGCCGCAGCTCGTGACCGTTGAGTGCCACCCCTATCACGCCCAGCGCGACCTGCGCGCCTACCTCGCGCCGTACGGCACGGTGATCGAGGCGTGGTACCCGCTCGGCCACGGCGACAAAGGTCTTCTAGAGGAGCCCGTCTTCGTCGCTCTCGCCGAGAAGTACGGCAAGACCCCGGCCCAGGTGATCCTGCGCTGGCACGTGCAGATGGGCACCTCCATCATCCCCGGCTCCAAGAACCCCGCCCACATCGCCGACAACGCGAACATCTTCGACTTCTCCCTCACCGAAGACGAGATGGCCGAGATTGCCAAGCTCGACGGGACCATGACCTACTACACCGCCACTGAGGAAGCACTCGCGGGCTACCTGGCCATACGCCCCGATTTCGACGCGCAGGAGTAGCGTTCAGACGATAACGGACCAACCAAGTCAACGAAGGAGATGCCCCATGACCGCAAACCCGACCGTGACCAGAAGAAACTTCCTGCTCGGAGCCGCGCTGTGCGCAACGATGCTCTCCGGTTGCAGCCAGGGTGACGGCGACCAAGCCGCCGCCGAGGACCAGCCCTCCGCCGCGCCCGCTGCAGACGGCAACGTCCTCGTGGCCTACTACTCGGCACAGGGCCACACCGCTGCCGTAGCTCAGACCATCGCCGACGAGCTCGGCGCCGATCTCTTTGAGGTGACGCCTACGGAGCCCTACTCCGACGATGACCTCGACTGGACCGACGACAATAGCCGCGTGACCCGCGAGCACGAGGACGAGAGCCTGCGCGACGTCGAGCTTACGCAGGTCACGCCAAACGGCTGGGAGAACTACGACACCGTGCTCGTGGGGTATCCCATCTGGTGGGGCATCGCGGCCTGGCCCATCGACAACTTCATCTCAGGCAACGACTGGGACGGCAAGACGGTGGTCCCGTTCTGCACCTCTTCCTCCTCGGGTCTTGGCCAGAGCGGCGAGCTACTCGCCGAGGCCGCGGGCAGCGGGGAGTGGCAGGAGGGCCAGCGCTTCTCGTCCAGTGCGGACGAGTCCGGGGTTCGTGATTGGGTCGCTGGTCTCGGCCTGGCATAAGCAATTGAAGATGGCAGACCGCTGACAATCTGGGAGTTTCGAATGATCCTATACTTCACCGGGACGGGCAACTGCCTCTACGTGGCGCGCGAGCTGGCCGCGGAGGGCGAGAGGGTCCTGAGCATCCCGCAGGAGCTGCGCCGCGAGGGCGAGCTCGCCTACGCGGACGATACGATTGGCATCGTGTACCCCATCTACGGGCACATGATGCCCGACATGGTGAAGACGTTCCTCGAGCGTGCGACGCTCGACACGCCCCACCTCTACTTCGTTTGCACCTACGGCAACCGGCACGCCAACGCCGTCGAGCTGTGCCTGGAGGACGCGCGGGCGGCGGGGCTCAACCCTGCCTACGTGACCACACTCCTCATGGTGGACAACTGGCTGCCCAACTTCGACATGGACGAGCAGCGCGCCCGCATCCCCGAGAAGAAGATAGGCGAGAATCTCGAGCGCATCCGCGCGGACGTGGCTACGCGCCGCCGCTGGATCGAGCCGGTGACCGACGAGGACCGCGCGGCGCACGAGCAGTTCATGAGCCGGGGCTTGCGCTTCGAGCCGGCGGCGCTGGGCGGATTCCTGACCGTTGATTCCGAGAAGTGCGTGGGATGTGGGGCGTGCGCAAAGGTGTGCCCGACTGGTTGCATCGCACTCGAGGGCGGCAAGGCTGTCCGTAACGCGCAGGCGGGCTTTGGCTGCAACGCCTGCCTCGCCTGCATGCACGCCTGTCCCGCGCACGCCATCACCTGCGCGGCGGGCGACAAGAATCCCGCGGCACGCTTCCGCAACGAGCACGTGACCCTTGCCGAGCTGCAAGAGGCCAACAGCGGCCGCTGATGCGCTTCTCGCCAAGCCGAAAGCCTGCGGCTTCGGCTTGGTTCATTCAGAAAGAGGAACTATGCACGTGAGCCATCTTTCACGCAGGTCCTCTATCGAGGCTGCCGCGCTCGCTGCGGGCGGGCTGGTACTCGGGGAAGGCCTGGTCGGCTGCGCGGATGTCCGTGAGCTTGGCGGCTACGTCCTCACGGAGGGGTCGCAGACAGACCGCGGCTTCGTCGTTGACGACGCCCTGCAGACGCCATCGGGCAGGACGCTGCACTTCTCGCTCCATGTGCCGGACTCCTATGACGGGTCCGCGCCCTATGCGCTCTACGTGGCCTGCCCCGGCTGGGAGGGGCTCTACTTCCAGGGCGTGGGGGCGAATCTTCAGGAGGACTACCCCTTCGTGGCGAACGACTACATCGCCGACATGATCGTGGCCTCGCCCCAGCTCGACGCCTGGGACGAGCAATCGGCGTCAGACGTGGTGGGGCTCACCGAATGGCTGCTCGGCGCCTACAGCATCGATGCGGACCACGTGTACCTGAGCGGATGCTCGGGCGGCGACGAGACCATCTCCATCGTCTTGGGAACGCGCCCCGAGCTCTACCGCCGTGCGCTTCACACCATCTCGCGCTGGGACGGCGACATCGAGACGCTCACCACAGCCGAGGTTCCCGTGTATATGGCTATCGGCGAGAACGACGACTATTACGGCTCCGGACCCGCGCGCGAGGCGTACGAGGAGATTCGCGCCGCCTATCGAGCTCGCAGGCTTTCCGAGGAGCGCATCAGCGAGCTGGTCGTGCTCGATGTCAAGCCCACGAGCTACTTCACCGAGCGGGGCTTTGCTGCGGACGCGGGCCAGCACGGAGCGGGCGGCTACCTCTTTGCCCGTGACGAGGACATCATGGGATGGCTGTTCTCATGACGCGGAGAATAAAGGGACTGACGAGAAGGGCGCTGCGCCGCACGGTCGACATAGTCCTTGCGACCCTGCTTGTGGTTCAGATGTTTTCGCGTTTCTGGGTGCCCTGCTCATGCAGGTAGTCGTCCGCAGCGCCCGTCCGATCATACACTTGGCGAACGAAAAGGGGCGGTGGGCCTCCGTCTTCACGGGCCCACCGCCGCCGAACTGGGTTACGCAAGTCGGGACTACGCGAGCTTCTTCGAGAGCGCCCTTGCCTCGTGCGTGTTGTCGACCATGCCGCCGTAGGTCATGCCGTAGAGCGCGGCGAAGCGCTTCATGGTGTACTCGCCCCAATCGAGCATCTCGCGCGTGGGCGCGCCACCTTGGAACACGAAATAGAGCGTCTTGCCGCTCATACTGCCCTCGCGCACCGGACCGTAGAAGCGGTCGAGCATGTTGCGCAGCATGCCGGAGAGGTTGTGCCAGTAGACGGGCGACCCCACGACCAGGGTGTCCGCCGCCTCGATGCGCGCGAGCACGTCCTCGAAGTCATCGTCACCGTAGTTCTGGCCGTAGCCGTAGACCTTGTGCTCGGCAAGATTCAGCTGCTCGTACGGGCGATCGCCGATGAGCTCGCGCGCCAGGCGCGCCGTGTTGCCATCCTTGTTGGGGCTTCCGTTGATGAAAAGAATCATACGTCTCACTCCTTACGTATTGTCTGATACCGCCTTTACCATAGGCGTGAGAAGATCCGGCGAGAAGTTCCTGCTCGTAGGCAGCTTATAACCGTGGGGTGTGTACGTCTTGCCATCCTTCATCGCTGCGCCTTCCAAAACGCGAGGGCATCGTCGATCCAGCCCTCTGCCACGGTGTCGACACCCAGGCCAAAGCCGTGGCTCAGGCCTTCGTAAACATGAAACTCCGTGGGCACGCCCGTTGCTGAGAGCGCTTCGAGACGCGCCTGCATGGTGCGCCAGCTCGCGATGCCGTCGCGATCACCCACGCAGGCGTAGGTCGCGGGGTCGGCACCCATCAGTTCGCTCATGCCGGTGTACTGCATGATGGCCGCCGCGGGCTGGGGCGTTCCTACTGGCGCGCCAAAGGCGGCCGGGCCGTAGCCGCCGACCCATGCCGCCATGCGCGCACCGGCCGAGCCGCCCCACAGCGAATAGCCCGACGTGTCCACGCTGAGCTCGTCGGCGTGCTCGAAGATGAAGGAGACGGCGCGGGCCAAGTCCTCGCAGGCGAGCTGCGCGTCCGGCCGATAGATGACCGCGAACCCGTTGACGCCGGAACGGGCCAGGTTCAGACAGTGCGGGAAGGAGTCGTGCATGGCAGCGACGTAGGCGAATCCGCCGCCCGCGCTTACCACGGCAAACGGTGCAGACGCGCCGCCCGCCCCCTCGGCAGCGAAGCGGAAGAGCCCCGTGTTGGCGAGCGAGGGGTCGGCGGCCTTCTCGGCATCCGTGTAGATGTCGTAGAAGAACGTCCGTTCCGCTGCGCGCTCTGACAGCAGATAGCTGACGACGTCGACCGTGGTCTCGTATGGATTTCCGAGTACCACGGCAGGCAAGCGGAAAGGTCATCGAGCGTCATATCCTCCGTCGGCGGATGGAGCGTTGTGGGGAAGAGCAGCCGTCCGTAGCCATCGAGCAAAGGGTTGTTGATGACGTCGTAGATGGGCGTGTCCGCCGTGACCGGGCCCGGAGCGGAGCCGCGCGCGAACCCGGCGGTCCCGTCCGACGAGCAGCCGGCAAGGCTGCCCGCAGCGGCCAACCACACGGCAGCCTCCAGAAACGAACGGCGCGGCATCATCGCCGCACTCGATAGACGAGGTGGAGGCCGTCGCCGGCAAGGCGCTCGACGCGCTCAAGCGAGAATACGTGCGAACCGCCGGCTGAGCGAGGCATCTCGTCGAAGACGGAAGCCGTTTCGGGCTCCCCCGAGACCGTCGGGGAGAGAACGAGGCTCAGCTCGTCAAGCACGCCCGCGGCAAGAAACGACATGTCCGTCTTTCCGCCGCCGCACACGAGCAGGCGCTCGATGCCAAAAAGCTCGCGCAGCTTGCGCAGGGCGAGCGGGAGGTCTAGCCCGCGCGAGCCGGCAAGCACGTATGAGACGCCGCGCTCTCGCAGATAGTCGCGATACGCCGGCGATGCCGCCTCGGTGATGATCTCGATGACGTGCGCGTCCGCACGGCCGGCGCGACGATAGGTCGCAGACTCCCATGCAATCTCCCCGGCGGGGTCGACGGAGACGTAGAACGATCGTTCGTCATGAGACGCCACGAAGTCCCCCTTGGGCGCGCTCCCGTGGGCATCGAGCGCAAGGGGGCGCGACCCGACGAAGCCCTTCGTGGTCACGGCCCCGTACGCCACGGCGTCCGCCCCGAACTCGACCTGCATGCGAGAGTACGCGGCGCGTGCGGGCGAGGCGGCGGGATCGAGCATGTACGCGCCGTCGATACGCCCGTTGAGCCCGGCAAAGACATGACAGACGACATAGGGTCTAATGTTCATGGCTCCCTACCTTACCGTGTGCCCGCCGAAGACCATGAGGTCGAGTCCGTTGAGCAGCCCGTCGATCTTGGCAACCTCATCGTCGGTGAGCCCGACCTCGGCGGCACCGAGGTTCTCGAGCAGTCGTTCGGGCTTGCGACTGCCCGGGATGGGAATGATATAGGGCTTCTTCTCGAGCATCCAGGAAAGGGAGACCTGGGCGGGCGTCGCCGCGTGCAGCTCAGCCAGCTCGCGAACGAACCGCATGAGGGGCTCGGCGCGCCTTTCGCCTTCCTCTGTGTACTGCGGCATGCCATCGCGGTAGTCTTGGGCGCCCTCGAATCTGGTGTTGTGGCTGTACGCGCCCGTCAGAAAGCCGTTCGCCATGGGAGAAAAGGCCACGAAGGCAACGTTCAGCTCCTCGAGCACGGGGAACAGGGATTCGTTCCAGCGTGCCATCATGGAGTAGCGGTTCTGGACGGCGGAGACGGGGCACGCCGCATCGGCGCGACGCAGGTACTCCTCCGTCGCCTCGGAGATTCCCCAGGCGCGGATCTTACCTTCCTTGATGAGGTCTGCCATGGTGTCTGCAACGACCTCGGGCTCGACCTTTGGGTCGATTCGGTGCTGGTAGTAGAGGTCGATGTGGTCGGTGCGCAGCCGGCGCAGGCTCTTCTCCACCGAGATACGGATAATCTCGGGGCGCGAGTCCACGAGGATGGTCTTGTCCGGGGCGTGCGTGACGCCGAACTTGGTGGCAATGACAACCTCGTCGCGCACGGGCGCGAGCGCCTTGCCCACCACGTCCTCGTTGTGCGCCTCGGTCCCATCGGCGCACGTGCCAACGTAGCACTCCGCCGTGTCAAAGAAGGTATAGCCCATCTCGTGGGCCTGACGGACGACGCTCGCGGCCTCGTCGTCGGGCATCGGGTCTCCGCTCGCGTGCGTGATTCCCATGCAGCCCATGCCGAGCGGGCTGACTTCGATGCCGCTCTTTCCCAAAACGCGCTTGTCCATTCCTGTTCTCCCTGTCTATGATATCCGTCATTTGTTTGCGACGCCCACGTCCGCCCGTTCATCGGACTCCGTTAGGCACATCCTCTGTCGATGGCCTTTGCTCTCTCATCGCCAAGCGTACGACCGCAAAGCGCTCGACGGAATCCCCCTTTGGTGCGGTGCCCTGAACCCGCGGGTTATAACCCCGTGCGCACCCCAGCGTTATAGAACCCTCACCAACGGAAACTTCCGCCGGCGCGGCGCCCCTCGTATGGTGGATACGTCAAGTTGCGAGAAAGGAAGGCACCATGGACTACATCACCTTGAACAACGGCGTCAGGATGCCGCAGCTCGGCTTCGGCGTGTACCAGATCCCGGACGCCGCGGAATGCCAGCGCGCCGTGGAGGACGCGCTCTCGGTCGGCTACCGGCTGCTCGACACGGCCGCGAGCTACGGCAACGAAGAGGCGGTCGGGGCTGCCATTCGTGCGAGCGGCCTGCCGCGCGACGAGGTGTTCGTGACGACCAAGCTGTGGATGTCGGATGTGAGCTACGAGGGGGCCAAGCGCGGCTTCGACGCGTCGCTCAAGCGGCTGGGGCTCGACTACGTCGACCTCTACCTCATCCATCAGCCGTTCGGCGACGTCTTCGGCGCGTGGCGCGCCATGGAGGAGCTCTACGAGCAGGGCGTTATCCGCGCCATAGGCACAGCTAACTTCTACCCCGATCACCTCGCAAACCTCATCTCGTTCAACCGCATCGCCCCCGCCGTGAACCAAGTCGAGTGCAACGTGTTCTTCCAGCAGCGCGAGGCGCAGGAGTACATGGCCGGCAAGGAGGTGGCCATGGAGGGCTGGGCACCCTTTGCGGAGGGCAGAAACGACCTCTTCCGCAACGAGGTCCTCGCTCGCATCGGCGAGGCACACGGCAAGACGGTCGCCCAGGTCGTGTTGCGCTGGCTGCTGCAGCGCGGTGTGGCCTGTATCCCTAAGAGCACGCACCGCGATCGCATGGAGCAAAACTTCGACGTCTTCGACTTCGCGCTGGGCGACGACGAGATGGTCGCCATCGCCGCGCTCGACACCGGGCGCAGCGCGTTCTTCGACCACCACGACCCCGCCACCATCGAATGGATGTCCGGGCTCGTGCGCAACGTGTAGACGAGCGGTTAGACCGCACTGATAACTTACTAGGAGGAATTGCCATGAACTCATTCACGTACGACTACCCGGTCAGGAACTACTTCGGCGAGGGGGCCATGGACCAGGCGCTCGACGCCGAGATGGGTGCCATGGGCAAGACAGTGATGCTCGCCTACGGCGGAGGCTCGGTCAAACGAACCGGCGTCTACGGCCACGTGGTCGATAAGCTCACGAGCGCGGGCAAGCGCGTGGTGGACTTCGGCGGCATCATGCCCAATCCGACCTACGAGAAGTGCCAGGAAGGCGCCGCGCTCGCACGCAAGGAACAGGTCGACTTCATTCTCTCCGTCGGCGGCGGGTCGGTCTTCGACTGCTGCAAGGTGGTCTCCGCGCAGGCGATGCTTGACGAGGACATCGAGACGTTCGAGCACGTCGACGGCAAGATGCCGAGCTCGTTCATCCCCATGGGCTGCATCGTGACACTCTCCGGCACGGGCGCCGAGCAGAACAACGGCGCCGTCATCACCAACGAGGAGACACACGTGAAGGGCGCCTATCTGGGGGCGATGCCCATGTGGGCGGCGCTCGACCCGGCGCTCACGCTCACCGTACCGCACGCGCAGTTCATGAGCGGCGCGTTCGACACGCTCTCGCACTGCATGGAGAGCTATTTCGGAAGCCCGCGCGGGCGCAATGTCACCGACGACATCAACCTCGCCATCCAGCGTAACGTCATCCGCAACATGCGGATCATCGCGGACGACGACCAGAACCTCGATGCCAGAAGCGAGCTCGTATACGACTCCGCCATGGCCGAGAACGGCGTGCTCAAGATCGGCAAGTCAACGGACTTCCAGGCGCACATGATCCAGCACCAGTACGGCGCGTACACCCACACCAACCACGGAATGGGCCTCGCGGTCATCCACCCTGCGCTCTACCGCCACCTGGCCCCCCAGGCGCCCGCGCAGTTCGCCCGCTGGGCGAGCGAGGTGTGGGGCGTCGACGCCAAGGGCAAAGACGACCTTACGGTGGCGCTCGAGGGCATCGACCGCCTGCAGACGTTCATCGGCAAGATGGGGCTTCCCACGAGCTTCGCCGAGATGGGCTCCGACGCGTCCGACGAGACGCTGCACAAGGTTGCGGGCACCTGCGTGCTCACCGGCGGCTGCGCCAAGAAACTGGAGCGCAGCGAGGTGTTCCAGATTCTGACCGAGTGCCTCTA
>CBCSNQ010000051.1:0-13389 GCA_965141565.1 uncultured Collinsella sp. | reverse complement strand
GGCCGCGCGGCAAGGAGATATATTGCCAGACCGGAGGGGCCCCGCGGGCGGGAATTCCACTCTTCACAAGTCCTACACAATACATCGCTTCCTATATATGTCATAGAAAGGCTGGTGCAGAAATACTGCACGTATCAGATGATGACCCTTCGGTTAAGAGATATATAAAGATCGGTCACCTGTAAGTGTTTATCTACCCGCGCTTTTAGCAATGTAAACCAGCGCTTTCGATAAAAAAGGGGAGCGCCGCGCACAACGCGACACTCCCCTAGCGATTCAAGAGAATCTATTAGGCCTCGAGAGCCTTCTTGGCAATGGTAGCCAGCTCGTTGAAGGACTCGATGTCCTCGTAAGCCATCTGAGCCAGGACCTTGCGGTCGAGCTCGATGCCGGCAACCTTCAGGCCGTGCATGAACTGAGAGTAAGAGATGTCGTTCAGACGAGCAGCAGCGTTGATACGAGTGATCCAGAGAGAACGGATCTCGCGCTTCTTGTTGCGGCGATCACGATACTGATACTGCAGGGAGTGCTGGACCTGCTCTTTAGCATGCTTGTAAGTACGCGAAGCGGCACCGTAGTAACCCTTCGCACGGTGCATAACGGTACGGCGCTTCTTCTTGGCGGCAACAGCGCGCTTAATACGTGCCATGTTCTATCAACTCCTAGACGGTAAAACGAAAAAACGAACTTAGGCGAGACGCGACTTGATGACCTTGCGGTCGGCAGCGGCGATCTCGGTCTCCTGACGGAAGCCACGCTTACGCTTGGTGGACTTCTTGCTCAGGATGTGGCTCTTGAAAGCCTTGGCGCGCATAAGCTTGCCGGTACCAGTCTTGCGGAAACGCTTCTTGGTGCCGCTGTGGGACTTCATCTTAGGCATGAAATACTCCTTAATCGGTTACAGAACACTAGTTACTTGGTATCGCTTGCCGCTTTATCCTCATCGAAGGCGCCCTTAATCGGGGCGAGCAGCATAAGCATGTTACGGCCTTCCATCTTAGGCTTGGACTCGACCGTAGCGTAAGGCTTGAGATCCTCGGCGAGACGCTCGAGAACGTTAAGGCCCTGCTCCGGGTGAGCCATCTCACGGCCGCGGAACATGATGGTGATCTTAACGCGCGCGCCCTTCTTGAGGAAACGCAGAACGTGGCCCTTCTTGGTCTCGTAGTCGCCAACGTCGATCTTGGGTCGGAACTTCATTTCCTTGACCTCGACCTTGGACTGGTTCTTACGAGCAGCCTTGGCCTTCATGGCCTGCTGGTACTTGAACTTACCGTAGTCCATGACCTTGCAGACCGGCGGCTCCGCGTTGGGAGCGATCTCGACCAGGTCGAGACCCTGATCGTCGGCGACGCGCTGGGCATCGCGGATGGCGAACAGGCCGAGCTGAGAGCCATCGACGCCAATCAAACGGCACGAAGATGCAGTGATCTCGTCGTTGATGCGGGTGTCATCAGACTTAGCTATTTTCCCTACCTCCATTCATAAAAAAATAACCCGGCGCTTCTCAGCAACCAGGTCGTACACATAGACTTCCTCGATTTGAGGAAGGTAATCTAAGTTGTATGACCAGTCAGCTGCTCATTGGCGCCAAAAGGTGGGAACCCTCGGGTTCCTCTTTAGGGCATTGCGGAAACAACGCCTTGCGAATAATAACACGTACAGCGCGTTATCACATTACGTACACGAAAAAGGGGGCCGCAACCCCCTTGAAGCGCAGGTGCATGTATGGTGCCCGAGGCGAGACTCGAAGGGACTTCGCTTCGCGAAGCCCCGGGCTTCGGGCGCATGGCGCCCTCGCCACGCTCCGCTACAAACAGGCCACAGGCCTGTTTGCTTAACGCTCCGCGCGCTCACGCGAGTTCGGCACGAAAAAGGGGGCCTTGACCCCCTTGAACGCTCACTTGCATGTATGGTGCCCGAGGCGAGACTCGAACTCGCACGTTGTTGCCAACGGTGGATTTTGAGTCCACTGCGTCTGCCAATTCCGCCACTCGGGCACGCAATGCGTGAGTTAGTTTATCACAGCTTTCTACCGATTAGTCCGAAAATGGAACTTCGAGCATTTCGATGAGTTCGACCGTGCGTAGCATCTCGCGCTGACGGCATCCGCGACCGTCGACCGAAGCCTCACCCATCTGGTTATCGTAAGGGTCCTCGCGCATGCCGTCGAAAGAGGGCTCAAACTCTGCCTGGAATCGATTGTTGGCCACCATACGCCATGGGTCGAGATTGCCAAAGTAGTGACGGCGGCGCCACTCCTCCCCCATCCTGTGAGCAGAAGATCCAAATGACACGTCGGCGTTGAGCCAACCGGTCTGCGGCGTATAGAACTCTGCCCAGTCGTGCGACCCCACCGAATCGGGCGCAACGTACAGGCCGCTCTGCCAACGGGCAGGCACGCCCGCGATACGGCACATGGTGATAAACGTGAGCGCCATAACGCCGCAATCGCCGCGGAGCGAATGCGCGCAGTCATCGGCAATAGATCCCAAAAGCAAGTACGGCGGCTGATAGCGATAGTCGATATGCTGCGTCAGATAATCATAGATAGCACGAGCGCGATCGAGCGGATCCTCGAGTCCGTCAACAACACCGGCCGTCAGCTGCTGCAGATACGGCGTGAATGCAATGTGCGGACGGTCCTCGGAAATATCCTCGGGCAGAGGCGCGTCCATACGCGGATGAACCGGAAGTGTGCCACCGTAGACATCACAATAAGCAGCATCGATGTGATAACGATAAGTCACCGAGAATGAGCGCTCACTCGAAGAAGACCACGAGGCGGTACGCGCCGAAGCGTTCGCGGGAGCAACAGCACCCTCCGGCGTCATGTCGAGAATCTCGACCCGAGACTGCTGACGGCAGGCAGCCGCGACGGGAAGCCAAGCGCAAACGGTCTCCCCCTCCAGAGCGCCGGGGACAGACACGGACGCTTTAAGCGTAATGACGCGAGCCAATCCGTTTTGTGACTCCATCTCCTTGAGCATCTCGTCGCGCAGTGCTATTCCGTCCGTAGAATCGGGACGCATGCCGGGGACCTCTTTGGGATATACGCGAAGCGAATCGAGGAAGTTGTCGAGGACGAACAGCTCGCCATCGATAAAGCGCCAGTCAATACGCTTACGGTCAATCAGATCGTCAAACTGCTCCTCGGTAAACTCAGGCCACTCCTCGCGAATCATCGCAATAGCTCGATCGCGCGACACCGAAAAATGAAGCGGCGTCTCAAGCATGCGATACCGCTCGGCACGAACGCAGGCAGCAAGCGAGGGATCGGGATCTTGGGCAAGTAGGCGGTCGCAAGCCTCAATAGCCTGCGAAAGATACCCCGCGTCCTTTAAACGCAGAATCTCGGGTGGCAAGCCAACATCTAGAAAACGGAAGTCATCATTGCAAACATCAACAGAGCAACCAACAGGACCCTCGTCAATAACCTTCCCATCCGAAGGCAGCACATTAATAACAGCCATACCAAACTCCAAGTCATTAGAACTCTTGAAGTCCATTGTAGCGAGATAAAAAGAAAGCCCCAATAAAGGAACCCTCAACACCGATAAACGGTACCTATAAAAAATGAATTCAGCCCAGTAACCCTGTGGCGAGTTAACGAAGGAGGCCCCGTTCACCCGAAGCTTTTCCCATTGCGCGACTTCTGGCAAAGCCAGGTGAGCGCAAGGGAAAAGCGTAGGGTGAACGGGGCCTCCGACGGGAAAGTTAAACCGCTACTTACGCCTTGTTGACGGAGCCAAACTCCTCCATGAGCTCCTTGGTGCGGGCAACGATGTTGTCGCGACCAGGCTTGAGGAGCTTGCGGGGGTCAAAGCCCTTGCCCTGCTGATCCTTGCCAGCCTCGATATACTCGCGAACGCCCTTGGCGAAGACGAGCTGCAGATCGGTGTTGACGTTGATCTTGGAGATACCCAGGGAGATGGCCTTCTTGATCTGATCCTCGGGGATGCCGGTACCACCGTGCAGAACGAGGGGCAGGTCGCCGGTCTGAGCCTTGATCTCGCCCAGACGCTCGAAGGAAAGGCCAGCCCAGTCGGCGGGATACACGCCGTGGATGTTGCCGATACCGCAGGCGAGGAAGTCGACGCCCAGGTCAGCAATCTGCTTGCACTCAGCGGGGTCAGCGAGCTCGCCGTTGGAGGTCACGCCGTCCTCGGTGCCGCCGATGCCGCCGACCTCGGCCTCGATGGACATGCCCTTGGAGTGGGCAAGCTCAACGAGCTCCTTGGTGCGGTCGAGGTTAAGCTGGAAGGTCTCCTCGTGAGAGCCGTCATACATGATGGACGTGAAGCCGGCCTCGATGCACTTGAAGCAGTCCTCGTAAGAACCGTGATCGAGGTGAAGGGCGACGGGGACGGTAACGCCCGTGGCCTCGACGGCAGCCTTGACCATGTCGGCGCAGACCTTGAAACCGCCCATCCACTTAGCGGCACCAGCGGTGCACTGAAGGATCAGCGGAGACTTGGCCTCCTCGGCGGCCTGGAGAATAGCCAGGGTCCACTCGAGGTTGTTGGTGTTGAAGGCACCGAGAGCGTACTTGCCGGCCTCGGCCTTCTTGAGCATGTCTGCTGCGTTGACGAGCATAAAAGAAACCTCCTGTAAGGTTGCTCCGATAACGCCTGAGATTTTACCACGACATACCCGAGCATAAACGTTCGTTTGTTCACGAATACCATCCGATTGGACAATTTTTGACCGTTTGCCCCACAGAATCGACCCACTGGGGAAAATAGCTTGACGATTGAGCGGTCTTCGTGGTTCGAAAGACGGCTTCGAGCCTACATCTGCATAAACGGATTCTGCATAAGTTCGCGCGCCATCGTGGTCGAATCGCCATGGCCCGTCAAGCAAACGGTATCGGGCGGAAGCATCTTGGCAAGTTTGGAGAGCGAGCGCATAATCGCCGCCTCGTCACCGCCGGAAAGATCGGTACGACCGTGGCTGCCCGGGAAAAGTGTGTCGCCCACAAAGGCGATGTTCCCCTGCTCGGTCGCGGCGAACAGGACGATGCCGCCCGGCGTATGCCCCGGCGTCTCGATCACCTGCAGGCAGATATCGCTCAATTCAATCGTATCGCCCTCGGCAAGCAGCCGCGTCGGCTCGTCCGGATCGGGCGTCTCAATACCCCACATGGCGCGCTGCTCCTCGATATTTGCGCGAGGCACCGTCACGTCCTTAGCGCACAACTCATATAGTGCGCTGTCGCCAACGACAGCTCGAACCCCGGCGACCCCGCCAACATGGTCGGCATGACCGTGCGTGCAGACAGAGCCGAGTACGCGAACCTCGGGATGCGCGGTGCGGATATGCTCCACAAGACGCTCGCCCTCCCACGCCGGATCGACGATTAAGCACTCGTCATTCGAAATCACGGCGTAACTGTTGGTCTGAATCGGGCCGTTGACGAGCGCCTCAATCGAAGCCGCACCTCGGGGTGTCAGGTCCAAAGTCATATCGCCCATGCGCATACCCTCCTTCTAAAATACGTTCGAGGCACCAAACGATGCCTCGAACGTAACCAATATCTATGATGCTGAGAGGCTCTCGCACCTACACACGGCGCTTGAGCTGAGCTCCGCCTTCGCCGGGCATAAGACGGCGAGCGTCGTAGACCGAATCGACACTGCTGATGGAAGCCAGCAGCGGATCCAGACCGCTCGCGTCCGAGATCTCGACCATAAAGCGCAGGGTTGCAATACCCTCGCGGTTGGTCGACGTGGCGGCAGAAAGGATATTGCCGCCCGCATCGCCAATGGCAATGGTGACATCCTTGAGCAGGCCCATGCGGTCCAGGCACTCGACCACGATCTCGACCTGGAAGAGGGTGTCGGCAGCGCCGTCCCACTCCACATCGATCATGCGCTCGGGATGTTCCATAAGACCCTTGACGTTGGGGCAGTTGGCGCGATGCACCGAAACGCCACGACCGCGCGTGATGAAGCCGACGATGTCGTCGCCCGTCACGGGGTTGCAGCAATGAGCCAGACGGACCAGCAGGCCGCTGTTGCTCTCGCCCTTGACGATAATGCCGTTGCTGGCGCTCTTGCCGCGCTTTTGCGGCTTGCGGTTGGAGCCGCGAGCAGGCTGTTTCACGACCTCGGCGATAGCCTCGGCCTTGGTGAGCTGTTCCTCGGGCTTGGGGTCCAAGATTTGCTCGACCTTATTACCCACAGCGCGCGGGGCAACCTTGCCGGCGCCGACGGCGGCAAACAGGTCCTCGAGCTGCTTGAAGTTAAACTGCTCCGCCACGGCGTTGAGCGCACGCGTGGAGCGCGGCGTGGAGATGCCATACCCGCGCTTGCGCAGGTCCTTGGCCAGCATATCGCGGCCGGCGGCAGCGTCGTCGTCCTTAGTCGCGGCGGCAAAGTAGCGACGGATCTTGGACTTGGCCGAAGGCGTCTTGACGATCTTGAGCCAATCACGCGACGGTTTGGAACTCTTGTTAGTCAGGATTTCAACGCGGTCGCCCGTCTTGATCTCGTGCGTGAGCGGGGCCACAGCACCGTTGATCTTAGCGCCGACGCAGTGGTTTCCCACCTCGGTGTGAACGGCATAGGCAAAGTCGAGCGGCGTGGAGCCGGCACGAAGCGCCATGACCTCGCCCTTGGGCGTAAAGACGAAGATCTCCTGATCGAAGAGGTCGACCTTCAGCGAATGCAGGTATTCCTTGGCGTCGGTGATCTCATCAGACGCAGCCCAATCGAGCGAATGCTTGAGCCAGTTGATCTGGTCGTCCAAACGTTGAGCGTCATTGGTCTTGGAAGCAGACGATCCGCCCGACTTCTTATATAGCCAGTGGGCGGCAATGCCATACTCGGCCTGCTCATGCATCTCGTAGGTTCGAATCTGAATCTCGAGCGGACGAGCCGTGGGGCCGATGACCGTCGTATGGAGCGACTGGTAGTTATTGACCTTGGGCATGGCGATATAGTCTTTAAAGCGACCAGGCATGGGATGCCACAGCGTATGCACCGCACCGAGCGTGGAGTAGCAATCGCGCACCGAATGGGTAATAACACGCAGCGCCACCAGGTCGTAGATCTCGGAGAACTCCTTGCCCTTGCGCTTCATCTTTTGGTAGATGGACCAATAGTGCTTGGAGCGGCCATTAATCTGGAAGCCCTCCAGGCCAATGCGGTTGAGTTCGTCGGTGAGCGTCTTGATGGTCTCGGCAAGGTAGCGCTCGCGGACCTCGCGCGACTCAGCCACCATGCGCGCGATGCGCTGGTAGGCATCGGGCTCCAGGTAGAAGAAGGACAGGTCCTCGAGCTCCCACTTAATAGAGCTCATGCCCAGGCGGTCGGCCAAGGGCGCGTACACGTCCATGGTCTCGCGAGCCTTAAACAGGCGACGATCCTCACGCAGGGCCGCCAGCGTACGCATGTTGTGCAGACGGTCGGCAAGTTTAACGATGATGACACGAATGTCCTTGGACATGGCGAGGAACATCTTGCGCAGCGTGAGGGCCTGTTTCTCGTCCATGCTGTCGACTTCGATGTTGGTGAGCTTGGTCACGCCATCGACGAGCTCAGCAACGGTTTCGCCAAACAGGCCGGAAACATCGGTGAGCGAGGTCTCGGTATCCTCGACGGTATCGTGCAGCAGCGCGGCACACACCACATCGCAGTCCATCTTGAGATCGGCCAAAATGATGGCAACCTCGACGGGATGGTTAATGTACATCTCGCCCGAGCGGCGCTTTTGGTTGCAGTGCTTCTCGGCGGCAAAGCAGTAGGCCTGCTCAACCTTAGAAAAGTCGTCCTCATTCATATATTTGAGGCACAGGCGCTCCAGCTTGTCGTAGCTGTCCGCCATAATCTCGGGCGGCAGCTCATCGGCATGCTTATAGTGCTCCATCTCCGAAAACGGCTGGAGGGTGGAATCATGGGCGGTACGGGCTGCGGCATCCATCGAGGTCCCCTTCCCCTAGGCCCGCGGTACGATCGGGCGGTTAACTTTGGCTAGCATATCAGAAGCGCACGAATCGAGCGCCCAGCTCCGGAAAGCCGAGAACTCCATGCGCGAGCGCAAGCCCTCCAAATAGCGAATTGACCTGCTCAATTGCACGCGGCCGGGGTTTTCGGCCATCGCGATACGACGAGTGTCGTCAAACCCCGAAACGCGACAGAAACCAAGCTCTTCGAAGATTCCCAGGCCGCTTTCCACCGAGCGCTCGTCGACCGGCGTGCGGGCATCGATGGCAAGGCACATCTGCGCGATGTCGATATCACTTGCGCAGAATGAATCGTCCCCCGTCTTGCCACGGTTGGAGCGCCACATGGTCTGCAGCGCTCGATAGAGCGTGACGAGCTCGTCGCGCTCGGGCGCATAGCAGTCGAGTAGGCGCTCGTTAATGCGGGCGTCGCGCGACGAATAGAGCAGATGGATCACGGCGGGCTGGCCATCGCGACCGGCGCGGCCGCTCATCTGGTTAAACTCAATGCCGCCAAACGGCATGTGATAGAGCACGACATGGCGGATATCGGGCAGGTTGACGCCCTCGCCAAAGGCAGATGTCGAGACGATGCAGCTGAGGCTGCCGTCTCGGAATGCTTCCTCCACGCGACGGCGATCGGAACGCGCAAGCCCCGCGTTATAGAACGCGATATGGGTTGCGCAATCGGGCACACGCTTGCGCAACGTCTTGGCGAGCGCCACGGACTGGTCGCGCGAATTGACGTAGATGACGGTCTTTTCCCCCGTCGCCACAATCGACACCAAACGGTTCTCGCGACTTGCAAGATCGCGGTCGTCCTCGAGCTGCAGGTTCTCGCGCACCGTCTCGTCGACCACCGTGCGAGTGATCGGCAGCATGCGAGCAAGCTCGGCCACAACCGGAGCCGTCGCGGTGGCCGTCGCAGCCATAACGACCGGGTCGCCCAGGGCTTTGAGGATATCGGGCATGTCGAAATAGGCGCTGCGGTCGCCGCCCTTGGCAAGGCCGGCGTGGTGCGCCTCGTCGATAACGACAAAGCCGATGCGGCCCGAACGCGCGAAGCGGTCACGGTGGATAGATAGGAACTCGGGCGTCGTGAGCACGATACCGGTGCGGCCCGAAGCTAGGCCGGCGAACACGTCATCGCGTGCGGCCTCCACGGTCTCGCCGGTCAACACGCCGACGCCAATGCCGAGCGCGGCCATCGTCGACGAGAGGTGATAGGCCTGGTCGGCAACGAGCGCGCGCAGCGGATAGACAAAGATGCTCGCACGACCACGAAGAACCGCCTCGCGCGCGGCATGCACATGGAAGATGAGCGACTTGCCGCGCCCCGTTCCCATAACGGCCAGAACACTTTGGTGATCGGCCAGGGCATCGAGCGCCTCGACCTGCGCGCGGTGCGGCTGGTTCGAGCCTATAAAGCTATGGATAAGCGAGCGCGTCAGCTCGGTATAAGAAAGCTGGGCGAGTGTCTCGCGCTTACGCGACTCCAGGCGCAGGCCGGAATCCGCCGGCTGCACGCCACGACGAAGCTCGCATGCCGGATCGTCGACGCTGGGCAGCGTGGTATCGCGGACCAGAACATCCTTGATCATGAGCTTGGGCTTCACACGCCCCTGCCAATGCTCGGCAACGGCCTCGAACACCAAGTCGACAGCGCTATCGCAGTTGATGAGCTTATCGATTTGCGGCACGCGGAACATAATGGCCGGCACGCTCGCGGCGCCATCGGTCGCCACAAAGCGCATGTGCTCGCCGGTTTTGCCCACCACGGCGCGATCGCACATCGTCACGCCCTCGGCGGCCAGCAGCGGCACCTTGTTGCCCTGGCCAAACGGCTCAAGACGGGAAATCTGCTCTATAGTCTCGATATTCAGTTCGGAAAGGTCGACCGTGGCGGCAACCTCGTCGATGTCTTCAAAGTCCTCGGCGGGAATCTCCGATAGCACGGCGGAAAGGCGACGACGGAATTCATCGAGCTTGGATGCCTCGATGGTCACACCCACCGCACCGGCATGTCCGCCGCGACGAATCAGCAGGTCGGAACAGCGCTCGACGGCGTCAAACAGGTTAACTTTGCCCACCGAGCGACCAGAGCCGCGCGCGATACCGTCCTCGATCGAGAACAGCAGCGCCGGCACGTGATAGCGGTTGGTCAGACGGCTTGCCACGATGCCCTTGACACCCTCGTGCCAGCCCTCGCCACCCACGACAATCGCGCGTCCGCCGTCATAGGTCTCCTCGACCTTTGCCATGGCATCGCGCGTGAGCTCCGCCTCGATCTCACGGCGCTGGCGGTTGATTTCCTCGAGCTCAGCCGCCAGCGCGCTTGCTTCGATGGGATTGCGGGCAAGCAGCAGGTCGAGCGCCAGCTTGGGATCGGCCATGCGACCGGCAGCGTTTAAGCGGGGAATGAGCGAGAATGACAGGCCATCCGCCGTAATGCTCGAAAGGTCCGCCTTGGCGAGCGCGGCAAGTGCGATGTAGCCGGGACGGGCCGTCACGCGCATCTGCTGGATGCCCTCGGCGACCAGTGCGCGGTTCTCGGGCGTGAGCGGCATCATGTCGGACACGGTGCCCAGCGCCGCAACCTCAATCAGCGAACGCCAATACGACGGCTTGCCCAGACGCTCGCCCAAAACCTGCACCAGCTTGAGCGCCACGCCGGCACCGGCAAGCTCGCGCGAGGGGCCCTCGTCCTCGAGCTTAGGGTCGGTCAGGGGCACGCCCTGCGGCACTTGATCGGAGGGCTCGTGATGGTCCGTGACCACCAAATCGATCCCCAGACTCTCCAGATAGGAAACCTCTTCCTTGGCGGCAATGCCGTTATCGACGGTCACGATCAGCTGGGGGCGAGCGAGCTCGTTAACGCGGTCGAGTGCCGCGCGCGAAAGACCGTAGCCCTCATCAAAGCGATGCGGAATAAACGGCGTGACATCGGCGCCAAACGTGCGCAGCGCCTCGGTCAACAGGCAGGTCGACGTAATGCCGTCAACGTCAAAATCGCCAAAGACTGCAATGTGCTCGTGGTTGCGAATAGCACGCTCGACGCGGTCGGCAACGACCGACATGCCCGGGATAATGAGTGGGTCGGCCCAGTCGCGATCGAGCGAAGGCGTCAAAAACAGCTGTCCTTCCTCAATCGAGGCAATGCCGCGCGCAACCATAATGCGCGCCACCAGCCCGGGTATGCCCAGACCAGCCGAAAGCTCCTTTTCGAGCTCGGGATTTTGCTGAGCGACCGCCCAGCGATGCGTCGTCTTAAGCGATGACATAGGCGCCCACCCCCGATAGGGGCAGGTCGCCGCGATACCTCTCACGGTTCATAGCGATGAGTCCTCTGTGTATGCCCGCTTCGGCAGGCAGATCTGTTGAACGGATTTATTATACCGTGCGGCGCGGACGCAAATCGCCGCAGCACGCCGCGGTTTCGGTAAACGATGCCGGTAATAGCCTCGAAATAATCGAGCGTTTCAGCCGCACGGACGCATACGAGCGTCTAGCATATCCATACAAACGAGTTCGCGGATAAAGGGAGTCACGGGACATATGAAGCAATGGACTGGACTGGGAAAGTTCCTCGCGGGGCATATGCAGGTCATCGTTCCGATTTGCGTGGCGCTCGGCGTGCTCTTTCCCCAGCAGATTGGCGTGCTCAAGCCCATTGTTCCCGCCCTCTTCGCCTTTATGACGTTTCAGGGTGCGCTCAGCAACACCTTCCACCAGGTAGCCGAGGTGTTCCGCCGTCCCCTGCACCTGATTTTGGCACTGCTCGTCTCGGCGGCGCTTATTCCCATCGCGGCCTATGCCATGGGATCGTTATTCTTTGGCTCCAATCCCAACCTTGTCTGCGGCATCGTGCTCGAGTACAGCGTACCCGTGGCGGTCACTGCCTTTATGTGGATTAGCATGTTCGGCGGCAACGGCCCGCTCGCGCTCACCATCATCCTGACGTCCTCGGTTATCTCCCCTGTGACGATTCCGCTCACGCTCAAGCTCCTGCTGGGCGCCACCGTCTCGATCGATGTGCCGAGCATGATGCAAGACATGGCCTTTATGATCGCCATCCCCGCCGTGCTCGGCATCGTGATCAACGAGCTCACGCGCGGATGGGGGCACGAAAAACTCTCCCCCGCGCTCTCGCCCGCCTGCAAGTTCATGATGATGGGCGTTATCGCCTCCAACTCCACCGCCATGAGCGAGTACGTGCTGCACATGAACGCGGTGCGCTTGGAAGTCGCCCTCTTTATTTTGGTCTTCGCCATCAGCGGCTTTGTCGTCGGCATTCTGGTCGCCCGCGCGCTGCATCTGCCATATAGCGAAACGACCACCATGTGCTTTACCTGCGGCATGCGCAATATCTCTTCGGGCGCCGTCATCGCCACGCAATACTTTCCGGGCGAAGTTGTGTTTCCCGTCATGTGTGGAACGTTGTTTCAGCAGGTGCTCGCCTCGCTTATCGGGCACTTCTTTGAGCGTCTGACCGGCGAGGAGCGCGCCGCCCAGCGCAAGCGCGTCGAGGCCGGCCGCGATGCAATGGCGCGCTAAACCGTCCGCAGTGTGCGGGCGCTCACTTTACGATGTGAGCGCCTCCAGATGTGCGCGGAGTCGCTCCGCATCGACATCGAGCGTGGTCTCAGCATTGACCTGAGCCAGCCGATACCCGACAAAGTAGGGTGAAACCACCCAACGTGGAAGCGCCTTGGCAATGGTTCGGTCGCTCATGTGATAGAAGAACAGGTTGTACGACTCTGCACGACCGCCATGGTGCTCGTGCAAGATATAGCGCAGAGCTATCTGGATTGCATCGGCGAAGAGGTCCGTCTCGGCTTGGTCTCTCGTGTCATCGCTGGCGGCGATTCCCTGCGGGGCTGAAACGTTGATCTCAAAGAACCCCATGATCGGTTCGGTTGAGATATTGACCGAGATCCTCCCCTGTTGCCAGACATTGATGCCTTCGAAATTGGCAGAAGTCAGCGAAGTGTAGCCGTCTTCCTGCTCCAAACCCACAATCTGCATGTGCGGATGCACGAGACTACCGCCCGAGAGCGGACCCTTGTTCTTGTACATGAGCACGCTTCGATACTGCTGTGAATCGATCATCTGCTGCCAGCAACCCAGGGCAAACCGCATCACATGGTGGAGTTCATCCGGCTCGTAGGTCACCAGGTCGGCATCGTGATCGGCCGACTCGATCAGCACGGTTTGACGGGTGGCGCGCAGGGTCTTGAACTTATTCTCGAGCCAAATGCAATCGCCATCACGGCGAATGATGTCGGTGAGCCCTTCTGTATCGCAAAAAGGGCACGCGGTGCCGGGACGACGGTTGTCGTCGGGCTTACCGTTCGCCTGCTGAACGTCAAATACCAGCGCCACGGGTTATACCTCCAGCGGCACAATCTTGGTGCCATGGAGCTCGGAGACGCCCAGTGCCGCCG
>CBCSNQ010000050.1:0-13459 GCA_965141565.1 uncultured Collinsella sp. | reverse complement strand
TATCGGCGGTACCGTTTCGCGATATTCGGCAGTGCTCAAGCGAGCAAATACTCAATCATCTTCCTGGCCGCCTTCTCCAGCTCCGCCCAGTCGTGCTCGCCCGCGGCACCCATTCTGAACGCGGTGTCATGCATCTCGGCCATCTTCCTCTCCGAGAAGTAGCGCGAGCCGGACCATGTCTCGGCCTGGTCGCACATGACGGCGCCCACGAGCCTGAGCAGCGAACTCTCCGACGGGAAGACCTGCACCACGCGCGAGCGGCGCTTGATTTCCCTGTTGGCGCGCTCCTGCACGTTGTTGGTGCGCAGGCGCTTCCAGTGCGACGGCGGGAAGTCCAGGTACGCGAGCGCGTCGGGCTCCGCCTCCTCGAGCACCCTCGCCGCCCTCGGGCAGCACCCCTCCAGCATCTCGCACGCCGCGTGGTACATGGCCACGGCGGTGGCGGCGTCCCTGGCGCGGAAGACCGAGGAGACGATGCGCCCCACGCGGCGCCTCAGCTGCCAGGAGCCGGCCTCGCGCATGCAGTCGCGCATCAGGTGCACGGCGCATCGCTGCCAGGCCGCCCCCTGGAAGACCTCGCCTACGGCCCTGACCAGGCCCCCGTGGGCATCGGATACGACGAGCTCGGTGCCGGTCGCGCCGCGGTCGCGCAGCTTCCGCAGGAAACCGAGCCACGATTCGTAGGACTCCGTGTCCACCACGGACACCCCCAGCACCCGCCTCCAGCCGGACTCGTCGCAGCCTATCGCCGTGACCACCGCGGTCGAAGCCACGCGGCCCCCGCGCCGGCACTTGACGTAGGTCGCGTCGAGCCAGATGTAGGGTATCGCGCGCGCATCGAGCGGCCCCTCCGCGAGGTCGGCTATCTCGGCGTCGAGGGTCGCGGCGATCGCGCACACTCGGTCCCTGCCGAGCCTCTCGATGCCCATCTTCTCGGCTATCCTCTGCACCTTCCTGGTGCTGGTGCCGGTGGCGTACATCTCGGCCACCGCCGCGACGAGCGCGCGGTCGACGCGCTGGTAGCGCTCGAGGACGTCCTCGGGGAAGAAGCTGCCCGTCCTGAGCTTGGGGATTCTCAGGTTGAGCGTGCCCACGCACGTCTCGAGCGTGCGGTTGCGGTAGCCGTTCCTGCTGTTGGCCCCATCGCCGCAGAGCTGGTCGGCCTCCTCGTCCATGATGGCGTTGACCACCTGCTCGGCGAGCAGCCTGAGCAGCGACTGGATGTCGACCATCCCGTCGGTCGACCTCGGGATGGCGGCCTTATCCGGCATCGCGTCTGCTAATATCTCCATAGCGGTCCCTGTCCTTTCCCAGAACCTGTGTTATGTAGCAATTCCAGATTCTAGGACAGGGGCCGCTTGCGTTTGGCGGTCAGCCGTCGGCGCGCTTACACCAACATTTCCGACGCGATCTAGAGCGGCTTTCCTTCTCGTCAAAACGAATTGATGAGAATAGGCAGTACTTCCTAATGCGTTCATAAGGCTTGCTGAGCTCCTCACAAGGCGCAACTGAAAACTTAAGCCACACTTCGCTAAGGGAGCGCCATGTTTGGCGATTCGCAATATTCAAATTGCTGAGTCCCCAAACACTTCCGATGTGCCCGGGAACATCGTTGTTTACCAACGCCGACTCCATATGCGACTTATAGAAGGGCATGTGATTCGTTACCCAAAAATTTAGCTGCGAGAATAGCGCTGCAAATATAATGTTTGACGAGACTTCGTCGTTGCATGACGCCTCAATGAGCTGCTCAATTGAGTCGAGCAGCGAGGTGCTTCCGTCATTGAGTTCCAATTCATCGCATCTGGCCAGCAAGTAAATTTGAGCGTTGACGGCTTGCCCCAACGAACTATTGAGCGCCCTGGAAAACCAATCCTCCTTTACGCTATTTGAAATGCCTTCGTGTGAGACGCATGCCAGTATTCTTTCGGGTGCGACCGAGCTGAGAGTAAGCTGGACGCATTCCGCTACATGAGCATTGTCAATTTTTCTGACTAAGTACTCAAGGGCGTGAATCGTTGCCGCGTAGGACTCATGATATGTTGCTGTTATGTTGAAAACGGGAAGTAGCTGTGCAAGTTTATCGGAATCTAATGATTCCCATGGAATGCTAAGCAGCATGAATTTAGCTGCGAGCATTTCAGGCTTGGATTCAATTCTGTTGGCTATGTCTGAAATGACTTTAATCACTGAGTCAGGGTGGGCGTTACAGCTGGCCCTAACTATCTCGTCCGCTTCAAAGTCATCATGACCAACATCGCCTGCCCTTTCAAACAGCTGGATTACATTTTCTGCCGTAAATTCCGATGCGGTCAATGGGATAATTTGCGGAAACCCGCAGGTAGTAAAGGACGATAAGTCCGGAAATTCGGTTAGCTTAAAGTTGGGATGGTCGACTGCGATCTGTTCAAGTTGTTGCTGCAATAGATCGTCCGTTACATTGTTGTCCACAAGCCACTGATATAAGTTGAAACGCGCATACGAACAGTGGTGATCGTCCGCATATTTGGCGAATGTTAAATTAACCCCCTCGATAAACTCTTTCTTAGCCAACTTGCTTGCTTTGGGGTACGCCGTGAGGACAAGATGGTATATCTCAAATTTGGCGGCTGGATCTTTAAGAGCCCCGCACTTAACTGCGAGAGCTAAAGCCTGGTTAGCGTCTGATGGGCTCAGGCAATATAAATAGAGACCCAAGCGTTTTATGAGACTGCACTTTGAATCTATTAAAGCAAGCACCTTATTTGCCTCAAGTATATTTGCCAAGAAGAGTTTGCGACCAACCTCCCTTGCGCAATCGATCATTACGCAAAAAGTGCCCTCCTTAGGCATATCTTGTTCATGATCTTCAATTGCATGGCGAATAAAACTTGATGAGTCTATCCATTCACATAGATCGGTATAGCCAGCTTCAAGATTAGCAATGTCACTCAAACGATTACAGAGCAATGAAAGCAGCCGCACGCCAAGACGATCCGCCCAGGCAACGATTGCTTTGGTGACGGTTTCGACGTTATCGGAAAAATTAAATCTAAATCGAGGGCAAAAACTGCCTTTGGTGCCGGCGAATCCTTTAACCCACTCCGCTTTGTAAGAGAGCATGATTTCAATTAATCTTAGCGCCAGATCTGGACTTGCAATTTTGGACAATAGCTTTGGGAACGTGAACCCCATCCATATATCGTCTGTCTTATCGAGATTTAAAAATGAGAGCCAGAAGGAAATGCTGGCATCCGAAAAATCAGGGGAATCGGCAATGTGCTCAAGCGACTGACAGACATATGTCGATGACAACATTCGACCTTTTCCCGAGGCAATTTGATAGACATCTACGTATTGATCGACTGAAAAAGATTCAACTGACCAATCGAGAAAGGTCCATTCCCAACCATCCAGTTTGTCTTTTGTTAAGAATGAATCGATCCCGCAATCAACGAGGCTCTTCAATGACTCAATACTATTGGCATTTGTACAAAATGCGGTAGCAAGAGCATTTCTTTCTTCATCACCGTCTTCAGGATTGGTAAAGAAAGACGCAAGGTTCTCGTATTCCATATAAGACAGCTGGGATGTTAATTCTGCATACGATGCAACAGCAGAGCGACGTACGCTCAACGACTCATTACTTAATTTTTCCCACCCCATAAATAGAGGTGCCAACTCGTTATAGTCATTAAAATGGACTGGGATGACACCAAGTGAACTCCACTCACTATCTCTACTGTCACCTCGCTCAAGTGCGAAAATGCGCCCATTCATATCTGCCGAAATGGATCGAGTTAGATATTTGACCATCATATCGCTGCAGCTATAGCCAACAAATAGCACGGTATACCGCGTGAACATATCAAGCAGAAAGCGCGATGCCCACGCGTTGGTGATATATGCCTTTCCAAAATCAACATCTGTTAAGACGGTCTGTTCTGGACACAATACGTTTCCGTGCAAATAGACGATCCCTTCAAAATCGTCACCCAGGGGTAATGCGGGGCCAATGTACGTCTGAGATGAAATGCCTATTGATTCGGCGGCACCTTCAAACCTGCGGTCGAAGTTGGTTGTAACTACACGTACTTTTCTTTTGATGCCAAATAACTTTAATATGCCGACATGCAGGTCAGAATACCCTTCAAGTTCTTTTCCAATGGCACGAGCACACGCTTGGTGTATATTCCCCATTTGATCTAAATGACCAAGCGCCGTTTCGCAAGGTTCTTCCAATAGCTCATTTATGTTTGTGGAACCCGGTCGAGCAACAACCTCGGCGATTTGTTTAACAAGTCCCCTAAAATCAGGAAGAGGGCAATCACCTTGCATTGAAACGCCGGAGCCAGCAAATATTACAAGCTCGTGCTTCAAGAGCGCTTGATTTAACCCATCGGGTACTTGAATGTCATTAATGTACATGTCGTAACCTTACTTAAGCGCCAATGGAATAGATAAGCGACGGGCTTCTATTCTTCGTTATTAATGTCAGCGTTAATAACGAAACGGTCCCACTCCTGCACTAGAGTAGCAACGCGGTGATCCGTAACATCGTCTAAATCGTTTTGATTGGGATCCGTTTTGATGTAATGTGCTGCAATAAATTTCTTTGCCAAAGGTTCCAAGGATGAATACCATGGCTTCTGCCAAATTGACGAGACCATTTCATGGGTAATGCTTTCATCTCCACCATGAATAGACCCAAACATGACTTCGCCTGTATTTAATGATCTTCCTATCGACATCTGCTGTGTTCCGAAAAGAATCTTTGCTTCGTCGTTCTCCATAAGAATATTTTCGAAATGATTCCAATTTGAGAAGTTGTTATCGGTGTCTATCGCTTGCCAGATCTTGAACTCAAAGACCGCAGCCCTTCGTAGCAGCTCCATAAAATTGCGATTCATCCAATTTGAGTATTTTTTACAAAGCTCGAGATAGCACTCGTCAATTAGAACAATTTTATCCAAGGCCGCGTTCTCACGATTTAGTCTCTCGTCTCGAATAAAATAAATTAAGCCAGCAAAAAACTCCTCCTTTTCGCGTTCGATTGTTTTGATCAGCCAATTGCTGAATTCAAACTTTCCAATGTGTTTTCCAAGTGCTTCGAATAGCCTCGTGTAAGATTCGATTGGGCTCAAGGACAAGCGAGGAGCCAGAGCGTTGCCCTCTTTGCACATCAGAGTTAAAACTTCTTCAGCTAGATGCAAACAGCGATTCGAATCTATTCCGGCAATACCAATTATTAATCTGCCTGCCAACTCGTTTTTTTCTTCATCTGAACGGAGATTACTGAATGCATCACTGAGTGATTTGGAATTTGAGGTGTTACAGATTAAATCGAATTCCGTCTTAGAAGAACCGGATTCGAGTTTAGAGCAATAGAAAAGTTTGAATAAAGCGTAAGAACTAACTCGACCCTTAATCCTGGCAGTTTCTTCAATTATCTCGTAACGACGACTGTGCTTTTCCGTCAAATCCAACCCTAAAATGTGCCTAGAAATACTACTAGGCTCCATTAAGCAATCTTTACAGGATCGACGTACGGTTCTTTCGAAATCCT
Organism: uncultured Collinsella sp.; assembly: GCA_965141565.1. Taxonomy (GTDB): domain Bacteria; phylum Actinomycetota; class Coriobacteriia; order Coriobacteriales; family Coriobacteriaceae; genus Collinsella. Next base: position 7,914 of record CBCSNQ010000050.1, on the reverse strand, counting down.
GATTAAACTGAGCAAGTTGATCACTAGTCCAGTTAACGACCTTTTCGCCAAACAAATAATCAGAGTTTTCCCAAAGCCAGATGCTAAGGTTTGGCGCTAGGCACTGGATTGCAGACATGCCTAAGATGTCTGCTGGGCATATCTCATCATCAGTACGCATTTGACTTGTTATGGCACTATTTTTAAGCCTACAGATGTCGCGAGGAACGCGAATTAGGGGAAGCACCACTCGAGATAGAACTGCGTGCGAATGAAGCCTGTCATCCTGATTCATTGAATCGGCAAACCGTGATTTAGCCTGTAGTTCGTGAACTATTGAATCAAGTTGAGGCGCTACGTCAACCTCGAGAAGCTTTGGCATTTCAATGGGGAGTTGAATTATCTTCTCGAGATAACCAGCTCCATCCCCTATTTGAATTTTATTTAGTGCGCGTTCAACAATAGAGCGATCGTAAGCAAGCAGATATACAACATGAGGAAATGAGGCAGTTAGAGCAACTAGTTTAAATACTAGGCAAATTTCATCATCAGAAAGGCGATCGATATCATCAATGACAACAACAAGATTTGGATGGACTTTCTTCAGTTTTATATCGATGTCATGCTTCTGGTCTTCGAGTGATTTGACATAACTCTGAAGTTGCTTGCCTAAAACCCGCGCTCCAATTTTAATAGCAAATCGACTTCCGACCGATAGGGCGACCCCTAGCGGTGGGTTAGGAGAAAATAATAATGTAGAAAGAGATGCGAGGCTTGGATAGGAAATGCTTGCTGAATAAGCTGACAACGCTTCCCCGATGCTGTTGCAAGTTTCATTTTCTAGGTCAAAAGTGGTGCCCGTAAGTTTGGTTTTTACAGAATTGAAAAATTCTGTAAGCAACTGCTCTTGGGAGTTAAACCTCCAAGGGTTAAACCTAAGCACTTCGGGGGCATTCAAATTATGAGATTTTCTGTCGGATAGTTCAGATTCAACAAGATTGATCAGAGAAGTCTTTCCACTCCCCCACGATCCGCTAATTCCTATTGTAAAAGACGAGTCTTCGGCATTTGCGGAACAAATGCAATCTGCAATTCGTTCGGCTAACCTTGAATAGCTGTACATATCCTTATCGCGATTATTAATAGGCGTATCGTTGGAAAGCCCTTTTGACTCCATAGTATTCCTCCAAATACTAAAGAAATGGCTTGTAGGATATAAAACTGTTTAGGTTTTGCATCGAGTCCGCCTTCCACATTTCTGGTTTACCAGCGCAGTTCACGTCGAAGGTTCATTAGCCCAGGCTTTTGTAGGAACTCCGAAGGAATTGCCTCCATTGTTTTCCCCTTCGCATTATGGCGCCAGTCGGCAATCGGAATATAACAAACCTTTCGTGCTCGCGTAAGCCCGACATAATGCATATTCAGAGATTGTCGATATGCGTCATAGTCTTGATTCTCGTAATTATAAGGAGGCATGAGGAACTTATAGCAATCAAGACAGAACACAACGTCGAACTCAAGCCCCTTCGCCTTATGGTATGTAAGCAGGTTCACCTCATCTTCGCGGGCAGGCCGAAAACCACCCCTAAGCTCATCTACATTGGAAAGAAGCTCACCGAGATCGATATGCGCCTTCGGGTCGTCTGCATCTCCAAGACAGAGCTCTTCCAACTTGCAAAAGGAATCGTAAAGACCATTCCATGAATCATCGGAAGTATCCTTCATGTCCTGCAGAAGATCGTTAGCAGTAAACCTTGCGCGAGACATCTGCTCCGCAGGGATATACGTATCGAGAAATTCACCTACATAACCACCTGAATACAAAAACACCAGTAGATCCCTGAAGAATAAGCGAGAACGGCTGAAGCCGGCGTCAAGCTTTGTGGAAACAACGATCTTTGAAGGAATGCGAAGAAGTCCTGCGTACCGCTCGAGCATCTTGTTTGACGTAGACAAGAGGGCAAACTCGTTGCGGTGGTCAACTCCGTATCGTTCGGCAATCTCATCTAGATGCTCACGAATGGCATTGGCTATATTGCTTTCGTCGCCCGACACCTTAGCTAGTACAACCCTCTTGTCTTGATGGATGTGAGAAGGCGTTTGCGCCCCCAGAAGCCTTAGCGAGTAGTCAACGATGCTTCGATGACACCGGTGGTTTTCAGTAATTTCGAAAGACCTGAAGCGCGAATCAGCAATAAGCTCATTTAGAAAGGCGGAAGATCGACCGTCATATGCGAAGATGGCTTGGTCGATATCCCCGAAAGCCACGCCGCGAATCCCGAGACTGACAAGCTCCATGAACAGCATATGCTGGGCAAGACCGCAGTCTTGGTACTCGTCAATGAACACCGCTTTATATCGAGCGTGCAAGAAGCTCCTCACGGCGGGAACATGCCTCACCATGCAGTAAGCGACCTCGCTCAAAGCCGAGACTGGAAGCACGCCCAAGGCGAGTGCTTCGCGGACAAGATCCCATCGGTCCTCGTTAGGGCTTGTCCAACGTTCCTTGATCCTCGCAACGGGTAGCGGCCGATCATCATCGGCTATATCAATATTGACTATTCGACCCACGACATGGAAGGCGAACTGCTGGATAATCATGGCCAGACAGAATGAATCAATCGTTCCAAAAAACGAATTTCCGACACGCACCCCTAAACCGGAGCATCTGGTCCTAAGCTCAGCGCTCGCCTTTCTGGTATAAGAAATGGCTACAACGCCCTGATAGCTCAAAAGGCGCTCAGATTCCTTGGCTATCATCCTCGCCATCGTAAACGTCTTGCCGCTGCCCGGTCGCGCCGAAACGACGGCAGACTCATCACAGGCGATAACCTTGGCCTGCTCCTCACTAGGCTTAATCATCGGCGTGGCCCACAGAAACCAGTAGTTGGAGTCTCCTCAACGGATTGCAGAAGGTGCTTTCCGCAAGACACCCCAGATCGCTTGAATGCTTGGCGATGAACGCATGCATACCCTCGGCCTTTCGCTCAGTCATCGCGGCGTAAAGCTCTTCCTGGCCAACCGTACCATAATGCTCTTCCAGTACTTCGCGGAGATCGCTCGCGATCAGATCATACTCAAGATCGCGATCTGAAAGATATATGCCCTTAAACTCTAGGGCACCGCGCAACTTATTCGTCGCGGCTACAGCTTCAATAGGGATTGCCGGTCCGCCATCCCATGTCAATGAATCCTTGAATTTCAGCCATAACGGCTCAGTGTGCGAGGACCCGAGCGATTCAACGATGCCGTATGCGCGAGTAACGCCGGCAAGCCTGTATCTCTCCTTTTTCGGGACCTTGAATACGTCGTTATCGGTGCGTAATACCCAGGGAATCCCAAGCGCCTCGCAGCAAAGCACGTAAGGGCTGAAACCGATGCCATCCACAGAAAAAATTGACAGGTTTTCTCGGTCAAGGTCTATGCCGATTGCTGCTGCAAGGGCCCGGAAGAAGGCGATTTCCGATGGTCCCTCCACCAAGAACACTCCGCGGCTGAAGAACACCTCCGCCACAATAGGGTTAAGACGATAGCCCAAGGCATCGATTTTCCTTCTGAGCTCGATGCCGGAGCACGTGGGTTTGCCCTCGCTGCCCATCTTCACGAGCGCGTCGGAAGCAAACCGCTCGACAATCTGAGGCGAATGGGTCGTCAGAAGAACCTGTCCGTCAATACAGCCGGAAAGGTACTTAGCCAATGCCCGCTGCTGCTGGGGATGAAGGTGCGCCTCAGGCTCTTCTATGGCGACGATGCTTACCTTCTCAACAGGCTTTTTAATATTTCTCTGAGAAAGCCAAGTGGAGAAGAACAGTTGGTTGCTTCGACCCTCGCCGCCAAAAGTTAAGGGGGCATCGTCCGACAGATAGGCGAGCTTGAGATTGTCAAGCAGCTTGCCTGCGTCCGTGTTTCCAGCCACAAGACGGGCCTCGTGCCCTTCGTTCAAGGCTGACATCCTGGCCATTTCATCGTTCACAGATTTAAGGGCATTGGTTATGTAATGGAGCCCGCTAATTCCGTCGTTCAGCGATTCAAGGCTGTTTTGGATTCCTTTGATCGAAACGTCGTCATTATGAGCGTCGTCTTCGTTTCGTGCGTTGCGTGCGGCTTCGAGTAGGGCCGTCTGACTACGCTTGAGGAAACGAGCCGCGTCACGGGTACTGTTGACGTACTCGAGTACCAGATACTTAATATAAAACCGAGACTGCACAGGCTCGATGCCGGTTTTTTCATTTCCGACCAAGAACCTGTAGTCACCTTCTCGGTTGCAGGTATAACCAATAACAGTTCTGCCTTCGGCTAAATTGCCGCCGAATGCGCTGATCAGGCAATCCTCGTGGACGTCGCATAATGTCGCAGTTATCTCCACTCGATCAGGATTGGTTCTACAGTTGAAATCGGACGTAGTAAGCTCGAAATCCCTAGCGGAGAGGCTAGGATCGAAAAGAATCCTCAACGAATGCAAGAAGTTTGTCTTCCCCGAATCGTTAGGCCCGAAAATTAGAGTCTTTTCCCCAAGCTCGACAACAACGTCGTCGAAGTTCCGGAAGCCTTTGATATGGACTTTTTCGATTCTCATGCAAGGACCGCCGCCGTTCTTAAAGTCTTGGTACCAACACATTATTTATTCATAGCTACCTATGCATCGCCGAAGCTTTTCGCCAACGAGCGCCATGCATACGTCGTATTGCTTTATAAGTTCGTTCATCGCGGCATTCAACTGCGACTCGTTTTGTGATTCAAGCGTCATGCGGCGTGTTTTTTCGCGGTACATTATCATCGCATCGTTAAGCCCATTTCCGGGCAAACGCGCGCTAAGCAAAAGGATATCCTCTAAATACTGCCGCTGAGCTTCAGAGTCATCGTCGTCAATAAGCCACTCAGTAGATTTTCTTCCGGTAGCGGCATGTTTCAGCATTTGGGCATAGCACTTCGCGTTGGCGCGCATACTGTGCTGAATCGCTTCTTGAAGACGTGTCAGGTTCTCCCTTTCGTATTGTCGCCAATCGTCCTCTAGCGTTAGTTTTCTTTTCATGTCTTCAAGCTCATTTTGATGCCTGATAGTCATGTGTGTAGCGAGCAGCGTTACGCCTCCGCCGATTAGGGTGCCAACAAGAGAAGAAAGCATCGAAACGAGAATAGATTCATCCAGCAATTTCAGCTCCCTATCAAATCAATAGTTTTCAACTAACTCCGATTTTGTTGATTCTACATCCGGTATAGTCATTGAATGGTTGTCGTTACGAGCTCTAAACGAATCCCAGTGCCTAAGTAAATCACGAGATACTGTTGAGTTCACATATGCGGAGACTGTCGTCGTGGACTTTGCGACTAGGTAAAGATGGGGGGTGTGTCGGCGCTAGCCGACACACCCCCCATCCTCATGTGGGATAATCTTACCGAAGGCTGAGCCCGCCCGGCGCGGCCAGCTCTACCCTAGTCTCGCTTAAACAGATCCCTCGTGTACGCCCTGTCCGCCACATCCGCGAGCTCGTCGCTCCAGCGGTTGGCGACAATGACGTCGAAGCCGGCCTTGAAGGGCCCCAGGTCGTTGGTCACCTCGGAGCCGAAGAGCTCCGGCGCGTCCAGCGTGGGCTCGTAGGCCACCACGGGCACGCCCTTTGCCTTCACGCGCTTCATGACGCCCTGGATGGAGCTAGCGCGGAAGTTGTCGGAGTTGGACTTCATCGTCAGGCGGTACACGCCCACGACCGGCTTCGGCTTGCCCTCGTACACGCGGTCCCACACCATCTGCAGCACCTCGTCGGCCACGAAGTCCTTGCGGGTGCGGTTGGCGTCCACGATGGCCTCGATCAGGTTCTGCGGCACGTCCTTGTAGTTGGCCAGCAGCTGCTTGGTGTCCTTGGGCAGGCAGTAGCCGCCGTAGCCGAAGCTGGGGTTGTTGTAGTGCGACCCGATGCGCGGCTCCAGGCAGACGCCGTCGATGACGTCGCGGGTGTTGAGGCCGCGGACCTCGCAGTAGGTGTCGAGCTCGTTAAAGTAGGCCACGCGCAGAGCCAGATAGGTGTTGGCGAAGAGCTTCACGGCCTCGGCCTCGGTGGTGCCCAGCACGAGCTCGGGGATGCCCCTTGAGCCGTCCGCGTTGACACGCTCGAGCTCGACTGGATCGGCGCCCTGAGCGAGCAGGCCGGCGAAACGCTCGGCCGCCGCGACGGCCTCGGCGTCCTCCTTGGGCGCGCCCACCACGATGCGGCTGGGGTGCAGATTGTCGTAGAGCGCCTTGCTCTCACGCAGGAACTCCGGGCTGAAGAAGATCTTGCTGTCGCCCAGCCTCTCGCGCAGGCCCGCCGTGTAGCCGACGGGGATGGTCGACTTGATGACGATCCAGGCGTCCGGGTTAACCGAGCGCACGGCGGCGATGGCGGCCTCGACGGAGCTGGTGTCGAAGAAGTTCCTGTCGGAGTCGTAGTTGGTGGGCGTGGCGATGACGGCGTAGTCGGCGCCCGCGTAGGCCTCGGCCACGTCCACGGTGGCGTGCAGGTCGAGCTGGCGCTCCCCCGCCTTGGCCTCCGCCAGGAAGCGCTCGATCTCGTCGTCCTGGATGGGCGACATATAGTTGTTGATCTTCTCGACCTTCTCGGGAACGATGTCCAGCGCGTGAACCTCGTTGTGCTGCGAGAGCAGGACGGCGAGGGACAGACCGACGTAACCGGTGCCTGCGACAGCAATCTTCATGTCATTCTCCAATTGTCAAAGAGCAATAATCAGCAAGAAAAATGGCCCCTGTTACAGGGCCATGATTTCCTAAATGTTGTAGTAGCGCTTATACCACTTGGCAAAGGCCCTCAGGCCGTCCTCAAGCGGCGTCGCGGGCTTGTAGTCCAGGTCACGTTGGAGCGCCGTGGTGTCGGCGTAGGTGACGGGCACGTCGCCGGGCTGCATGGGCACGAGCTGCTTGTGGGCCTCGAAGTCGTAGTCGGCCGGGAGCACGCCCTCCTCCACCAGCACGCGCTGCAGCGTGTCGACGAAGTCGAGCAGGTTCTCGGGGTGCGAGTTGCCGATGTTGTAGACGCGGTGCGCGGCGAGCGGCAGGCCGTCCTCGCCCATCTTCACCTCGGGCGCGGCGTCCATGACGCGCCTCACGCCCTCGACGATGTCGTCGACGTAGGTGAAGTCGCGGCGGCAGTCGCCCATGTTGAAGATCTTGATGGTGTCGCCTCGGCGCAGCTTCTCGGTGAAGCCGAAGTAGGCCATGTCGGGCCTGCCCATGGGGCCGTACACGGTGAAGAAGCGCAGGCCGGTGGCCGGGATGGAGTAGAGCTTGGAGTAGGCGGCGGCCATCAGCTCGTTGGACTTCTTGGTGGCGGCGTAGAGCGACACCGGCGAGTCGACGCGGTCCTCCTCGGAGAACGGCACCTTCTTGTTGCCGCCGTAAACCGAGCTGGAGCTGGCGTAGACCAGGTGCTTGACCGGATGGTGGCGACATGCCTCGAGGATGTTAAAGAAGCCGACGAGGTTGCTCTCGAGGTAGGCGCGTGGGTTCTCGATGGAGTAGCGGACGCCCGCCTGGGCGGCGAGATTCACAACGACGTCGAAGCCGTTCTCCGCGAACAGGTGCTCGATGAGGGCGGCGTCGCACAGGTCGCCGCGCACGAAGGTGAAGCGGCCGTCGGCATCGGCCTCGGCGAGCATGCGAAGGCGCGCGTCCTTGATGCCGGGGTCGTAGTAGCTGTTGAGGTTGTCGAGGCCGACGATTGTGTCATCGGTTTCCTCGAGTAGCTTCCTGACGAGGAATGCGCCGATGAAGCCAGCGGCTCCCGTCACGAGTACTTTTTGATTAGTCATAGTTTCTCTTTCATTAATCAAAATAATTCTCCAGGTACTCCCCTAGCTCTTCCTCCCAGTCGGGCATATGGAACCCAACCGACTCGAGCCCGGACAGGTCGAGCGCGGAGTGGACCGGGCGCGGGGCGACGG
>CBCSNQ010000049.1:0-13757 GCA_965141565.1 uncultured Collinsella sp. | reverse complement strand
GGTATACGGGTGCACCATCGACGTCTTCAATACAGAAGATATCAGTGCGGAGTGTGCCTAAAAGTAAACTAATGGCGGGCCCTGCGATGTCCGGTCTTCGGCGGATCAGCCGCTGGGTGAGGGTGGTGCTTGGGGCGACGTGCAAAAAACGGAGTTTTCAGCAGCCAAAGATTGGTGCATAAGGCTATGGGTGACGTTCGCGGCTCCTGTTGATGCTTTTGCATGACGATTGGGCTTTGCCGATGTTCATATATGGCTGGTTTCTCGCCGCATGCCATCCAGATGGGACGAGCCATGAGGACTATCTACCTTTTGAAAGACTTTTGGCACCAAAATCTTATCCCGCGATGCTGAATACTCGCAAAAATGCACGCTCCGGAGAGCACTACCCTGTTACGGCTAGAAATCCATGCGCCATTTTATGCAATTAATTAACGCATTTATGCAAAATGGCTTACGTGCGTACGTCTCGGGCTAGATGTTTGCCTCGGCGCTGCGTAAATCATCCTGTCTATAGTGTCTTTGACAGGCGGCCGCGGTCCCGTTTGGGGTCGCGGCCGTTTTGTTGTGGGTCAAATATGAACGTTGTGTTAATGAGTCGGTGGACGGTGGTGTTTTTCGGTGAGCGGCGTATCCTTCCAACGGTTTATCTAGTGTGTCAGTTGAAAAGGAAGAGGGCGCTCGTCATTGTTTGAATGTGAACTGCCGTTTGACCACAAGACGTTGCATCTGGAGCTCGAGGATAAGAACTTCGCGGGTGTGATGGAAGGTCATCAAAACGAGTTTAAGACCACGAAATCGCAGGAAGAGCTGGTAGAGGAGTCGCTTGCCAACCCTTATGGTTCGCCGTCGCTCGAGGAGCTTTGTGCTGGCAAGAAGGATATTGTCATTATTAGCTCCGATCATACGCGTCCCGTTCCCTCGCGTGTGACGATGCCTATTCTGCTGCATCACATCCATTCTGCTGCGCCCGAGGCTCGCGTGCGCATTTTGGTTGCTACGGGTATGCATCGTCCGTCGACGCATGAGGAACTCGTCAACAAGTACGGCGAGGAGATCGTTGCCAACGAGGAAATCGTTATGCACGTCGCGACTGACGACAGCATGATGAAAAAGATCGGCACCCTGCCTTCTGGTGGCGAGTGCATCATCAACAAGATTGCCGCCGATTGCGATCTGCTGCTTGCCGAGGGCTTTATTGAGCCGCACTTCTTTGCCGGTTTCTCTGGTAGCCGCAAGTCCGTCCTGCCTGGCATCGCCAGCTACAAGACCATCATGTACAACCACAACGGTCAGTTTGTGAATGATTCCCACTCGCGTGCCGGCAACCTGTGCCACAACCACGTGAGCGAGGACATGTTTGCTGCCGCCGAGATGGCTCACCTTGCCTTTGTGCTTAACGTGGTGCTCAACGGCAAGCACGAGGTCATCGGCTCCTTTGCCGGCGATATCCACAAGGCGCACGAGGCTGGCTGCGAGTTCGTGAAGAGCCTTGCCGGCGTTGAGCCCGTCGAGTGCGAGATTGCCATCACCACCAACGGCGGCTACCCGCTCGACCAGAACATCTACCAGGCCGTGAAGGGCATGTGCTCTGCCGAGGCCACGCTTCCCGAGGGCGGCGTGATCATCGACGTCGCCGGCTGTGCCGACGGTCACGGTGGCGAGGGCTTCTATCACAACATCGCCGACAATGATCCGGCAGAGTTTGAGCGCGCCTGCATCGACCGTCCTAAGGACGAGACCCTGCCCGACCAGTGGACGAGCCAGATCTTTGCCCGCATCCTGGCGCATCACCCTGTGATCATGGTTACCGACCTGTGCGATCACCAGATGATCAAGGATATGCACATGACGCCGGTTAACACCCTCGATGAGGCGCTCAAGCTCGCCTTTGAGATGAAGGGTGCCGATGCCAAGGTGGCCGTCATTCCCGATGGCCTGGGCGTTGTCGTCGCACAGCACTAGTACGCGGCCTAAACGAACCGTTTATAACCGACAAGAAAGATAAGGTTTTATGCTTACCAAACTCCTCTGCGAATTCGGCGCAACGGCCCTCATGATCATCTTTGGCGTGGGCGTGCACTGCGATACCGTGCTTAAGGGCACCAAGTATCAGGGCTCCGGCCACATGTTTGCCATCACCACCTGGTCTTTTGGCATCTCGGTCGCCTTGTTTATCTTTGGCGGCGCCGTGTGCATGAACCCCGCCATGGTGCTTGCCCAGTGCATCGTGGGCCTGGTGCCGTGGAGCAGCTGCATCCCCTTCATGATTGCCGATATGCTCGGCGGCTTTGTGGGCGCCGTGATCGCGTGGTTGATGTATGCCGATGAGTTCAAGGCTTCCGACGGCGTCGTCGACCCTATTGCCCAGCGCAACATCTTCTCGACCAACCCCACCACCGAGGGCACCAACTATGCCCGCAACTTCTTCTGCGAGGCTATCTGCACCTTTGTGTTCATCAGCGCCATCCTGGCTACCGCTAGCCGTGCCGGCGAGAACGTTTTGATGCTCGCTATCTGCGTCGGTCTGATCGTTTGGGCTGTTGGCATGGGCATGGGCGGCATTACTGGCTTCGCCATGAACCAGGCTCGTGACCTTGGTCCTCGCATGGCCTATCAGGTGCTGCCGATCAAGAACAAGGCCGACAACAACTGGAAGTATGGCCTGCTTGTTCCTGGCATCGCTCCGTTTGTCGGTGCCGCTCTGGCCGCGCTGTTTGTGCATGGTTTCTTGGGCATGTTCTAGTCTGAGGCTACATAGTTGTCCGCTGGCCGCATGGGGTAACTTCCCAGCGCGTCCTCGGACATGCAAAAAGGCTCGCTGCGCACTTCGTGCGGCGAGCCTTTTTGCGTCCTGCGGAGTGCGCTGGGAAGTTACCCCATGCGGACGGCTGCGGGGTCTTAGTCGCGTTGGAACAAGCAACCCGACATATATATCTGAATTTGGATGGGAGGGGCTTGTTGCTGGTAGGGGCGTTGAAGTGCGAGTGACGCTTTGGGATGCGTGGCGGCCTGGGTTGGGGCGATGCTTTGGGATGAGGTTCTTACTTAGTTGAAGAGGGGTTTTATGGCTGAGAGGTAGTCTTTGGCTACGTCCTCTTTTGGGGCTTGGAAGTTGTGCCAGGCCCACCATTGGACCATTCCTACGAAGCTTGAGGCTATGTGGTGTAGTAGGAAGCTTCGGTCCATGGTGGCGGCGGGGCCGTTTGGGTCGGTAGGGACGGTTTCGGCTGCGCGCGACATGATGGTCTTGCGGAGGCAGTCGGCGAAGACGCGTGAGCCGGCGCCGGCTACGAGGGCTCGAACGCCCTGGCGGCGCTCCCAGAGGTTGTTGAGGATATGCTCGACCTGTACGAGCGGGTCATCGAGGGGCGTACCGTCATCGTCGAGGGCATGGGTGCAGATGTCGCGCACGAGCTCAGCGAGCAGGTCATCTTTGCTCTTGAAGAGGCCGTAGAACGTGGCCCGACCCACATGGGCGCGAGCAATGATGTCGCCGACGGTGATCTTGCCGTAGTCCTCCTCGCGAAGGAGCTCGGAAAACGCCGCAACGATGGCGGTACGGCTTTTTGCCTTGCGGGCATCCATGGTTATGCGTCCGCGTCAACGAGCAGGCAGCGGAGCGTACCGGAGCAACCCTCGTAGGGGCGCTTTCCGGCGCCGTAGCCGACGGCCTCGATGCGGTAGCGGGCCGGCAGGTGCTCGGACGTGCGCAGCGCGGCGACGATGGCGGCGCCCGTGGGCGTCACGAGCTCGCCGGCGACCGGTGCAGGCGTGAGGGCGATATTGCCCGCCTGACACAGGTTGACGACAGCGGGGACGGGAATGGGCATGAGGCCGTGGGCGCAGCGGATGGTGCCGTGGCCCTCGGAGAGCGACTCGACTACGATGTCCTCAATACCCAGGTCGTCGAGGCAGATGGCGACAGAGCAGACGTCGACGATGGAGTCGACGGCGCCCACCTCGTGGAACATGACGGTGTCGGGCGTTTTGCCGTGAGCCTTTGCCTCGGCAGCGGCGAGTGCGGAAAAAATGGCGAGGGCGCGACGCTTGGCGCCATCGCTTAGCTGTGAACCGTCGATGATGGCGGTGACGTCCGCCAAAGAGCGGTGGTGATGGTGGTGGGCGTGATGATGGCCCTCGTGGCCATGGCCGTGGGCCTCATGCTCATGCGTGTGCTCGTGTTCGTGCTCGTCATGGTCATGATGATGGTGTTCGTGCTCATGTGCGTGCTCGGCAGCTGCTTCGTTGCCGTAGAGCCAGGCCATGTCGTGGTCGTGGTTCTCGAGCCCCTCTGCCAACTGAACGTCAAAGTCGCAGGCGTCGATGCCATGCTTGTTTACGCGCGTTACAGCGATCGAAAAGCCGTCGACCGGCAGCGTGGCGAGCTGTTCGCGCAGGTGCTCCTCGCTGGCGCCCAGGTCGAGCAGGGCCGCGACGGTCATATCGCCGCTGATGCCCGAAGTGCCGTCGATGATAAGCGTGTGCTGATGGTTGGACATGGAATGCTCCTTAACGGGCGCAGGATGTGCCGGCGCTCAGATGATTGATAAGACTTGCCTGGTAGGCGGCACCAAAGCCGTTATCGATATTGACGACCGATACGCCGCTGGCGCAGGAGTTGAGCATGGCGAGCAGCGCGGCTACGCCTCCAAAATTTGCGCCGTAGCCCACGCTGGTGGGAACGGCGATGACCGGACAGCTCACCAGACCGCCGATAACGCTCGCCAGGGCGCCCTCCATGCCGGCGATGGCGATGACCACCTGCGCCTGGGCAAGTTCCTCGGCATGCGCGAGCAGGCGGTGCAGGCCTGCGACACCTACGTCGTAGAGGCGGTCGACCTCGTTGCCATAGAATTCGGCCGTCAACGCGGCTTCCTCGGCGACGGGCAGGTCGCTCGTACCGGCGCAGGCGACAACGATGCGTCCGTTGCCGGTAGGGGAGGGCTTGCCGCCCACGAGGGCGAGCTGTGCGTCTGGGACATATCCCAGGTCGATGCCGTTGCCGAGGAGCTTCGAGGCGCGGGCTGCCTTTTCGGCGTCCAGGCGCGTGACCAGGATGCGCACCTGGCCGGCATTGAGTAATGCTTTGATAATGGCGGCAATCTGCTCGGCGGTTTTACCGGCGCCGTAGACAACCTCGCCGGCTCCCTGGCGCACCCCGCGCGAAAGATCGAGCTGCGCAAAACCCAGATCGGCGGTTGGCGCCGTCTGGAGGCGCGTGAGGGCGACTGCCGGGGTGACTACTCCGTCGGCAACATCGCTCAGCAATTGCTCAAGATCTCGCTTATCCATATATGTTCCCTTCGACGGCGCAAAGTCTAGCACTCAAAGGGTATGTTTCCGAACACTAAGACAAAATTGTTCGGAAACTATAGGACAGACTGATTCTCTTGTTAGAAGGATCGACTAGTCGCGCAGGATGATGTCCATGGCGAGCATCAGGTTGCGCTCATCGATGGCAAACGGGGCGGCTTCGCGCGTCTTGGGCTTGGCGCAAAACGCGATGCCCGTGCCCGCGGCCTGAATCATGGGGATGTCGTTGGCGCCGTCACCGATCGCGACGGTGTGGGCCATGTCGACACCGCACTCAACCGCCCAATCCAGCAGCTGGATGAGCTTGGACTCCTTGGTCACAATGTCTGCCGCCAGCTTGCCGGTGAGCTTGCCGTCCACGACTTCCAGACGGTTGGCCAGGCAAAAATCGATGCCCGCGGCGGCCACGATCTTGTCGGCGACCTCGTGGAAGCCGCCGCTCACCACGCCGACCTTCCAGCCCTTGCCGTGCGCCGAGCGCACAAGCTCCAGCGCGCCGGGAGTAAACGTCACGCGCTCAAAGGTGCGCTCGAACACGCTCTCATCCAAGCCGGCAAGCAGCCCCACGCGCTCCTCGAGCGCCTGCTTAAAGTCAAGCTCGCCGCGCATGGCGCGTTCGGTGATCTGTGCTACCTGCTCGCCCACGCCGGCTTCCTCGCCCAACAGGTCGATGACTTCCTGGTTGATGAGCGTGGAGTCGATATCCATAACAATGAGGCGTGCAGTCATGACGGGCCTTTCCAAGTGCTGTTTTATTGGGGCATATTGTCGCACGTGACGAGCGCGGGCGGGTGCCGCGGTGCGTCAATTGTTTCGTCTCCGTCAAGTCTTTGGGCAGGAGCTACTTTTCCGCGGCACATCGACACAGGTGCGATAAGATAGAACGCCATGTCTGGCTGCGCGGTTTACGCAGGCTGGGCAAATCTGTACGACGCCGCCCGGAACGACACGGGGCGGCACAGATCCATAAAGGAGGATCACTGGTATGAGCCAGACCCGTCCCATCGACGAGCATTCCATGCACACCCGTACCTGCGGCGAGCTTCGCCGCGAGAACGTGGGCGAAGAGGTCACCCTCACCGGTTGGGTGAGCCGTCGCCGCGACCACGGCGGCCTTATCTTCTGCGATCTTCGCGACCGCGAGGGCATCACGCAGCTCACCTTCGACCCCGAGCACTCCGACGGCGACGCCTTTAAGATCGCCGAGACCATGCGTCCCGAGTGGCCCATCAAGATTCACGGCGTCGTGCGCTCCCGTGGCGAGGAGACCACCAACACCAAGCTCGCGACCGGCGAGATCGAGGTCCTGACCGACCACGCCGAGGTTCTCAACACGTCCGTCACCCCGCCGTTCCAGATCGAGGACGGCATCGAGACCAGCGAGGACACCCGCCTGCGCTATCGCTATCTGGACCTCCGCCGTCCCGAGATGATGGCCAACCTCAAGCTGCGCTCCGACTTTACCTTTGCCATTCGCGAGGCACTGCACAACCGTGAGTTCATGGAGGTCGAGACGCCCTCCCTGTTCAAGTCCACGCCCGAGGGCGCCCGCGACTTCATCGTTCCCAGCCGCATCCAGCCGGGCAACTTCTACGCCCTGCCGCAGTCCCCGCAGCTCCTGAAGCAGCTGCTCATGGTCGGTGGCGTCGAGCGCTACTACCAGGTTGCCAAGTGCTTCCGCGACGAGGACCTGCGTGCCGACCGTCAGCCCGAGTTCACCCAGGTCGATATTGAGATGTCCTTCGTGGACCAGAACGACGTCATGAGCGCGCTCGAGGAAGTTCTGTCCGATGCCTTCGGCCGCATGGGTGTCGAGATGCCCACGCCGCTGCGTCGCATGGACTACTGGGAGGCCATGGACACCTATGGCTCCGACAAGCCCGATACCCGCTATGGCATGCACCTGGTCGACCTGACCGACATCTTTGCCAACTCCAAGTTCAAGGTCTTTGCGACTGCCGCAAACGAGGAGGGTTCTGTCGTCAAGGCCATCAACGCCAAGGGCGCCGGCGCCTGGGCACGTGCCAAGATCGATAAGCTCGCCGGTGTGGCCTCCACGTTTGGCGCCAAGGGTCTGGCCTGGATCGCCTTCCGCGAGGACGGCTCCATCAACAGCCCCATCGTCAAGTTCTTCTCGGACGAGGAGATGGCGGCTCTGCGCGAGCGCATGGACGTCGAGCCCGGCGACCTTGTGATGTTTGCCGCCGGCCCGCGTCTGCTCTCTGACGAGATCCTGGGCGGCATGCGTTCTCACATGGCCAGCGCGCTCGAGATCAAGCGCGAGGGCCACGACTTCCTGTGGGTCGTCAACTTCCCGCTGTTCCACTGGGATGAGGACCGCAAGGCTTACGCTGCCGAGCACCAGCCCTTCACCCTGCCGACCGAGACCGATATCGCCAAGATCGAGGCCGATCCGTTGGCAGCCGGTTCTTGCACCTACGACTTTGTCATGGACGGCTTTGAGGCCGGCGGCGGCGGTATGCGTATCCACAACGCCGAGATGCAGATGTCCATGCTCAAGCTCCTGGGCTTTACCGAGGAGCGTGCCGAGTCTCAGTTTGGCTTCCTCATGGAGGCGCTCAAGTTTGGTGCGCCCCCGATGGGCGGTTTCGCTTTGGGCCTGGACCGCGTGTGCATGCTGCTCACCGGTTCCGACTCCATCCGCGACGTCATGGCGTTCCCCAAGACGGCCAGCGGCTCCGACCTCATGTCGGGTGCCCCGAGTGCCGTTAGCGGCGCCCAGCTCAAGGACGTCAGCCTGCGCCTGATGTAGGCGAGCGGCTACATATTGCCCGTAACGAGGGAAGGACGCGTGCCTTCCCTCGTTTTTTATGCGCCGAGGTTGTGAGGGCATGGGGTGACCGGACGTCGAGGAAGCTGCGTCCCGGAATTTGCGTCCAGAATGGGATGTACTTTCCGCCAGGGTCGCTCAGCGGAAACTGCGTCCCAGAATCCAGCCAAATAACGGGTCGCACTTTCCGGTTGAGCCTTCTGGCGGAAACTGTGTCCCATCATTGACGCTCGAAATGGGATGCGATTTCCGTCCCGCCCTCAACAAGCATCTAACGCTACAATAACTACCACATGGCTGGGTTTGCCAGCCGAATGTACGATGTCGTGGGAGGGGACATGGTCGAGTTTACAAAGACGATTAAAGATCCGTTGGGATTACATGCCCGCCCGGTTGCGCTGCTCTATGACATCATTGCCAAGCATCGTTGCGACGTGTCAGTCAGTATCGGCGATCGCCACACGAATGGCCGCGATGTCATGGGACTCATGGCTCTCTACGGCGAGTGCGGCGAGGACATCATCTTCCGCGTTTCGGGCGTAGACGAGGCTTCCTGCGTTACGTCGATCAGAAATCTCTCACTCTAAGCATGATAGGGCGTGGTAAAGGATGGTCCTTTGCCGTGCCCTTTTGTTTCGTATAGGAAACTTTTTCGAAATCTGAATGGGGACCCTTTCCAAAAAGTTAACCACGTGTTAGTTTACTAAAGCGAACATAGGCGTGGTTAACTTTTACCGCGTCGATGTTGAGGACGAACTGACGTTAGGAGCCACTCATGTCTTGCGGACCGCAGATGCCGGCAATGCCGCTTTCGATGGTAAAAGCGGGCGAAACCGTGCGCGTGTCTCGTGTAAAGGGCAATGAGGACATGAAACACCACCTCAAGGACCTCGGCTTTGTCGAGGGCAACGAAATCCACGTGGTGAGCTCGAGTGGTGCCAATATCATCGTCACGGTGCTGGGCGCACGCTTTGGCATCGATTCCAAGGTTGCCATGCACATCATGACCGTCGGTTAGTCCGAAGCATTTCATAAAAACCGAAAGGGGGACAAGAGGATGAAGACGTTGGGTGACGTTAAGGTGGGCGAGAGCTCTACCATCGTCAAGCTTCACGGTGAGGGTGCGCTTCGCCGCCACCTTATGGACCTGGGGCTCATCAAGGGCACTTCGTTCAAGGTCGTGAAGGTCGCGCCGCTCGGTGATCCGGTCGAGATCAACGTGCGCGGCTACGAGCTTTCCATCCGCAAGGAGGAGGCGGCCGTCGTCGAGGTCCAGTAAGGGCTCGCGGCGTATATTTCTGCAGATAAAGTTAGGTTTTTCTAACTTAATGCTGCAACTTTGAAGCACATTTATCCAGCCTGCGCGGAGAAAGCAGCGCAGGCACACAAGGAAGAAGGATTGAATGGCGGATTCTCAGATCCATGTCGCGCTGGCGGGTAACCCCAACTGCGGCAAGACCACGCTTTTCAACCTGATCACCGGCGCCAACGGCTACGTTGGCAATTGGCCCGGCGTCACGGTTGAGAAAAAGGAAGCCAAGCTCCTAAGCGACAAGAACGTTACCATCACGGACCTCCCCGGCATCTACTCGCTTTCCCCCTACAGCCCCGAGGAGCAGTGCTCGCGCGATTACCTCATGAGCGGCGAGCCCGATGTTGTCGTCCAGGTTGTCGATGCCACCAACCTCGAGCGCAACCTGTACCTGGCGCTTCAGGTTATCGAGACCGGCCTGCCCGTGGTCGTCGCCCTCAACATGGCCGACTTGGTCGAGAAGAACGGTGACAAGATCGACACGGACAAGCTCTCCAAGAAGCTCGGCTGCCCGGTCATGATGATCTCCGCTCTTAAGAACAAGGGCATCAAGGAGCTGTTCGAGCAGGTCAAAAAGTCCGCTGCTTCCAAGGGGCAGGTGCCGGAGCACAAGTTCGACTCCTCCATCGAGGACGTTCTGACGCACATCGAGAACAACCTTCCGGCGAGCGTTCCCGCCAACAAGCGCCGTTATTACGCCGTCAAGCTGTTCGAGCGTGACGCAGACGCCTGCAAGCTCATCAACCTCACCAAGGAGAAGGCCGCTCGCGTGGAGCAGCTGGTCGCCCAGTGCGAGCAGGACTGCGACGACGACGCCGAGTCCATCATCACCGGCGAGCGTTACGGCGTGATTGCCCACATCATTGACGAGTGCCTCACCAAGGCTCCGGCAAAGATGAGCACCTCCGAGAAGATCGACCGCGTGGTTACCAACCGTATCCTGGGCCTGCCGATCTTTGTGGTCATCATGTTCTGCGTGTACTACATCGCCGTTTCTACCTTGGGCGGCACGGTGACCGACTTCACCAACGACCAGCTCTTCGGTACCGACGGTTGGTATGTGCTCGGCCAGGGTCGCGACGCCTACGACGCGGCCGTCGAGGCTGCGGGTGACAATGCCGACTCGGTCGACCCGGCACAGTACGGCCCCTATGTCCCGGGTATCACCACCGTGGTGCACGACGCCCTTGTGGCGGGCGGCACCGAGGACGGTGGCCTGGTCGATTCGCTGGTCTGCGACGGCATCGTCGGCGGCCTGGGCGCCATCTTCGGCTTCGTCCCGCAGATGTTCCTGCTGTTCGTCATGCTGTCCTTCTTGGAGGACTGCGGCTATATGGCCCGCGTCGCCTTCATCATGGACCGCGTGTTCCGCCGCTTTGGCCTGTCCGGTAAGTCGTTCATCCCCATGCTCGTGTCCTCAGGCTGCGGCGTCCCCGGCGTCATGGCCACCAAGACCATCGAGAACGAGAAGGACCGCCGCATGACGGTCATGACCACCACGTTCATCCCCTGCGGCGCCAAGCTGCCGATCATCGCCCTGCTCATGGGCTCCATCATTGGCGATTCTTCCACCACGGCCGCATGGATCAGCCCGCTTTTCTACTTCCTGGGCGTCTTTGCCGTCATCGCCTCGGGCCTCATGCTCAAGAAGACCAAGCTCTTCGCCGGCCGCCCGACGCCGTTTGTTATGGAGCTTCCTGCCTACCACTTCCCGGCGATCCGCTCTTGGGCGCTGCACGTGTGGGAGCGCTGCTGGGCCTTTATCAAGAAGGCCGGCACGGTCATCTTCGCGTCCACCGTCGTGGTTTGGTTCCTCTCCAACTTTGGTAGCTATAACGGCTCCTTTGGCTTCCTGCCTGCAATGGAGGGCATCCCCGAGGAGTTCATGGACTACTCTGTGCTCGCCATGCTGGGCAACCTGGTCGCTTGGATCTTCGCCCCGCTCGGCTTTAGCACCTGGCAGGCAACCGCGCTGACTGTCTCTGGCCTCGTCGCCAAGGAGAACGTCGTCGCCACCGCCGGCTCGCTGCTGTCCGTCGCCGACGCGGGCGAGACCGACCCGAGCCTGTGGACCGCGTTTGCCGGCATGTTCCCCACCATGGGCGCCTGCGTTGCCTTCGGCGCGTTCAACCTGCTGTGCGCTCCGTGCTTTGCCGCTATGGGTACCATCCGCAACCAGATGGATTCCGGCAAGTGGACCGCGATTGCCCTCGGCTACGAGTGCGCCTTCGCTTGGGTGATCGGCCTGTTCATCAACCAGTTCTATAACCTGCTTGTCCTTGGGCAGTTTGGCTTCTGGACGGTTGTGGCTATCGTGCTGCTGGTCGCGATGCTCTTCCAGATTTTCCGTCCTATGCCCAAGCACGCTTGGACCGACGAGGACGAGACCAACACTGCTTCCGCTGCAGTTTCCGCCTAAGTCCGAATAAGGATCAACCCCTTTCCACGAGCCCGGGTGTCTCAGTGACACTCGGGCTTTTGGTAGGGGAGATGTGGCGTTTCCGCAGATAAAACCGACCAAAATAAACCTGTCCCTTTTTGGTAGGTGGAGAATGGGGTAAAGTAAGTGGTGGTTAACTAGAGGAGGCTTGCTATGGCACCTATCGATATTGTTGTACTGGCTGTTATCGGTATTGCGTTTGTCGCCGTGTGCGTGCGCATCTACCGCAAGGGCACCTGCGCCGACTGCGCTCAGGGTGGCGTTTGCACCGGGCATTGCTCCAACAAAAAGACGTGCGCCGCACTGAAAGGCGTCGACAAAGTGGCTGAGAATTTAGGCCGCGGTGTCAAATAAACAACTGGGTATCTTGAACGCCCCGCGAGCATCCGTTCGCGGGGCTTTTTACACATTCGAGCGTGAGTGCGGCGAGTAGACATGCATTTTTTGGGGTATCGTTAACTGAATTATTTATTAGCTGCCCGTCTGTACCGGAGTAACCCTATGAGCGCACGCGTCACCATGAAGGACATAGCCGCCGAGCTTGGCGTTTCCATTAACACCGTGCATAAGGCCCTTACGGGCAAGGCCGGCGTGAGCGAGTCTGTGCGTGCCAAGGTTAATGCTAAGGCTGAGGAGATGGGCTATCACCGCAACACGAGTGCTTCGAGCCTGCGTCGTAAGGACATCAATCTGCTGTTTTGTCTGCCGTGCGCATCGCGTGAGGGCGCTTATTTCTATCGTTACCTATGGGAAGGCTGCAATCGCTTTGAGCAAGAGGTCATCGACCAGGGCATTACCGTTGAACGCGTTGAATTTGGCGTGGGCGGCTACGCTGATGCACTCGAGCAAATCGACGAGCGTCTGCAGGTGGGCGAGAAGATTGATGGCTTGCTCGCCTATGCGCCGGGCGACGATCGTGCGACTGAGCTTTTGGGGCAGATCGCCGAGGCAGGCGTGACGATTGAGCTCGTTGACGGCGACCGCCCTCACCTCGATCGTCTGGGCGCTAGTTTGGCCGACTACTCCACGGCGGGTAGCCTGATGGCCGAGCAGGCAGCCAACCTGGTTCACGCTTCTGGGACCGATACCCGCGTGCTTTTATTGGCGGGCGACCCCTATACCGACTCGCACTATTTGACCGCTCGCGCCTTCCACAATTACCTTCGCGAGCACAATGTTCCCTGGCAGGTCGAGGATCTGACCGGTGCTCATGCCCAGGTCAAGCAGCTCGAGCACGAGCTCAACCAGCGTCTAAAGTCATCGGAAGCCCCCGAGTTGATCTGCAGCGTGTTCGCCGTGGGCTCTGAGCTGATTGCCGATGCGCTTGTCTCGGCTAACAAGGCCGGCGAAGTAATGGTGATTGGCAACGACCTGTTCCCAGAAAGTGCGCTGGCTTTGCGTCGGGGCATCTTTACCAACATCGTCTACAAGGACCCGGTGAGTCTGGCATATCGTGGCGCCAAGACCTTAGGCGATTACCTGCTGTGGGGAAAGACGCCGGCGGAGCCTGTGCAAAAGGGGGCTGTTGAGATGGTGTTTGCCAGCAACGTCGATCGTTACTGCGAGCTCGCCGGAATCTAATGCGTTTAGGGAGTTCCCTACTTGCCGCGTACTTTTTGGCTGGGGATTGAAAAATTGTTTCGAAGGCCGCTGATGGCGAATCTGCCGTCAGTGGCCTTTCTTTGTGCCGATCCAACGCAGGGTCCATGGCTCGGCAACCGTTAAGCGGTCAAAACCTACCGTTCGCCCCATGATGGTTAGGTGAACGTTCACCTTGTAACGCATTTTGCACTAATATGGTGAACGTTCACCTAGAGGATGACGAGCGTATTGTGCGCCCGCCTTGCCAGCAAAGGGGCTGTTTGATGAAAAACTTTATGGACGATCAGGATTTCCTG
>CBCSNQ010000048.1:0-14312 GCA_965141565.1 uncultured Collinsella sp. | reverse complement strand
GTCGCCCTTGTTGAGCTGCTTATGTTTAGCTGTTACTCGGCGTCGTGGTGACGGCGGGGCTTGCGGCCTCCGTTGTCACCGGGACGGCGCGGACGATCGCTGCGCTCGGAGCGCTCGCGACGCGGACGCTCACGGCGCTGGAAGTGCTCGCCGTCGCCCTCGGAGGCACCCTCGGCGCGAGCCGGGGCCTCGGGCTTATCCAGACGATCGAGCGAAATCTTGCCGCGGTCATCGACCTCAATGACGACGACCTTGACCTCGTCGCCCACATTGAGGACGTCCTCGACCTTCTCCACGCGGCCCTTGGCGACGCGGGAGATGTGCAGCAGGCCGTCCTTACCGGGCAGCAGGTTGACGAAGGCGCCGAAGGGCTGGATGGAGACCACGCGACCGGTGTACTCCTCGCCCGGCTCGGGAACCTTGATGATGAGCTTGATGCGCTCGACGGCCTGGTCCACGGACTCGCCGGTGCCGCCGACAAAGACGGTGCCGTCCTCCTGGATGTCGACCGAAGCGCCGGTCTCGTCCTGAATACCGCGGATGACCTTACCGCCGGAACCGATGACGTCACGGATCTTGTCGGTCGGGACCTGGATGGAGACGATGCGCGGAGCGGTGCTGCGCGTGGTGTGGCGCGGCTCGGGGATCACATCGAGCATCTTCTGCAGGATGAAGGCGCGACCCTCCTTGGCCTGCTGCAGGGCGCGGGCCAGGATGTCGAAGGTGAGGCCGGTGGCCTTGTTGTCCATCTGCAGGGCGGTGATGCCCTCGGTGGTGCCGGTGACCTTAAAGTCCATGTCGCCCAGGAAGTCCTCGAGACCCTGGATGTCGGACAGGACCACGGTCTTGCCCTCCTCCTGGATCAGGCCCATGGCGATACCGGAGACCGGGCGCTTAATGGGCACGCCGCCGTCCATAAGGGCGAGCGTGGAGCCGCAGGTCGAAGCCATCGAAGAGGAACCGTTGGACTCCATGACCTCGGAGACGACGCGGATGGCATAAGGGAACTCGTTCTCGTCGGGGAGCACCGGAAGCAGGGCGCGCTCGGCCAGGTTGCCATGGCCGATCTCGCGGCGCTTGGGGCTGCCCATGCGGCCGGTCTCGCCGGTGCAGAACGGCGGGAAGTTGTAGTGGTGCATGTAGCGCTTGCCCTCGGTGGGCTCAATGGTATCCAGACGCTGGCCCTCGTTGAGCATACCGAGTGACAGGACGGAGAGCACCTGGGTCTGGCCGCGCTGGAACAGGCCGGAGCCGTGAACGAGAGGCAGGTAGTTATCCTTCACCAAGATGGGGCGAATCTCGTCGGCGGCACGGCCGTCGACGCGCTCGCCGGTCTCGACGACCATGGTGCGCATGGCCTTCTTCTCAAGCTTCTTGAGCGCCACGGGGATCTCGCGCTCCCAAACGGCCTGCTCCTCCTCGGTGAACTCGGCACGGATGGACTCCTTCAGAGCCTCGACCTTACCGATACGAGAGAGCTTGTCGGCGTCGCGCAGGGCAGCAGCCATCTCGTCGTAGTGGGCAAAGATGCGCTCCTGGACCTCCTCGACGGGCTGGTCGAGCGGGTACTCCTTCTTGACGATGGCGCCGTTGACCTGCTCCCACTCGGCGACGAACTCGTCCTGTGCCTGGCAGAAGGCAGCGAGAGCCTCCTGGCCAAACTTCATGGCGGCGAGCATGTCGTCCTCGGAGATCTCCTCGGCGCCGGCCTCGACCATCGAGATGAAGTCGGCAGAGCCGCCCAGCTCCAGGTCCAGGTCGGAGTTCTCGCGCTCCTCATAGGTGGGGTTGACGATAAACTCGCCGGTCTCCACGTTGCGGCCGATGCGCACGCAGGCAAGCGGGCCCTCGAAGGGCACGCCGCCGAGCGTCATGGCCAGAGAAGCACCCATGACGTTGATGACGTCGAAGGGGTTGACCTGGTCGGCGACGAGCGAGGTAGCGACGATGTGCACCTCGTTGCGGAAGCCGTCCGGGAAGCTCGGGCGAATCGGGCGGTCGATCATACGGGCCGTGAGCGTGGCCTTCTCGCTGGGACGGCCCTCACGCTTGAGGTAGCCACCCGGGATGCGGCCGGCGGCGTACATCTTCTCGTTGAAGTCGACGGTCAGCGGGAAGAAGTCGTAATTCTTGCGCTCCTTGGAGACGACCACGGTGTCGAGCATCGTGGTGTCGCCCTGCTTGACCAGACAAGCACCGGTGGCCTGCTTGGCAAGCTCGCCGGACTCAAAGGTGTAGGTCTTGCCGTACAGCTCAAAGGTCTTGGATACGAGTGTCATTGTTCTCCTTTACCCCACAGGCCCCTTGCCTGCGGGCTTCTCATGTGACGCGGGCCCCCTGCCCCCGCCACGCTTCAGAGCGTGATTATTCACGCCCTTACACAAAAAGAGCGCCCCGCTGCGCAGGACGCTCTTAGCATGTACAAATCCTTACTGGATGTTGTCGCGGATGCCCAGAGCCTTGATGAGCTCACGGTACTCGACGATGTCGTTCTTCTTGATGTAGGAGAGAAGACGACGACGACGGCCGACGAGCATGAGCAGGCCACGACGGGTGTGGAAGTCCTTCTGGTGGGACTTCATGTGCTCGGTCAGCTCCTTGATGCGCTCGCTCAGGATGGCAACCTGAACCTTGGGGTTACCGGTGTCGACCGGGGTGTTACCGAACTGGGCAGTCAGCTCCGCCTTGCGCTCTTTGGAAACAGTCATTGTTTCACCTTTCGTTTTACGTCGCCCGCGGGCGACTCGATTCGCCTCGGACTGGGAAGCCGCCGGTGGAGCGAGCAACCAAGGTCGAGGTACCAACAGGTCGGTATGTTACCACAAGCAGCCTGTGCCTGCGCATCATCACCGACCCAACATGAATTCCATCGCACGGAGCCGCTGATCGGTATGTGTTGCCGCCCAGACATGCGAAAGCCCGAGCAAAAAAGCCGCAGTATGCGGGTCGATCTTTTGAACCATAAGCTCGTCGAAGGTCATGCCCATAAGGGCGCGCAGCCAGGCGACCTCGCCGGTCGACACGAGCTCGGCACCAGGAACGCTCGACGCGCACGACCCGCACATGAGCCCACCGGCCTGGGGCGAAAAATACGACAGCATAGGGTCGCCGCACGACACACAGGCAGAAAAATCGGGACGATACCCGATATGCGACAGCAGCTTAAAGACAAAGGCGGCTACCAGAAGGTCCATGTGCGCCGTATCGAGACCGCCGCCCACAAGTTCCAAGGCGCGCGAGGAAATGGCAAAGGTAAACGGATCCTCGGCATCCTCAAACGAACATACGCGCGCGACCTCGGCGATCGCACTCGCCGCACAGGTCACCTCATAATCGGGGGCGGCACCAAGGGGAGCCTCCAACAACTCGGCCTGCGACACGATGTCGAGCGAGCGTCCGTGCGCGAGCAGCATATCCACTGTGCAAAACAGTTCGCAGCGCGCCGCCAAGCGACCGCCGGGCTTGCGCGCGCCCTTTGCCACGGCACGCACCTGGCGGCCTCGCTCGTCAAGCATCGTCAATATCAGATCGGTTTCCTTGAGTTTGGTCTTGTCGAGGACGAGCACTTTCGTGCGATATGTCCGGGAGCCTGCCATGCGCGCCGCGCGCCCTTAGTCCTCGGCGTTGTAGCCAAAGCGGCGAATCTGGGCCTCGTCGTCGCGCCAGCCGGCCTTGACCTTCACGTCCAGCTCCAAAAAGACCTGCGTGCCAAAGATGCGCTCAAGATCGCGACGGGCGTCGATACCGATATGCTTGATCATCTCGCCGCCCTTGCCGATGATGATGCCCTTTTGACCCTCGCGCTCGACGTAAATGGTGGCGTGCACGCGCAGCACCTTCTTGGTCTGCTCGAGCGCATCGCAGATCACGCCAACGGAGTGCGGGATCTCGTCGCGGGTGCGGCGCAAGACCTTCTCGCGTACAAACTCGGCAACAAGCGTCTCGTCGGAAGCATCGGTACCCATGTCTTCGGGGAACCAACGCGGGCCCTCGGGCAAAAAGTGGGCAACGGTCTCGATGAAGGCGTCGACGTTGAAGTTCTTCACCGACGAGGTCACGATCTCGTCGTCGTATTCCATAAGCTCATGCGCTGCCTTAAGCTGCTCCATGACCTGCGCGGGGTCGGCCTCATCGGCCTTGGTGAGCACCAGGACTTTCTTGCAACGGGCGCATCTGACGCGCTCGGCAACCCAGGCGTCTCCCCTGCCGATGGGCTTGGTGGCATCAATCAAAAACGCGACGACGTCAACGTCGTTGAGCTCGAACAGGGCGCTTTTGTTGAGCTCGGAGCCCAGACCGTCCTTGGGCTTATGAATACCCGGGGTATCGACAAAGACCAGCTGATAGCCAGGACGGTTAACCACAGCGCGCATGCGGCGGCGAGTCGTCTGGGCCACCGGAGAGGTAATGGCGACCTTTTTGCCATAGCAGGCGTTGAGCAGCGTGGACTTACCGGCGTTGGGACGACCGACTAGGGCCACAAAGCCGCTGCGAAAACCGGGCTCCACATCGCCAAAGCCCAGAGACGTCTCGTCCTCGTCACATAGGGCATCGAGCTCCTCGTCGCTCATACCCTCAAACGGGTCGAATTCCTCGACCTCGTCAAGCGAATCGGTATCCTCGACCTCATCGAGAACCTCGTCGTCCAAAACCTCGTCAGTAGGCTGCATATTGTCGGACATGGGAATCCCTTTCTAAATAAAGCCAAGCGCGTGGGCAAAGACTAGCAGGCCCACGATTGCGGCGGTAATGGAAAGAACGTACACGGAAGCGGCGGCGATATCCTTGGCGCGCTTTGCCAGCGGATGAAGTTCCTGGGTCGCCAGGTCGACGATCGCCTCCATAGCGGTATTGCACAGCTCGCCGTGAATCACCAGGCCACAGCAGATGATAACCGTGGCCCACTCGGCAATGTCGAGGCCGACAATGCAGCCGGCAATGACGGTACACACGCCCGCCACGAGCATGACTTTGATGTTGCGCTCGGTTTTAACGGCGGTGACAAAGCCCTCCATGGCGTAGGAGAACGACTTTAAAAAGGACGGATGGTCCTTGTTCGATCCGGGAATCATAGACGGCTCCTAGTCGTGGGCATGGTTGGTGATGGGACCGACGTGGACCAACTTGGGGTCCTCGCCGCGCTCGAGCGCCAGATCGCGCAGGATGGCATCCTCGCGGGCCTCCATGACCTCGGCCTCGTCGTCCTCGATGTGGTCATAGCCCAGCAGGTGCAGCATGCCGTGCACGAGCATCAACCGGCACTCGTCGGCGGGACTGTTGCCAAAACCGGGAGCCTGACGGGCGATGACCTGCGGGGCCAAGATAATATCGCCGAGCTCGATCGTCTCGTCGGCGGGAATATCCTCGTCAAAGGCAGAGTCGCACTCAAACGAGAGCACATCGGTGGTGCGGTCGATACCGCGCCACTCGTGGTTGAGCTCGTGCATCTCGTCCTCGTCGACATACGAAAGGGAAATCTCGACTTCACGCTCAACGCCCTCCGCCGCAAGCACAAACGCGCAAATGTGCTCAACCTCCTGGGCGTCGAGCAGCGTATCGAGCTCGGCATCGTTGCTGATCAATACACTCAACGGGACTCCTTTCGGTCGCGCGAGCGCTGCTCACGCACGTCATCATACGCATCATAGGCCTCGACGATCCTGCCCACCAGGGCATGGCGCACCACATCGGCGCGCTCCAGGTGCGAAAATGCCACATCGTCGACACGGCCCAAAATCTTCTCGACGTCGGCCAGGCCGCCGCGACGACCCACGAGGTCGCGCTGGCTCAAATCGCCGGTAATCACAAACTTGGAGTTAAAACCCAAGCGCGTCAGGAACATCTTCATCTGCTCGGGCGTCGTGTTTTGCGCCTCGTCGAGTACCACGAAGGCGTCGCTCAGCGTTCGGCCGCGCATGTAGGCAAGCGGGGCAATCTCGATCACGCCACGCTCCATGAGCTCATCGGTGCGTTCACGGTCCATCATGTCAAACAAGGCATCGTAGAGCGGACGCATGTAAGGGTCGATCTTTTCCTCGAGGGTGCCGGGCAAAAAGCCCAAATTCTCCCCCGCCTCGACAACGGGCCGCGTAAGCACCAGACGACCCACCTCGTGGCGCTTGAGCGCGGCGACGGCGAGGGCCATGGCTAGATAGGTCTTACCGGTACCGGCGGGACCCAGGCCAAACGTGATGGTATGCGAGCGGATGGCGTCAACATAGCGCTTCTGGCCGAGCGTCTTGGGACGAATGACGCGGCCGCGATACGACAGCAGCACGTCATCGCGCAGCGACGAAGCGTCGTGCTCACCATCGCGCAGGACAGCCAAGCAACGCGAGACGTCGTCGGCAGACAGCGTGCGACCGGCAGCCGCCTCACGAAAAGCGTGTTCGAAAAAACGCGCCACGAGTTCTACCTCGTCCGGGTCGCCGCTCACGGCAATCTGGTCACCGCGCGCAACCACATGGGCGCGAACCAAGTCTTCGACCGCGCGAAGGACAGCGTCGCCGGCGCCCAAGACGCGCGAGGGGTCAATCCCCTCGGGAACGGTAAGTCTAATCTTCGAGGCTTCCATGGACCTCCCTGCGAGCATGGACTAAGC
Organism: uncultured Collinsella sp.; assembly: GCA_965141565.1. Taxonomy (GTDB): domain Bacteria; phylum Actinomycetota; class Coriobacteriia; order Coriobacteriales; family Coriobacteriaceae; genus Collinsella. The sequence goes on along the minus strand of CBCSNQ010000048.1, from coordinate 7,711 downwards.
CGGAATCGTCGACTCCGATGATAGCAACATCGAGCAGGCACGGGGCCTTGAGCCCGCAGACATCGTCAAGGCGGGCATGATGGAACGAGCCGAGCGTCAGGTTGTCGCCATACTCGAGCACCGCACGCTCGACCGTGCCCACGCGGCGGCGGGCATCGGCGATCGCAAGCTCCTGAGCGGCGGCGCGCATGCGGCGGCTGCGTTCGGCCATAATCTCGGGCGGCACCTGACCGGGCATATCGGCCGCAAGCGTGCCGGGACGCTTGCTATAGCGGAAGACATGCATGCGCGAAAAGCCCACGCGACGGCACAACGCCAGCGACTCCTCGAACTCCTCGTCCGTTTCGCCGGGGAAGCCGACGATGACGTCACAAGAAAGAGACGCCTGCGGCAGATTGGCGCGAATCATGCGTACCGTGTCCTCAAAGGCCTCCGCACTATAGGGACGACCCATGCGATGCAGGGTCGCCGTACAGCCGGACTGCACGGGAAGATGCAAGAACGGCGCGATACGCTGCGGATAGCGCGCCATCACCTTGAGCAGGCGCTCGGAGATATCCATGGGCTCCACTGAGGAAATGCGCACGTGGGCAATCGTGGTGCGCTCCATAATGGCCTCGAGCAGCTCATCGATCTCCACGTGTTCGTCAGTCGCGCTCTTGCCGTCATAGGCGCCCAGGTTCACGCCAGTCAGCACCACCTCGGGCACACCGGCCTCCTGGGCCTCGCGCACCTGCTCGAGCACGGACTCGACGGGCACGGAGCGCTCAGGGCCGCGCGCCTTCCACACAATGCAATACGTGCAGCGGTGATTGCAGCCGTCTTGGATCTTCACGCCCAGACGCGAGCGCCCCAGAACATCGACCACATCGCTGTCGCTGCAGGCGACCACATTATCGGATTCGACACCCAGCACCTCGCAAACACGCTCGGCGACGTCGATTTTCGACGGCTCGGCAATGACGCGGTCCGAAAGCTCCAGCAGCTCTTCGGGATGCAAGTTGACGACGCAGCCGGTCACGACCACGTAGGGCTCGCCTGGATATGACAGCGCATGACGGACGGCCTTGCGGGTCTTGGCCTCGGCCTCGCCCGTCACGGCGCAGGTATTGATTACGATCAGGTCGGCATCCTCGGGCTCCACCATCGCAAAGCCCTGGCGCATAAGATCGGCAGTGATACGGTCGGACTCAACCCGGTTGACGCGGCAGCCAAGGTTGACGACGGAAATATGGGGTGCGAGCAAGCGGGCTCCTTAATCGAGGATATCGTCGAGGGCGCTCTTGATACGATCGGTTACCGACTTCTTGCCGGAAGCGACGTCAACGCCCATCTCGTCGGCAAAAGCACGGAGCAGCTCGCGCTGCTTGTTGGAAAGGTTCGTGGGAACGACCACGCGCAGCTGCACGACCAGACGACCGCGTGAGCCGCCACCGCCGATGCGCGGCATGCCAAAGTTGTTGACGCTGATGGTGTCGCCATACTGCGTACCGGCAGGGACGCACACCTTGACAACCTCCTCGGGCATAATGCCCTCGACCTCGATCTCGCAGCCGAGCGCGGCCTGCGCGATGGAGATATCGCTCACCAGGTACAGGTCGTCGCCATTGCGCTTAAAGCGCTCGTGATCGGCGACACGCACGTTGACAATCAGATCGCCCGAGGGCTCGCCACGAAGACCAGCCTCGCCAAAGCCGCTCACGCGCAGCTGGCGACCGGTCGAGACGCCGGCGGGAATATCGATGTCAATCTTTTCGTGCGAAGGTGTGCGGCCCTGACCGTCGCAAGTCTCGCAGGGATGATCGATGACCGTGCCCTCGCCGTGGCAGTCGGGGCAAGGCGAAGAGGACTGGACCTGACCCAAAAACGAGCGCTGGACCGTGGTGACATAGCCCGTGCCGTGGCAGCGGCTGCACTGCTTTTCGGTCGCACCGTCAGCCTTGCCCGTACCGTTGCAATCCTCGCAGGGAGCAAGGCGGTCATAGCTGATCGTCTTTTTGCAGCCAAGTGCAGCTTCCTCGAGCGTCACCGAAAGCGAGATGGCCATATCGCGACCGCGACGGCGCTCGCGCCGGCTGCGGGCACCACCGCCGGCGCCGCCGCCAAAGAATGACGAGAACAGGTCATCCATGCCCATACCGCCAAAGATATCGTTGATATCGACATAGCCGGAGCCACCAGGGCCATCAGCGGTACCAAAGCGATCGTAATTGGCACGCTTCTGCTCATCGGAAAGGACAGAATAGGCCTCGTTAAGCTCCTTGAACTTGGCCTCGGCCTCGGGGTCGTCCGAAACATCCGGGTGTACCGTACGGGCTTTCTTTAGAAACGCGCGCTTAATGGTCCGCGCGTCGGCGTCCTTATCGACGCCAAGTACCTCGTAGTAATCCCTATTTTCCGACACGACCGAATCCTTCCGACTTTCAATATTGTCACAGTGCGTCCTATACCCATGCAGGGCCGGCCGCAAACAGAGGGTTTGATGTTATTGCATCCCGTAGGGCGAAAGCATCGCGCGCTGCGAGCAGCTCGCAAACCACACCGACACGAGCGCGAACATGAAGCCGTTGGCAAAACCGTTGGCAAACTGCATCGCGCCACGCTTCCACCACAGCAGGCTACGGTGAAGTACCCCATCCGAGAGCACCATGAACAGGCCCATGGCAAACGGAATAAAACACATCACGGCAAAGGCCGAGAACACGCCCGAGATGGCCGACAGCACCAAAAACGGCGCGACAATGCCCATCAGGTAAAAGCCGGTACGGGCCTTGCCCTCCAGGCGCTCGGCCTCCACATGGGCGCGACCGACCAGGTCACCACCCGTGGCGCCATTGGTACCGGCATGGCCCATGCCGCTAATGCGAACCTCGTCGCCGTCGTGCGTGCCGGCAGGAAACTCAATCGTTTGCTCGGAGGTCACGCGGGTACGACCGCTGCCGCCGCAATCGGGGCACGGATCGGCTACGACCTTACCCGAGCCGCCGCACTCGGGGCAAACCGACTGAAACGTGCCAGCGCCAAACAGGAAGGACAGGTCCACATCGATATGGCCGCGTCCGCCACAGCTTGGGCAGGTATGGGCATGCTCGGAGGAGACAGAACCCGAGCCGCCGCAGTGTCCGCACGTATCGAATCGCGTGTAGCGAACGGTTTTGCGGGCACCGCCCTTGGCCTCCTTGGCATCGAGCTTAATGTCGACGACCACGTTGGCACCGCTTTCGGGATTGTATGCTGCCCGCCCGCGACGCGGCTGGCCCCATGCGCCGCCAAAGGGAAAACCGCCCTCAAAGGGATTGCCGTACCCGGCGCCGCCGGCGTAACCGCCACCATAAGGCGAAGCCGTAGGAGCGCCGGCGAAGGGATTGCCCGAGCGCATGGCGTCATAGCGCGCACGCTTCTGCTCATCCGAAAGCACGGCGTAGGCCTCGGAAACCTCTTTGAACTTTTCCTCGGCACCCGGCTCTTTATTGACGTCCGGATGGAGCTTACGGGCCTTCTGCTGAAAGGCCTTTTGAATATCACGCGAGGTGGCGTCCTTGGAGACACCGAGAATCTCGTAGTAATCTTTTTCGTTCATCGTCGCCATGTACGGCAACCTCCTGCTCACAGCAGCGTATATCTTGCGGTAATTCTACCCGAGCGGCCTATGCTAGACCCCAAAACAGCTCGAACAGAACATTTCCATCGAGCCAGCCCAAGTGGGTGGGCGCTAAACGGGCGCGGGCGCGACCTGCGATAACGTCTTTCGAGGCGATGCGCCCCGCATATCCCTCGACGCCATCGGGCACCCACGTGGCAAGACCCAATTCGAGTGCGTGATCGCAGGCAGCTGCCAGCTCGTCCGTTGGGATAACGCAAGCCGCGCGAGCCAACAGGTCGGACCCAACACCGCGCGTCATGCGACAGGCGAGCATCAGGTCCTCCGCCGCAGCCTCGCGCTGCGACAGATATTCGGCCTCGAACGCCGTCGCGGCATCATCGCGTTGCGCCAGACGCACGCGATGCGCATCGCCTCGAGAAGACACGCCGGGAAACAGCCCGGCCAAGCGGTCGAAATCCCCAGCATCGAGCATACCGGCGGCAGAACGGCCCAGGCCCAGATAGCCCTGTCCGGTCCAGTAGGCAATGTTATGGGCGCATTCATGGCCGTCGAGCGCGTAACTCGCCACCTCATACGGATGATAGCCGGCCGCACCCAGGAGCTCGCGCGCCACGTCCATGCAGGCGGCTTGAAAATCCTCATCAGGCTCGAGCGACTCGTCGCGGCACGCCATGCGATAGAGGGGTGTCCCCTCCTCGAGCGTGAGCGGGTAAACCGACACATGATGCGGAGCCGCCGCCAGCACGCCATCAAGCGTGCGACTCCAACTCGCTGCGGTCTGCCCGGGAAGACCGCACATAAGGTCGCACGACACGTCAAGCCCAGCGTCCTTGACCGTCGCGATAGCAGCGAGCGCCCGATCGACATCGTGAATACGGCCGATGGCGGCAAGTTCGGTGTTATCGAGCGTTTGCACGCCCAGAGAGACGCGTGTGACACCCACCTTGGCAAGCGCAGTGGCGAGCTCGGCGGTCAGCGACTCGGGATTGGCCTCGCAGGTAAACTCAACAGGGGCGCACCACGCACGAATACGCCGCGCCAGCTCCACCAGGCGCTCCCCCGCCAGCGACGGCGTGCCGCCGCCAACATAGACGGTGCGGATCTGGTCAAGGGCCCCAGCCTTGCCAAAAGCATCGAGGCGCGCGTACAACTGCTCAAAATAGGCATCGAGCGCAGCACCCAGCTCGCACGGAGCGAAACTGCGCGAATCAAAGTCGCAGTAGCGGCACTTTTGGGCACAGAACGGCACGTGCGCATACAGCGCGGTAACGGCCACCCTTAAGCCTCCAGCGGATGAGGGGGCACCGATTCGCCGGCGGCAAGGGCAGCCTCGCAGGCCACCACATCGCGCTCGATCTCATCGACCAGCGCCATGAACTCCTCATACGTGGAGCAGCGCACCACCTGGGCCCGCCAGGCGGCGGCATGGGGCATACCTTTTAAGTACCAGCTTGCGTACGTGCGGGCGCGCGACATGAGCGGCAAGAGCTCATGCGTCAGCGTGAGGTGCTCACGCAGGGCGTCTAGGCGCTCGACGGAGCTGCGCTGCGGCACCGGTATACCATCGAGCGAAAGGGCGCGAGCATCACCAAAGACCCAGGGATTACCGTAGATACCGCGCGCGATAAACACCGCGCTGGCACCCGAGTTGCGCAGATGCTCCGCGGCATCCTCGGCGCAGAACACGTCGCCCGAACCGATCACGGGAATCTCGACGGCATCTGCGACTTCATCGACGACTGACCAATCGGCCTGGCCCGTGTAGAGCTGTGTGGCGCAACGACCATGCACGGCGACTGCGGCAGCCCCTGCACCCTCAAGCATCTGGGCAAATGTCGCGGCATTGCGGTCCTCGGCATAAAAGCCCTTGCGAATCTTGACGGTCACGGGCACGTGCGCCGCACCCACCGTAGCCTCGACGATCTTCTCCGCCAGGTCAGGCGTGCGCATGAGCGCCGAGCCCTCGCCCTTGGTAACGACCTTGCGGGCGGGGCATGCCATATTGATATCGATGAGCGACAGGCGATCGCCAACGCGCTCCTCGACGGCGGCGACGGCGCTCGCAAACTGATCGGGCTTGGAGCCAAAGAGCTGCACGCAAATCTGCTGTTCCTCGTCGGCCGGTAGCACCAGGCGCCAGGTCTTGTTGCTGGCATAGGCAAGGCCCGCCACGCTCACCATCTCGCTGTAGGCAAGGTTGGCACCGCGGCGGCGGCACATGATGCGGTAGGCGGGATCGGTCACGCCCGCCATGGGAGCCATAAGGAACGGTTGCTCGGCATAGGCGCCCAGCAGCCGCTGACTATATTCGGAAAGCGCCATAGACCTACTCGTCCACCTTGAGGATCGCCATAAACGCCTCCTGCGGGACCTCGACCGAGCCGATGGCCTTCATGCGCTTCTTGCCCTCTTTCTGCTTCTCGAGCAGTTTGCGCTTACGCGAAATATCGCCGCCGTAGCACTTGGCAAGCACGTCCTTGCGACGCGCCTTGACGGTGGAGCGAGCAATGATCTTGTTGCCGATAGCACCCTGGATGGGCACCTCGAACAGCTGGCGCGGAATAATCTCCTTGAGCTTGTCGCACAGGCCGCGGGCAAGACCGTAGGCCTTGTCCTTGTGGACGATAAACGACAGCGCGTCCACCTCGTCGCCCGAAAGCAGGATATCGAGCTTCACGAGCTCGGATGGACGGTACTCGTTGAACTCGTAATCCAACGAGGCGTAACCCTTGGTGCGGCTCTTGAGCTGGTCAAAGAAGTCCAAGATGAGTTCGGCGAGCGGCATATCAAAGCGCATCTCGACCGATTTGCTCGTGAGATGGATCATGTCGGTCGTCACGCCGCGGTGCTCGATGGCGAGCTGCATGACGGCACCCGTATACTCGGGCGGACAGATGATCTTAGCCTTGAGGTAGGGCTCCTCAATGCGTTCGATGCGCGTGGCCTCGGGCAGGTCCTGCGGGCTGCGGACATCGATCATCTCGCCATCGGTCTTGTACACGTGATAGTCGACCGAAGGACTCGTGGCGATGAGGTCCAGGTTGAACTCACGTTCGAGACGCTCCTTAACGACCTCCATGTGCAGCAGACCCAAGAAGCCCACGCGGAAGCCAAAGCCGAGCGCCACGGACGTCTCGGGCTCCCACACCAACGACGGGTCGTTAACGTGAAGCTTATCGAGTGCGTCGCGCAGGTTCTCGTAATCCTTGTTATCGATCGGGAACAGGCCCGTATAAACCATAGGCTTGGCCTCGCGGTAGCCCGGAAGCGGTTCGGGGCAGGGGTTCGACGCCCAGGTAAGGGTGTCGCCCACGCGAACGGCCTCGGGGTCCTTCAGGCCCGTGACCACGTAGCCGACCTCGCCAACCGTCAGAGCATCGACCGGGGTCTCGGCAGGACGCTTGACGCCCACGCCGTCGACCAAAAAGTCCCCCTCGGCCTGCATCATACGCAGCGTATCGCCCTTTTTGATGGAACCATCGAAGACGCGCACTGTGGCCACCACGCCGCGATACTCGTCAAAGTACGAATCCAGAATGAGCGCTTTGAGCGGAGCGTTTGCATCGCCCTTAGGCGGAGAGATCAAAAAGACGATGGACTCTAGCAGATCGTGAATACCCTCGCCGGTCTTGCCCGACACGCAAACGGCATCATCGGCAGGAATCGCCAGGTCGTCCTCGATCTCGGTCTTGACCTCGTCGGGATGGGCCGAGGGCAGGTCGATCTTGTTGATGGCGGGCACAATGTCCAGATTGGCGTTCATAGCGAGCGTCGCGTTTGAGACCGTCTGCGCCTCGACACCCTGGGTGGCGTCGACGACGAGCACCGCACCCTCACAAGCGGCCAGCGAACGAGAGACCTCGTAGGTAAAGTCTACATGGCCCGGCGTATCGATGAGGTTGAACTGATACGTCTCGCCGTCGTCGGCGTCATAGGACACGCGGACGGCATTGGACTTGATCGTGATGCCGCGCTCACGCTCGATATCCATGGTATCGAGCAGCTGCGACTCCATGTCGCGCTCCTCAACGGTATGGGTGAGCTCGAGGATGCGGTCACTGATCGTGGACTTGCCATGGTCGATGTGCGCAACGATCGAGAAGTTGC
>CBCSNQ010000047.1:0-14502 GCA_965141565.1 uncultured Collinsella sp. | reverse complement strand
GGACGAGTACAAGGCGCAGGGCATCGACCCCGCCGACGTGCAGAACGCCTACCTGAGCCGCATGGCGACCACGATGTTTGGGCTGTGCCTGGTGTCGCTCGTCGCCACCATCCTGACCGGTGCCGTGGCGTCGCGCACCGCCTGCTCCATCGCCCGCGACCTGCGCCGCGAGACCTTCAACAAGGTTATGCACTTCTCGCCAGCCGAGGTGGGCAAATTTAGCCAGGCCTCGCTCATTACCCGCTGCACCAACGACATTCAGCAGATCCAGATGGCCGCAACCCTGTTTATCCGTATGTGCCTGATGGCCCCCGTCATGGGCATCGTCGCCGTCATGCGCGTCCTAGCCAACCACACCGGCCTGGAGTGGACCATCGCTGTGGCCATCATCGCGGTTTCGGCCGTCGTCGGCGTGCTCATGGGCCTCACCATGCCCAAGTTCAAAAAGATGCAGAGCTTTGTTGACCGCGTGAACCTTACCGCCCGCGAGCTGCTCGACGGCCTTATGCCCATCCGCTCGTTCAACCGCGAGAAACATGAGCTCGAGCGTTTTGACAAGGCTTCGCTCGACCTGATGACCACGCAGCTCTACACCAACCGCGCCATGAGCTTTATGATGCCGCTCATGATGCTGGTCATGAACTGCATCACCGTGCTCATCGTCTGGTTTGGCGCGCAGGGCGTGTCCGACGGCGTGATGCAGGTCGGCAACATGATGGCGTTTATCTCCTACACCATGCAGATCGTCATGGCGTTTATGATCCTCACCATGGTTTCGGTTATCCTGCCCCGTGCCGAGGTCGCAGCCGAGCGCGTGGAAGAGGTCATCACTTGCCCCACCAGCATCAACGACCCCGCCTCGCCCAAACTGCCCGCGGCCAGCGCGCCGCGCGGTGAGCTCACCTTCCGCGACGTGAGCTTCCAGTATCCCGATGCCCGCGCCGACGTCATCAGCGGCGTGAACTTCACCACGCACGCCGGTCAGATGCTCGGCATCATTGGCTCCACGGGCTCGGGCAAATCCACGCTCGTGCAGCTGATTCCGCGCCTGTACGATGTCACGGGCGGCAGCATTTCGCTCGACGGTATCGACGTGCGCGACATGACCCTTTCCGAGCTGCGCCACCGTATTGGTTACATCCCGCAGCAGGGGCGCCTGTTCTCGGGCACCGTCGAGAGCAACCTCAAGTTTGCCGGCGACATGGTAAGCGACGAGGACATGCACCGGGCGGCACGCATCGCCCAGGCCGAGGACTTTATCGCCGAGCGCGAGGGCGGCTACGACTCCCCCGTCAGCCAGGGCGGCTCCAACGTCTCGGGCGGTCAGCGCCAGCGTCTGGCCATCGCCCGCGCGTTGGCCAAAAAACCTGAGGTCGTAGTGTTCGATGACTCGTTTAGCGCGCTCGACTACAAGACCGACGCGCGTCTGCGCGAGGAGTTGGCCAAAAACGTCACCGACGCCGCGCTCGTGGTCGTGGCGCAGCGTATCGCGACTATCATGCACGCCGACCAGATCATCGTGCTCGACGACGGTCACGTGGTGGGCACCGGTACGCACGAGGAGCTGCTGCACAGCTGCCCGGCGTACCTGGAGATCGCACAGTCGCAGCTTTCCGCCGAGGAGCTGGGGCTCACCCAAGAAGAGATTGCAGCCGTTATGGAAGGAGGCGAGCGTTAATGGCAGACGAGACCAAGACTCAGATTCCCAAGCCCACCCGTCAGCGTGGACCCATGGGCCGCATGGGTGGCATGCGCCGTGGCGAAAAGGCCAAGGACTTTAAGGGCACCATGAGGCAGCTGCTCGGCTATATCGGCCAGCACAAGATTGCCGTGTTTACCGCCGTCGCCTTTGCCGTGTGCTCGGTCATCTTTAACATTGTGGGGCCCAAGGTGCTCGGCCAGGTTACGACCAAGCTGTTTGAGGGCCTGGTTGCCAAAGTCAACGGTACCGGCGATGTCGACTTTAACTGGATCGCCACGACGCTCGGCTTTTTGCTCTGCCTGTACCTGGCGAGCTCTATCTGCAGCCTCATCCAGGGCTGGCTCATGACCGGTGTCACGCAAAAGATTTGCTACCGCATGCGCAAGGAGATCGCCGCCAAGATAGCCGTCGTGCCGATGAGCTACTTCAACGGCCACAGCAAGGGCGACGTGCTCAGCCGCATCACCAACGACGTCGATACGCTGGGCCAGTCGCTCAACCAGAGCGTGACGCAGCTCATCACCTCGGTGACGCAGATTATCGGCGTGCTCGTCATGATGCTGTCGATCAGCCTGCCGCTCACCGGCGTCACCGTGCTCACGCTGCCGGCAGCCGCGATTATCCTGACCGTGATGATTCACTTCTCGCAGCCGTACTTCCGAGAGCAGCAGCAAGTCCTGGGCGCCGTCAACGGCATTATCGAGGAGGACTTTGCCGGCCAGAATGTCATTCAGGTGTTCGACCGCGCCGAGGCCTCGATCGAGGAATTCGACCGCCAAAACGACCGCCTCTTTATTAGTGGCTGGCGCTCGCAGTTCCTGTCGGGCCTGATGATGCCGCTCATGAGTTTGGTGGGCAACATGGGCTACGTGGGCGTCGTCGTGGTGGGCGCACAGCTCGCGCTGACCGGCAATGCCACGCCCGGCGACATCCAGAGCTTTATCCAGTACGTTCGCAACTTTACGCAACCCGTGCAGCAGCTGGGCAACGTGAGCAACACGATGCAGTCGATGGCCGCCGCCACCGAGCGCGTCTTTGAGTTCCTGGCCGCGCCCGAGGAGGAGCAGAAAGCCGACGCGCAGATTCCCGAAAAGCGCCCCGGCCATGTGGAGTTTGATCACGTCAAGTTTGGCTATACGCCCGACAAGACCATCATCCACGACTTTAGCTGCGAGGCGCAACCCGGCCAGACCATCGCCATCGTCGGCCCCACCGGCGCCGGCAAGACCACGCTCATCAAGCTGCTGCAGCGCTTCTACGATGTGGACGGCGGTTCGCTGCGCGTCGAGGGCGTCGACGTGCGCGACTGGGACCGCGCGGCGCTGCGCGGCGAGTTTGCCATGGTGTTGCAGGACACCTGGCTGTTTAACGGCACCATCCGCGAAAACATCCGCTACGGACGCCCCGATGCGACCGACGCCGAGGTCGAGGCCGCCGCACGCGCCGCACGCTGCGACCACTTTATCCATACGCTCGCCGGCGGCTACGACTTTATGATCAACGAAGAGGGCACTAACCTGTCGCAGGGTCAACGCCAGCTCGTGACCATCGCCCGTGCCATTTTGGCCGACCGTCCGGCGCTGATTTTGGACGAGGCGACTTCCAACGTCGACACCCGCACCGAGGAGCTTATTCAGCGCGCCATGGATGCGCTGATGCAGGGCCGCACGAGCTTTGTCATCGCGCACCGCCTGTCCACGATCCGCAACGCCGACGTAATCTTGGTAATTCGCGACGGCGACATCGTCGAGAAGGGCACACACGACGAGCTACTCGCCCAGGGTGGCTTCTACGCCGACCTGTATAACTCGCAGTTCGACGAGGCGGCGTAACAACCGGCGGCAAACAACCGCAATGCCCAGAAAACGGGGGCGCAGGACAGCCTGCGCCCCCGTTTTTGCTCTGCGGCCCTCAAACCGTCTCCCCTGGGACCTGATTGGCAGCCCCTTCGAGGCCCCGTGGGCAAAAAAGGGCAAATATGAGTACTGTTACCTTTTTAGTAACAGCCAAAACAGCCCCAAATGCCGTTTTCACGGCTTACACGCGTCCCTAAATTGATCAAACAGCCCTATAGCGGACTTATATGTGTTTGCGTTAATAAACATATTTTGCTGTTATGTCTATTATTTTGCGAAGGCAATATGATACTAAGATAGCAACCGTACTCATATTTGGCATTTTTTGCCCACAGGGCATTTCCTGGGGAACTGACAACAGCCTTAGGGTCCCGCGCGGCGCCGCTCCCTCCCGGCATTCGCCGACGTTTGCCCAGATAAAACCTGCCAAAATAAACCTGTCCCTTTTTGGTAGGTTTCGGGGTGACAAGGGCTTGCACTTTAGCGTGCGACAGCGGATAATGCCGAGCATTCGACAATACGCTTATTGCTCTTTCTATAGATTGAGGAGGCCCCTATGGCCATGGAATTCAAACGCAGGCTGCCGATACCCATGGAGATCCGCGAGGAAATGCCACTTTCTGCCGACCTTACCGCCAAAAAGCAGGCATTTGACGCCGAGGTCGCCAAAGTCTTTACCGGCGAGGACGCACGTAAGGTGCTCATCATCGGCCCGTGCTCTGCCGACCGCGAGGATTCAGTGCTTGAGTACATGAACCGACTGGCCAAGACCGCCGAGGAGGTCAAGGACAAGCTCATCATCATTCCGCGCGTCTACACCAATAAGCCGCGTACCAAGGGCACCGGCTACAAGGGTCTTCTGCACAACCCCAACCCCGAGGCTCCCGACGACCTGCTCGAGGGCGTCAAGGCCATCCGCCATATGCACCTGCGCGTTATTGAGGAAACGGGCTTCTTCACCGCCGACGAGATGCTCTATCCGTCCAACTACCAGTACCTCGTTGACCTGCTGAGCTATGTGGCCGTGGGCGCACGCTCGGTCGAAAACCAGGAGCATCGCCTGGTGTCGAGCGGCATTTCGGTACCCGTCGGCATGAAGAATCCCACTGCCGGCTCTACTACCGTCATGCTCAACTCCATTTACGCCGCACAGGCGCACCAGAGCTTCATCTTCCGCAACTGGGAGGTCGAGTGCGACGGCAATCCGCTCGCGCACGCCGTTATGCGTGGCTACATCGGTCTCGATGGGCGCACCTACCCCAACTACCACTACGAGCACCTGGAACGCCTGGCCGAGCGCTATACCGAGCATGCCGGCTACGCCAATCCGGCAGCGGTCATCGACTGCAACCATGACAACTCGGGCAAGCGTCCGCTGGAGCAGTATCGCATTTGCAAGGAGGTGCTCGACAGCTGCCGCCGCAACGAGTCCATCTCCAAGCTAGTCAAGGGCTTTATGATCGAGTCCTACCTGGAGGACGGCAACCAGCCGGTCGACGGCGGCGTCTTTGGTAAATCGATCACCGACCCGTGCCTGGGCTGGGAAAAGACCGACTACCTCATCCACGAGATCGCGGAGCGGGTGTAGGTTACGGCGTTTTACCAAACGCCGTAACGGCTCGACGCTGCGCGGGCCGCACCTGGACAATCTGACGTTCAACTTCAAGGGCGCGACCAGAAGGTCGGCGCCCTTTCGTTTGATGTGGCAGTTAGGGACGCTCCTTTTCTGCCGGCAGTCAGGGACATTCCTTGGGGTAGTCATTGGGGACGTTCTTGTTTGACTAGTCGTTTAAGAACGTCCCCAACGACTACCCGGGGGAGTTGCCTTCCCTCGTGGCGGTCTTCTAGCAGAAAAACCAAGTGAGTAGGCTTTTTGCAGGAGGCCAAGCACGCCCCAAAACGCCACAGCTCTGACCTGCAGTTTTATAGATCATTTGTCACGATGTGCTCGGCAGGTTCAAAAAAGTCTACTCACTTGTATCTGAGACGCACCAGATTGGCAAAAACCGCCGCGAAAGGGCCCCTGGTCCCTTCGCGGCGGTCATACACCTCTAATTTTGCGACGGTTTTGCCCGCTTGTTACTCGCTGTAGCGGGTGGCGATGGCAGCTTGTACCATGCCGGTGCTCATGAGGTAGGTCACCAGGAAGTAGCCACCGTATGCTGCCAGGAAGATTGCACAGGTGAGGCCCACGGTACCGCCAATGCTCATATTTCCGAAAATGCTCACCAACTCGATGATCACCTTAAGTGCCACAAAGGAGTGCGCCAGGCCCACTGCCAGCGGGAACAGGAAGAATACCGCTTGCTGCGCCATCACCGAATGGCGAATCTGGCGGTCGTCGCAGCCGATCTGTGCCAGTACACGATAGCTGCGGCTGCCGTCGGCCACGTTGGAGAGTTGCTGGATCGACAGAATCGCCGCGCATGCAACGACCAATACAAAGCCGATGTAGATGGCTAGATAGCTAATAAGACCGTTCATTTGCGCTGCTTGCGCGTACATCTCGGAGCGTGTGATGAAGGTTCCCCACGACCCCGGCTCCTTGCCGTCAACGAGCAGATTGTCGAGCAGAGTGTATTTAATGCTCTCGTCTGCCTCAGTCGTATCCATCCCCTGTTTGTAGTTAACGAGCAGGCTACTGGAATACGGCTGCAGATTAAGTTGGGACAACAGCTCGTCGGAAACGACGACGGTACCCGGATTGCTGCCCATCGCCGAGTTGGCGATGGCCGCCGTATCTTCGTCCGACTTATCGGTTGCGGGCTTGAGCGTATGCCCGCCCAAGGTAAGGGCATGGCCGCCAGCCATATACTTGGTGTACATGTCGACCAGCTCGCCGCCCATATCACACGTGAGCAGATACTGGTCGTGACCGATATGCACCGGCTCCTCGCCCATCATCTGACGCAGTTTGTTGTACTGGCTCGCCGGCGTCACAAACAGATCCATCGCATCGGCATTGCTACCCCCGAACGCCTTGGGAAGCTTTTCGCCCATGGTCTTGCACATCTCACTTGGGGTCACCGAAGGATCCGAGCCGCCAAGCGGGTAACTCAGATACGAATCGATCTGCACATGCTCGCCGGCAACATCGGCGATATTGACCTTCTTGCCGGTCTCGTCGTTGTTGTCTGCCGACTTGCCTTTAATACCGTCTGCAACGTTATCGGGGTCGATACGATCGCCGTGCCATGCGGAGTACAAATCGACCGTTGTATCGGCCAGCACCATGCGATCGGCATCAGACGGATTGACATACTCTTTGTAGTAGTCGAGCGTATCGGGCGTGTAATAGACATACGTCTGAGACACGTCAACAGGGTTATAGCGCTCCAGGTTTTCGTTCATCACGTTGGCAATCGACATACCGCACGTCACCGAGGTGATGGCCAAAAACAGGAGCATCGCGATGACGCCCATCGAAAAGCACACCGTGTTGACCTTGGCCGCAAGCTGGCGCACGGTAAACATGTTGAGGCCGCGCCAATACACGCCGCGCAGGCTCTGCAGCAGCTTGATGAGCATGCCCGAGAGTCCCCAGAACAGGGCAAAGGTGCCAACTGTAACCATAGCGGTCGTAATACCAAACTGGTTCATGGCCTCTTGCAGCTTGCTGTCCGTCGCGGTTAGCGGGAACCCATCACGTAGCAGACGGTAATAGGCCACGCCCACAAGCACCGCGCCCACGGCAAAGATGGCAATCGCGATCCAGGGGTTGCGTGTCTTGATGCTCTCGTTGCGACGCTCGGCACCCATAAGCTCGATGAGTTTGGTACGACGCACGGCGCGAAGGTTCAGCAGTAGCGTGAGCACAAACATGACGAGCATGCAGGCAAGGGTCAGATTGAACGCATGCACCGAGAAAAAGAAGTGGAAATTGGCGATCTGTGTCTTAAAGAGCGAGGCCGTAAAGAACGTCATGAGCTGGGAGAGTCCCACACCCAGCACAATGCCGGCGCCAAAGGCCACGACCGAGACAATCACCGTCTCGAGCGCCATGATCGTGGCGACGCGCCCGCGCCCCATGCCGAGCACCTGGTACAGGCCAAACTCTTTCTTGCGGCGTTTCATGATGAAGTTATTGGCATACACCATCAAAAAGGCCATGACACCGGCCAAAAAGTACGTCAGGTCGCCGAGTATGCTGCCCATAACCTGCGCCAAGCCCTCTTCATCGATGCCGGCGATGTCGACCTGCATCGAGATGGTGTTAAAGGCATAGAAGACCGTGACGCCCAGGGTGAGCGTCAAAAGGTAGACAAGGTAGTCGCGGCCGGCACGGCGGACGTTGCCCCAAGCGAGTTTACAGAGCATCGGAGCCCTCACCGCCCATCATGGCAACGACCTCCATAATGCGGTCGAAGAACTCTCGGCGGTCGGTGTCGCCGCGGCGCAGCTCGGTGAAGATCTTGCCGTCGCGGATAAACAGCACGCGGCTCGTGTAGCTGGCGGCAAAGCTGTCGTGCGTGACCATGAGCACCGTGGCGCGCAGGCGGCGATTGAGGGCCTCCAGGCTCTCGAGCAGCAGGCGGGCGCTCTTGGAATCGAGGGCGCCGGTGGGCTCGTCGGCCATGATCATGGTGGGGTCGGTGACGAGCGCGCGAGCCGCGGCAACGCGCTGCTGCTGACCGCCGGACATCTGGTAGGGATACTTGTCGAGCACCTGACTGATAGACAGACGCGCGGCCACATCCTGCACGCGGGTCGAGATCTCTGCCGAATTTGTGCGGGCGATGGTGAGCGGCAGGGCGATGTTCTCGCGTGCCGTGAGCGTATCGAGCAGGTTGGAGTCCTGGAAGATAAAGCCCAGCTCCTCGCGGCGGAACTGCGAAAGCTTAGCCTGCTTCATGCGCGTTACGTCCTGGCCGTTGATGCGGATCGTGCCACTTGTGGCGCTATCGATGGTCGACACGCAGTTGAGCAACGTCGACTTGCCCGAGCCCGAGGCGCCCATGATGCCAACAAATTCGCCGCGGTTGACGGTGAAGCTGACGTCGTTGAGCGCGCGGGTCACGTTGCCCAGCGCTCCATATACTTTTTCGAGATGCGCGACCTCCAGTACCGGGGTCGCCATGTGCGTGGTTTGCATACCGAGTCCTTTCTTGCGATTAGTCTACGGCATCTATAGTCGCAAGAAGACGAGTCGGCTACCATCGATATGGCTTACGCTTGCCTTACCGTTGTGTAAGGTACGGGTAGCTAACCTGCCACGTGTTGATGTTGAGAGAGGACTCCTGTTGAAGACTGTTCATGTTGCCGCTGGGATCATTCGCAAGGAAGGATCTGATGAGCTGCTTGCCGTGCAGCGCGGCTATGGCGACATGCAGGGACTTTGGGAGTTCCCGGGCGGCAAGCTCATGCGCGGCGAGGCGCCCGAGGACGCCGTACGCCGCGAGCTTATGGAGGAGCTGCAGGTAAAAGTCACCAACCTGCGCGATTTTTACACCGTTGAGTACGACTACCCCGATTTTCATCTCTCCATGGAGTGCTACTACTGCTCGCTGGCCGATGAATCCGATGAGCCTCAGAAGCACGACCGCCAGCTCGATATCCGCTGGATTCCGCGCACCTCGCTTGCCACGGTTGAGTGGATGCCCGCCGACAAAGGGCTTATCGATGCTCTGATTGAGTTGAAGGAAGATCGGCTTGAGGCAAGCTCCGCCGATGACGCCGCGCCCAACACAGCCGACAAACCCGCCACCAAACCCAAGCGCGCACCTAAGCGCCGCAGCAAGAAGCGTCCCAAGCCCGGTCTGCTCGACGGCATCGATACCTCGGACCTCTCCGCTGACGAGCGCGAACTGGTCCGCCGTCGCGCCGCCATCAAAAAGTCCATGAAGGGCAACAAGCGCGCCAACACCAAGCCCGAGCTGCTCGTACGACAGCGCCTGCGCGCAGCGGGCCTTACGGGTTATCGCTTGGAATGGAAGGTTCCCGGCAAGCCCGACATCGCCTTCCCCGGCCGCAAGATCGCCATCTTTGTCAACGGTTGCTTTTGGCACCGCTGCCCCAAATGCAACCCAAGTCAGCCCAAGCGCAATGTTGAGTTTTGGGAGGCAAAGTTCCGTCGCAACGTCGAGCGCGACCGTGCTGCTGTGACAGCACTCACTCAAATGGGCTGGACGCCCATAACCATCTGGGAATGTGAGCTCAAGAAAGACCGCATCGATGCCACCATGGAAAAGGTCATCGAGCAGGTGCGGGCCGCAGAGCCGCAGCGCTAGGAACGAGCCGTCCACACGCCCCGCACAGGCGAGCCACATCCGCGCCACAAACCTTAGAAAGCCCTTAAGCTCAAAACCTTTCAATAATGTTACTCAATAGCTTTGACCTGCGGTTTCATTGTTACATCAAACCTGATTAAGCCTTTCTTTAGCGCTTCTTTGCAACAGCCGCGGCATAATACTGCCAACGCACGGAACCTAGCAGCATACCCCGTGCGCAACCTTTTGGTGGACATCGAGGAGGCCGCATAAGCATGCATTCTTCCAATGACGCAGCACAGCAGCCATCCCTAAATCATGCAAACCTTTTCTCCTTCCCCCCGACACAGAGAAACGGTCTCCTCGACTCCCCCACCACAAAAACCAAGCGCTCAGCCGATCAGAGCCTCAACTTACGAGCATCCTTCGAAAAGCTCCAAGCATCCCTAGACAAGGCGTTTCCCGAACAGGCAAGAGCAATCTAAGCCCATCGCGCTTTATACTGATGCCATGCGAAACATGGATCACATAGAATTGCACCGCGGAGGACGCGAGGAAGCGTTTCCCGAGACCGCCGAAGACTGGCCCTATATTGCCGAACGCGCAGAATTCGCTCGCTATCCGGGCAATTCCGTCCCCTGGCACTGGCATTCCGAGGTTGAGCTTTTCTACATGGAGCAGGGAGCGATTGACTATCGAACGCGCGCGGCTCATGAGCACGTACGCTTTGAGGAAGGGTCCGCCGGCTTTATCAACGGCGGCGTTTTGCACAGCACGCTGCAATCAGCCAATTCGGCACCAGCCATTCAAATGTTGCATATCTTTCAGCCGTCGATGCTCGGCGATCCCGCGGGACGTCTCCAAAAGCGCTACATCAATCCATTACTTCAATGTCGAGGCGTCGATGTGCTCAAATGGTCGCCCACCAACCCCGACGATATGCCCTTTATCGATTTGCTGAAGAGCTCCTTTAGCCACGACCTTCAACGGCCGCAGAACGAGATGGCGCTTCGGAATAGCTTGTCAGAGCTCTGGATTCAGATTTACGCCAAGGCCGAACCGCTCTTTTCCTCCGACAACGCCTCTTGGATGACCAACCGCGACGTACAGTTCAAGGCAATCCTGGACTATATCCGCGCAAACTATGCAGCCGCTGTAGATGTGCCCCAGATGGCATCTGCAGCCGGCGTAAGCGAAAGAGAGTGTTACCGCATTATCGAAGCTTGCGCAGGAACGACCCCGGCGGCATATCTGCGCGCATACCGCGTAAACCGTGCTTGCGAACTTTTGGCACACACCACGCGAACAGTCCAGACAGTCGCGCACCAATGCGGCTTTGCGACAGCAAGCCATCTTGGCCAGGTATTTAAAGAACAAATGGGATGCACTCCTTCGAGCTATCGAGCAGCGAGGCAGAATCTCGATAGTACCAGGCAGAAATCCCGCTAGCCTTTCTTCTGTCACCGCATCAAACTTGCAGGCAAACAACAGAGAGGAGCAACCATATGAAGCACTTTGACCATATCGTATTTGACGTTGATGGGACATTGGCAGATACAGAAGAAAGCGTTCTATCATCGCTTGTCCAGATTGTCCAAGAAGAGACCGGCAAAACGCTCCCCCGACACGAGCTTGAATTTGCCCTCGGCATACCCGGCAAGGATGCCCTTGAGAAACTTGGAATCTACTCGCAGGCAACGTTGAATCGCTGGTGCCAAGTTGCCGCCAGCTTTAAAAGCGCCATCAGCGTGTTTCCAGGCTTGCTTGAAGTCATCGCAACACTCGCCAACAACGGCTGCAAACTTGGCATCGTCTCCTCACGTGCGCGCAATGAATACGCAGAAGAAATTGCACCCCTTGGCTTCGATAAGTTTTTTGAACACATCATCCTTGTCGAAGACACAACCGAGCACAAGCCTTCGCCCGCACCCATGCTCGAATATCTCCGGCGTACGGGCGCGAATCCTGGCAACGTCGTCTACGTGGGCGACACCGTCTACGACGAACAATGCGCAACTTCGGCAGGGGTCAGTTTTGCCAGAGCGGCATGGGGATCACACCAAGATATCCCAAACGCCACCTACAACCTCAAAACCCCCAACGACCTGCTAACCCTAACAACCAAATAACCCACGCGTCCCACCCTTTCAGCCCCAACGCCACAAGGGCGACGACCTCGAGTAGGTCAACCTGGGAGGGACGAGGGCTTAGTTCCCCAATCTTTCCGCAGGGGGCAAAAAGCAACGTCTTATTTTTCCGACACTAACGCCACAAGGGCGATTGAGCAGGACGGCTTGGGCGGGTCCCCGTACTTAGTTTCCAAAATCATTCCGCAGCGCGAAGGCTTCTTATTATTTTCAGACCTAACGCCACAAGGGCGACGACCTCGAGTAGGTCAACCTGGGAGGGACGAGGGCTTAGTTCCCCAATCTTTCCGCAGGGGGCAAAAAGCCTCGCCGCACGAAGTGCGCAGCGAGGCTTTTTGCATGCCCGAGGACGATTGGGGAACTAAGCCCTCGTCCCTCCCCGGGATATGTAGCGAGTCGGAGTACCCTTGCTGTTACTCTGCTTTGCCCACGGAGTTGAGGTTGGTCATGCGGATCTTAACCAGCTCGGTGATCTCACGCATACCCTCCTTGGCCGGCTTCTTGGGATCGAAGCAGGCAGGGTTCTCGGCCATGTAGGCCATGAAACCCTTGGTGTAGGCCTGACGCAGCTCGGTGGCGTAGTTAACCTTGCAGATGCCGTTCTTCACAGCCTCGGCGACCTGCTCATCGGGCACACCGGAGGTGCCGTGCAGAACCAGCGGCACGTCGACGGCGTCGCGGATGGCCTTGACCACGGACTGCTCGATGTGCGGATCGCTCGTGTACACACCGTGGCTGGTGCCAACGCCAATAGCGAGGGAGGTGCAGCCGGTGCGCTCGACGAACTCCTTGGCCTCGGCAGGATCGGTGTAGGGGCTCTCGCCCTCAACCGCGGGACCGTCGTCCTCCTTGCCGCCAACCTTACCGAGCTCGGCCTCGACGGGCACGCCCATGGCGCGGCCAGCGTCGGCGACGGACTTGGTCAGGGCGATGTTGTCCTCGAAGGACTCGTGCGAACCGTCGATCATGACAGAGGTGTAGCCCGTGCGGAAAGCCTGCATGCAGCGGTCATAGCCATCGCCGTGATCGAGGTGCAGAGCGACGGGCACGGAAGCGCGCTCGGCGGCAGCCTTGACCATGCCGTAGAAGTAGTCCAGACCAGCGGTCTTGATGGTGCCCGGGGTGGTCTGCATGATGACGGGGGACTTGGTCTCCTCGGCAGCGGCCAGAACGGCCATAACAAACTCGAGGTTCTCGACGTTGAAAGCGCCAACAGCGTAGTGGCCGGCCTGAGCGTCCTTGAGCATCTTTTCGGTGGTAACAAGTGCCATGAGCGTTTGCTCCTCTCCCTCGCCCGCATCTGGACATCGGGCGTAGTTGTTCACAAGGCGTTTTACCTTGCGTTTTGCTGCGCTCATTGTATGAAATTCAGCAGCTTTGCACGTGCGAGATATTGAGCCCATGCAGGTCAATACAGTCATTTTTGAAAAGCAAACGGAAGAAATTTGAGCCGAGTGAACATGTTCGATATTGAATTTTGGGCGTTCAGCGTCTTTCTTTTATAGAAAAGATAAGTAATCGAAAGGTGTTTTCTTACTCAAAAAGAAAATGAACGAAAATAGAGTCAACACAATTCCTGCAAATTTCAGACGATGATGGAGCAGATATGGCCCACGCAACAACCCGAGCTTTCGCCGACGAGCGTCGTTCCGCCATCATGGAGATGCTCGATCATAATGCCTCGGTGCAGGTAGCAGAAATCGCCCAGACCTTTGGCGTGTCCTCCGTCACCGCCCGCGCCGACCTGGACGCGCTCGCCGAAGCAGGCAAGCTGCGCCGCACGCATGGCGGTGCCGTATCGCTCCACAAACGCCTGACCGTTTCCACGCAGGATCGCCGCATCAATGTCAACGTCGCCGCCAAGCAGGCCATCGCGCAAAGCGCCATCGAGCTCGTCAATGACGGCGACACGCTGCTCGTCGACTCGGGCACCACGGCGCTCGAGTTCGTCCGGCTCCTCGATCAGCGCGACGGTATCACCGTCATCACGGCCGACATTACCATTGCCGATTACATCGACGAGAGCATGCCCTCAGTCGATGTCGTCATGCTGGGCGGGGCGCTGCGCAAAGGCCATCGTTATTTGTACGGACCGCTCACTATGCAGGCGCTCCAAATGGTCCATGCCGATCTGGCCGTCATGTGCCCCGGCGCCTTTGTCCCCAGCTGCGGCTTTACGACCGACTTTCCCCAGATGGCCGAGACCAAAACGGCTATGATCGCCGCGGCCCATCAAAGCGTCGCCCTCATGGACGCCAGCAAGGTTAACGGACGCGGCATGTACCGCTTTGCCGAGCTTGCCGATGTCGACTCCATCGTGATGGACCGTGACCCCGACCATGCCGTCTCCACCTCGATCGCCGAGGCCACTGACAGCTCACGTCCAGCCCTCGTCATCGCCGGCGCTTAAACAAAAACCACCACAAAGGTCTCCTTTGTGGTGGTTGAGCATCAGAAGTGAATGTGTCGCTACTTGGACAGCTCGTCGGCGAGAACCTCGATCTGAGCGCGCGAGGCGTCGTTGAGCGAGCCCAGCACGGTCACCTTGTTCTGCGCCAGGGTGATGTCCTTCATGCCCTCGAGCTCCTTGG
>CBCSNQ010000046.1:0-15013 GCA_965141565.1 uncultured Collinsella sp. | reverse complement strand
AAGGCCCGTCGGATTGATACCAAACGTATCAAGCGCGCCTTCGAGCTTAAGACCGCCGCGGCCAACATAGGGAATGCGCCCCTTCACGTGCAACGGCAGGCCCGGGGTCACCTTAAGGCCCGGCGAAGTCAAGCGCTCGCCGCCACTCGAGACCAAGCCAGCCATAAGAGTGCGAAGGGCATCCGCGCGATCGGCGCAGATGCCCTGTGAAATCAGTTCGTCATCAAGACGCACGCGTTTCATGAATGCCATCAACCATTCGTATCCGGAGATGCGGCCTAGCTATCCTGGGATTCGTTTGCCGCATCCTCATCGTATTCCTGCTCGAGCTTGTCGGCCTCACGCGGCGTCAGCTCAAACTTGTCGACCATGTCGACCGCACGGGAGCCCAGCTCAATCGCCTCGTCAAACAGATCGAGCGAACGCTCCAAGGACGTATCCTTAGAGCGAACGGTAGCTATGATCTGGTCCAAGCGGTCCGAAATCTCGTCGAAGTTGCGGACGGAACCCTCTGGCATGGCTACTCCTCGACGGTACCGGTCTCGGCCTCGGCGACCTCAGCGGCGTCCACGTCCTCGGACAGCACGCCAGTCTCGGCCTGGGCAACCGCAACCTTTGCGGCAGCCTCGGCAGCCTGTGCCTCCTCGCGAGCGCGATCTTCGGCCAGCAGCTCCTGGTATAGGTCCTCGCCCGGCAGCTCCTCGCTGCGAGCGATCTTACCCAGCACGCCGTTGACGAACGACGCGGACTGGTCGGTGCCATAGGCCTTGGCAAGCTCGACGGCCTCGTTAATCACGATGGCGTCAGAGACCTCCTCGTCGGTGAGGAAACGCATCTCGTAAACGGCGATACGCAGCAGGTTGCGGTCGGCGCCGGGCATGCGCATAAGATCCCAGTTCTTGGCAACAGAGCGCAGAGCACAGTCGATGCGGTCGATATGCTCATAGGCACCGCGGCACAGCTCCAGCGCATAGGGGTCGAGGGGACCCTTCGAAATCAGGAAATCACCCTCGAGGACGCGCTCGAGCGGGCTGTCCGTGGCCTCGGCCTGGAACAGAAGCTGAAGCGCCTGACTGCGGGCAAGAGTACGCCCGCGATAAACCTTAAGGCTCAAAGGTTACTCCTTGGGGAAAACGAGGCCGTCGATGCAAACGTCAACGCGCTCGACCTCAACGCCAACCTGGGCATCGATGGCGGCGACCACTGCGGCGCGAACGGCCTCGGCGAGTTTCTTGAACGGATAGCCAAAGAACACCACGACACGCACAGTGAGTGCGAGCTTGTCGCCGACGACCTCGGCCTCGACCGCCGGCTCGGAAGCGGGGGCCTTGGACGAGAGCATCATGGAGACAAGGTTGGTGGCAAGGTCCTTGACGCCAACGGAGGCGATGCCCTCGACATCGGACACGGCGCGCGAGACGATGGCGGTCAGAACATCGGGCGAAATGCCGATGCCGTCAATCTTGATTTCCTGGGGCATGAATCCTCCTAGAAGAGTTGGTTGCTAGACGCGGGAGACGAACTTGCCGTCGCGGGTGTCAACCTTGATGACCTCGCCCTCATTGAGGTACATGGGGACCTGGATAACAGCGCCGGTGTCGATCGTGGCCGGCTTGGTGGAACCCTGGACGGTGTCGCCCTTAAAGCCCGGGTCGGTCTGGACGATAGTGGTCTCGATGAACATCGGCGGGGTCACGCCCATGAGCTCATCGTCGGCGAAGAGCAGCTGGCAGACGTCGTTCTCGCGCAGCCACTTGGAGTTCTCGCCCACCATGTCCTCGGGAACGGGAACCTGCTCATAGGACTCGTTGTCCATGAAGATGTAGTCGGTACCATCGTTGTAGAGGTACTGGAACTCACGGGTGGTGAGCATGACGCTCTCGAACTTAGTGCCGGCGTTGCAAGTGTTCTCGACGACGCGGCCGCTCTTGATGTCGCGGGTCTTGTAGCGCACAAACGCGCCGCCCTTACCCGGCTTGACATGCTGGAACTCGACGATGGTGTAGACCTTGTCCTTGATGCGGAGACCGAGGCCGTTCTTGAAGTCGGCGGTAGAAATGGTAGGCATAGCGACCTTTCTTGTTATGGGCAGAACGCACAAGCGTCCAAATTACATACGATGGAAATTATACACTTGCAGACGGCGCCTGCAGCGAGCGCATAAAAAGAGAACGCGGGGCGTCCGGATCGATTCGGACGCCCCGCCCCAAACTATCTACCGAAGTGGACTAGCAGTCGATAACATGCAGGTCGTGAGGGGTCTTGGTGAAGGGCTCGTAGCCATTCTCGGTGACCACGCCGTAGTCCTCAAGGCGCACGCCGCCCACGCCGGGCAGGTAGACGCCGGGCTCCATGGTGACAACTGAGCCAACCTCGATGATGTTCTTGCTGCGGTTGAAGTTGGGCAGCTCGTGGATGTCGATACCAACGCCGTGGCCCAAGCCATGGTTATAGTAATCGCCATAGCCGGCATCGCCGATGATCTTCTTGGAGAGCTTGAAGATGTCGTTGCCCTCGACGCCCGGATGGATGGCGGCGACGCACTCCTCGTGCGTGCGGCGCACGAGCGCGTACAGGTCGAGCTGCTCCTGGGTGGGCTCGCCCATCACGACGGTACGAGTCATGTCGGAGCGGTAGTCGCAGTATCCCGCGCCGTAGTCCATCAGGACAAAGTCGCCTTTCTCGATCACGCGGTCGCTCGGCACGGCATGCGGGTTGGCGGTGTTGGGACCGCTCGCCACGATGGAGCCAAAGGCAAGGCTGTCGGCGCCGTTGGCGAACATAAAGTTCTCGAGCTCATTGCGAACCTGCTTCTCAGTCATACCAGGCTTAATAAAGCCGAGCATGTGCTGGAAGGCGACGTCGGTGATCGACTGTGCGTGGCGCATGAGCTCGATCTCCTCGGCATCCTTGATGGCGCGCATCTTGCGGATGTCGTCGTGCATCAGCGGCAGCATGCAGGCGACGGAGCGGTCCTCCAGACCGCGCTGAATGCCCTGGTAGAAATTAATCTGCATATCGTCCTCGACGGCGCAAACGCGGCACTTGTTGGCCGCGATCTTGCCGGCGACCCAACCGGGGATGGTGCCCTCGTCCATGTCGTAGACCCAAGGGCTGCCGGCGGGCGTGTTCTCCTCAAAGCTGTTGAGGTAGCGCGAGTCGGTGTGGAACAGGCACTGGTCGGCCGTAATAAACGCAGCGTGCGGAAACTCGAAGGTGTAGTCGAAGACGCCCTTCACGCCTGTAAGCCAACGAAGGTTGGCCTCGTCGCGCACCACGATGGCGTCGTAGCCACGCTCGACCATCAGGGCACGGACACGCTCGATACGACCGGCAGGACCGGCAGCAAACTCAGACATGCAGATTCCTTTCTTGTTGTCTCTATATAGACGGGACGGGTCTCAACCGAACGACGGAATCGCATGCGATCCGCAACCGATTGGAAACCCGCCCCTCAACATGATACGAAAGACGATGGAAGTCAATAAATCTTAGAGAAGTTCTTTGCGAGAAGCCAAGTAGGCGTGAGCATGGCGCTCAAGAACCTCGTCCTCAACGTTCGTTAGGCGAATGGCGCCGAGTGCCGCGGGCAGCGGCAGCATGCTGCGGTTTGAGCGCGCGAACTGCTGCCTACGGAACTCCTCGATATATGCGGCAGGCTCCAGATCGAAGGCAAGTTCCTCGATACCAAAGTCCTCCAAGCAGTCATCGACCTCAAAGACGTAATCGATATCGAAGTCGCAGGCATCATGTGCTAGGCGCGCCTCAAAGCGCATGCCCTCGGACAACAGCTGGTAGGCAGGGACCTGCGAGGCGGCATCGCCCAAGCAAGCGCGCAGGGTACGCTCCCCCGTCTTGCCAAAATCGAGCGCATGGCGGGCGCTCGGGTTCGTGGCCATCAGTACGTCCTTGCGGGCAGTCTGAGACCATTGAACGGCATTGACGAGCGCGACTTCCTCGCCCGCGAGAATCTCGGGGACGGTCTCAGTAAACTGATTCCAGCGGGACTTGCTGCTCGAAAGCATGGTGCCAACAAGTACCACAAAGCCGAGCTTGAGGTCCTCGGGGTCCGCCTCGCGAACAAGGTCGAGGTCACACACGACCAAGCCCGGTTCGGGACGGAACGCGATAGCGGGAAGCGCATTCGACGACGAGGCGACGAGCGGCTTCATGGTCGTCGCGACCGTGAGCATGGCGTCGAACGTCGTCGGCAGCAACGCGCACTCGGTGCGGCCACACCACTGATTGGCACACCAGCTAACAACCGAGCAGGTTGCGGCATCGCCAACGGCGACAACTAGATCGTCGCAGGTAATGCCGTTAGCCGACAGGGCACCAAAGACGGTATCGGCATCGGCCAACGTAGCGCCGGCAGGCGAAACCTCAAGGACGAGCAGCGACACGGCAAAACCGGCGTCGACCAGCGCATGCTCGACGACCTCGCCAAAACGCTCGGATGTGGCGTCGTTCCAAACCACCATCGCGCGCTTAGGCTTGCCCACAGCCGAGGCAAACATGCGCGGCAGCTCCACGAACGCGCCCAATCCGACGCGGACATCGACACTGCGGTTTTGGAAATTGATCAGTTGACGGCGAATCATAGCAGTCCACGCTCCAAAAGCATCTCGGCACAAAGGTAGGAAACGTCCTCGAAGGACTTGTTGCGAATATCAAGGGTAATATCGGCGGCCTGGCGATACAGCGGACGGCGATGCTCAAACAGGCGCGCGGCATGCTCGGGCGAGCGGAAATCGGGGCGCGTGTCGGACCGACGAATCTGGCGAATCGAATCCTCGAAGTCACCCTCGAGGTACACGCACGTACCCATTTCGTGCATCAGCTCTATATTCACCGGCGTCTCGACGATACCGCCCCCGCACGAAACCAAAAGGCTGCGCTCGCTTTGGAGCGAACGGAGCGCCGAGGTCTCGAGCTCACGAAAACGATCCTCGCCCTCGGTCTCAAAAATCTCGGTTACCGACTTGCCGCAACGGCGCACGACCAGGCGGTCGGTATCGACAAAACGCCGCTTAAACATAGTGCCGACGTTGCGCGCGAGCGTCGATTTGCCCGCGCCCAAAAAGCCGATAAAGAAGATATGGTCGCAGCCGTGTTTGGTGTGCTGGGACATAGCGAGACCTAATCCTCGCAGGGAAGGTCGCGCAGGGCCCGGCGCTCAAAGATACGGAAGATCTGCGTATACCACAGGTCCTGCGTCGCCTGCGGCTTA
The DNA here is from genome assembly GCA_965141565.1 of uncultured Collinsella sp. GTDB lineage: Bacteria > Actinomycetota > Coriobacteriia > Coriobacteriales > Coriobacteriaceae > Collinsella. The sequence continues at coordinate 9,783 of CBCSNQ010000046.1, read as the reverse complement.
ACCAAGATGGTATCGACGCCGGCGAAGTTGCCGCTCCACACGTCAGTGTAGAGCTGATCACCGATCAGCACCGCCTCGTCGGCCGTGGCGCCGAGGCGCTTAAGACCCGCCTTGAGGGCAAACGGCGCCGGCTTCATGGCGTGGCTGATGGCCTCGAGTCCCAGCTCGCGTGCAGAGCTCATGACCTGGTCGCGATGCCAGTTATTGGACACCATGCACAGCTTAAAGCCTTTGGCGCGGGCGGCATCGAGCCACGCGGAAACCGCGGCGGGAACCTGCTCGGTGTCGCGCGGCACCAAGGTGTTATCGCGATCGAGCAGAATGACGCGTTTGCCGTCGGCCCACAGGGTATCAAGGTCGATGCGATCGACCGAGGCAACGTAACGTTTGGGGCTAAAAATCCTCATGCTAATTCCAAGACTGTTGATGCTCTTCGTAGGTTTGCGAGAAGTACTCCTCGTCCTGCGTAATGTAGAAATACAGGTCATCGGAGTCGGTCGGCTCAAGCGTGGCCTTGAGTGCCTCGAGCGACGGAGAGCAGATGGGCGTGGGTGGCAGACCCTCGTGCTTATAGGTGTTATACGGACTATCGCTCTGCAGGTCGTCGGCGGTAACCTCGCCACCGGTGACATACATCATGGTCGCATCGCTGTTGAGATAGCGCAGACCGTCGAGCTTGCCGGCAAGGCGGTTGTAGAAGACCGAGGCCACGTGCGCGCGCTGGTCGGCGTTGAGGCCCTCGCGCTCAACGATAGAGGCCAAGTTGACGATGTCGTAGTCGGACATCTCCACGCCATAGCGCTCCTTAATCTTGGCTTCGCAGTTCGCAAAGTCAAGCGACTTGTACTCGGTCTTAAACTGATCGAGCATAGCGCGAATCACGCCATCGGCCGTCGGCGAATCACCCAACGAATAGGTCTTGGGGAACAAGAAACCCTCGAGCGAGTCGTTAGCGGCGCCCTTAAGGAAGCTATAGTCGTCCACGTAGTTGGAGGCCTTGGCCTGGTTGAGGAAGTCTTCCTTAGAGATGCTGTCGTAGGCCTGGGCCACACGGTCGGCGACTTGATCGACCGTCAGGCCCTCAGGGATAGTCAGCGCATTGGAGCCCGCGTTGGGGCCTTCCATGAGCTGCTGAACAACCTTGGTCGCATCCATGAGTGTGGTGAACGAATAATCACCAGGCTTGAGCGACATATCGGCGTTGAGCTTTTTCACCGCCGCATAATAATCCTTGGGATTTTCGACGATATGATTCTCGGAGAGAATCGAAGCGATGCTGTCACCCGAGGCACCGTCGGGAATCGTGATAGTAACCTGCTGGCCTGCAACGACTTTCGCACCCTCACCGCCAAAGAAGCCCTTGAAGGCTGGCACGACAAAGAAAACGATCGCGACAAGCGCAAGCACGGCAACAACGCCACCGATAATCATAGGCACCGGGGAGCTTTTCTTTTGAGCACCGCGACGAGCATGCGTGTTGTAGCTCGAGCGGGTCGCCGGAGCAACGCCATGCGAACCACGAGCGTGATGCGAATGCGATTGGGGGGCCTGCGTTCGCTGGGTAGGTGCCTGCTGCTTAAAGCGGGTGCCGCCTGCAGGCTGGGCCGTACGAGCAGTGGGCTGCTGAGCCGCGTGAGAAGCCGAATGCTGAACCGAACGAGCAGAAGGCTGCTGACCCGTCCGTTGAACAGGTTGGGCCGAACGAGAGAAGGACTGCGCCGGGCGCGCGGCAGGCTGAGCTGCGCGCTGCGTCGGCTGTGCCGGACGCTGGCCAGGCTGGGCAGGGCGCGACGCCGGCTGCTGTGTACGATTCGGCTGGCGCGGATCGGAAGCACTAGGCATGCGAAACCTCCTCGTTTTTACGATCGAGCCACGTCTGCAAAAACAGGCTGGCGGCAATCATGTCGATCTTGCCCCTCATCTGCTTTTCGTTGAGTCCCTGCTCGCGCAGGATACGCTTGGCCTCTTGCGAGGACAGACGCTCGTCCTCAAACTCCAACGGAAGATCGAGCTCGTCGGCAATCTTTTGCGCCACAGCGGCAACGCGCTCGGCCTGAGGGCCGGGCTCACCGGCCATGGTCAGGGGACGTCCGCTTACCAGGATGTCGGGCTCATAGTCCTCAACCAGGTAGCGGAACGTCTTGGCCATACCGGTGACCTCGGCAGCCGGAAGCACCTTGACGGGCATCGCCATCTTGCCATCACGGCTCGAGACGGCAATGCCGATCCTGGTCTCCCCTATGTCCAGCGCAAGCGCGACCACAGTGACTTCTTAGATTCTTAGGCGCCGAGTGCGGTCTTAGCGGCCGCGAGGGCATCGGCGATACCGGCAGCGTTCTTGCCACCGGCCTGGGCCATGTTGGGACGGCCACCACCGCGACCGTCAACCAGGCCCGCGATCTGCTTGATCACGTTACCGGCGTGGAAACCGGCCTTGACGGCGTCATCGGAGCCGGCAGCGAGCAGGGCCGGAGTGCCCTTCTCAGTCACGCTGGCGACGACACAAGCGACAGGGCCGGCGACCTTCTGATGCACGGTATCCCATACGTTGCGGAGGTCGGCAGCCTCAAGGCCCTGGAGCTCAGCGACAACGAGCTTATAGCCGTCGAGCTCGACGGCGACCTCGATGGCGCTGGAGATGGCGTCGGAGGAGCCACCGGTCAGAGCCTTCTTGAGCTTATTGGACGTCTCGCGCAGCTCGGCCTGCAGGTTCTCCACGCGAGCGGGAACCTCATCCACGCGGCACTTGAGCGCAGTAGCAGCGGCGTCAACGAGTGCCAGGCGGTCGGCCATATAGTCGAGGGCACCCTTAGAGGTCACGGCCTCGATACGGCGGACATTGGAGCCCGTGGAGGACTCGGAAATGATCTTGAACAGGCCGATCTCGGCGGTGTTGGCAGCGTGTGTGCCACCGCAGAGTTCGCGGGAGAACGGCTGGTCCTCAGCGCCCACGGAGACAACGCGGACGACGTCACCGTACTTCTCGCCAAACAGGGCGACAGCGCCGGCAGCCTTAGCCTCGTCGATGCCCATGACACGGGTCACGACCGGCTTGGAAGCGAAGATCTGCTGGTTGACCAGGTCCTCGACAGCCTTGAGCTGCTCGGAGGACAGGGCCTCGAAGTGTGTAAAGTCAAAGCGCAGGTGCTCGGGCGTCACCAGCGAGCCGGCCTGGGAGACGTGCTCGCCCAGGACCTGCTTAAGGGCAGCGTCGAGCAGGTGCGTGGCGGTGTGGTTGCGGCGCAGGAAGCCACGGCGCTCGGCGTCGAGCGCGGCGGTCACGGTAGCACCGACGGTCAGCGTGCCCTCGGCGGCGTGCGCAACGTGGGCATACAGGCCGTTGTGGATCTTGGTATCGGAAACGGTCAGCGAAACGCCCTCGGCGGAAAGCTCGCCGGCGTCACCCTGCTGGCCGCCCATCTCGGCATAGAACGGGGTGCGGTCGAGCACGACCTCAACATCATCGCCCGCGGCAGCGGACTCGACGGACTCGCCGTTGCGCACGATGGCGACAACCTTGGCGCCTTCGATCACATCGTTGTCATAGCCGTCGAACTCGGTCGCAGCGACCTTGTCCGAAAGCTCGACCCACACATCGTTGAAGCTGCCCCAGGCGTCGCCCTTGGCATTGGCGCGAGCACGGGCCTTCTGGTCCTCCATGCAAGCGGTAAAGCCGTCCATGTCGACGTCGTGGCCGGCGGTGCCGGCAATCTCGACGGTCAGGTCGATGGGGAAACCAAAGGTGTCGTGCAGCTTAAAGGCGACATCACCCGGGAGCACGGCGCCATCGGCAAGCGCTGCCAGGGCCTCGTCCAGGTAGACGCGGCCGTTGTCGAGCGTCGTGGAGAAGCGCTCCTCCTCAGAGGCGACGATACCCTTGACGAGTGCGACGTTCTTGAGCAGCTCGGGATAGGCCTCGCCCATCTGAGCGTTGACCTCGTCGATGAACTTGGTCAGGAAGGCACCCTCGATGCCCAGCAGGCGGCCGTGGAACACGGCACGGCGGAGCAGACGGCGAAGGACGTACTCGCGACCCTCGTTACCGGGGAGGATGCCGTCAGAGATCATAAAGTCGACGGCACGGGAGTGGTCGGCGATGATGCGCAGGGAGCGGCTGGCACCGGAGTAATCGTCGGCGTCATAGGTCTTGCCGCTGATCTCCTCGCCAAGCTTGATGAGGTGCTGCATCAAATCGCCGTCGTAGTTGGCGGTCTTGTGCTGCATGATGGCGGCCATGCGCTCCAGGCCCATGCCCGTATCGAGGTTGCGGTGCGGCAGCTCCGGCATGGAGCCGTCCTCCTGGCGGTCGTACTGGGTAAACACGAGGTTCCAGAACTCAAGGAAGCGGTCGCAGTCGCAGCCGGGCTTGCAGTCGGGGCTGCCGCAACCGACCTCCTCGCCCATGTCAAAGTAGATCTCGGAGCACGGACCGCAGGGGCCGGTGGGGCCGGCAGCCCAGAAGTTGTCGTCCTCGCCCAGGCGGGAGATGTGGTCCTCGGCAACGCCCAGAGAACGCCACACGTCGTGGGTCTCGTCGTCCTCGGTAAAGACGGTAAAGTACAGGCGATCGAGCGGCAGCTTGAACTCCTTGGTGATGAGCTCGAAGGCCCAAGCGCAAGCCTGCTGCTTGGAGACGCCGCCAAAGGAGAAGTCACCGAGCATCTCGAAGAACGACAGGTGACGGCCGTCCTCGCCGATGCAGTCGATGTCGTTGGTGCGGACACACTTCTGGCAGGAGATCGCGCCGATCTCCTTCATGGTCTTCTTGCCCTGGTAGTACTCCTTAAACTGGTTCATGCCGGCGTTGGCAAGCAGCAGCGAGGGGTCGTCGGGAACAAGGGACGAAGAAGGATAGAGCTTAAGACCGCGCTCCTCAAAGAAGTTGAGGAACTTGGAGCGGATCTCGGCCGTAGTCATTGACGGGTAGTCAGCACTCATAGAGGGAATCTCCTCGGTTTCACATCGAAACAGTTCAAACGTAACGATATTACCATCCCGCCGCGCAAGTGCAAAAAAGAGGGCCGACATAAAGCCGACCCTACAGCGAAAGTGCACGTTATTTAGGAGTATGCGATGCATTGAAAAAGGCTACTATAGAATTACATATAAGATTCACCCGGAAGGAGCGATCGATGAAAAGCAAACGATTTGTCCTGAATGCACTTCTGGTTGTAGCACTTTTAGCGCTTTTGGCTTTCTCCTGCTGGTACGCAAACCAACCAGCATTTGGCTACGTATTGTATGCAGTAATGTCCGGCGATAAAGCCTATTACACTCTACGCGCAATTGACGTTCTCTTTTTCTATGTAGCCGGCCCCTTATCAATCGCTTTTCTCGCGTTTCTTGTCATTTACAACTTCAAGAAACGCTAGCGGTGCCTATTTGGAATCCGAATCGTCCATGGAGCCGTCGATGCCGGTTTTGGTATCGTCGTCCGAGTTGGAGTCATCGTCCTTGGCGAAGGGATTCTTGAAAAAGCTCGTCGCATCGGGCTGCAGGCCCGAGAGCTTGATCCAGGGATTCTCGAGCTCGGGCTTGGGCATCGCCTGGGCCTCGGGCGCGGTCTCGTTGCCGATGAGCTCGGACTCGTAAATGAACGTATCGTCTCCAAGCGCGTCGTAGGCGGCGACCGGGTTGCCCTCGGCATCGCGATATGGCGTGCCCTTAAATACAGCGCCGTCGTATGCCACGAGCTGGCGACCGGTCTCGTTCTCAAAGTAGTAGACGAAAATGCCCTTGAGGGCCGCGCACAGCGGAATGGCGATGACCATGCCGATGGGACCCATAAGTGCCGAACCAATAACGAGGGCCGTCAGGCTCATGATGGGATGCACCTGCACCGAACTCTGCATGACCTTGGGGGAAATGACGTTATCGGTGACGTTTTGAGCCACCATGGTCACAACGAGCGTCCACAACGCCAGCATGGGGCTGAACATAAAGCCAAGCACCGTGGCGATAGCCGCGCTTACCCAGGGACCGACAACCGGGACCAAGTGCATGATGCCGGTAAAGATGGCCATGAGTGCCGCGTAGGGATGGCCAATGAGCGTAAAGCCGATAAAGGCGAGGATGCCACCGCAGATGGACGTCACGACCATGCCGCGCATATAACCGCCGACCGAGCGCGAAAGAATCGCGACCATAAAGCGGTACGAGGTCTCTTTTTCCTGTCCGATGATGGTACAGACCTCGTGGTGCATACGGGGATAATCGCAGGCAAGCCAGTAGGCAAGCACCAAACCCAGGAAGATTACGAACAGCTGCGAGGCCGTGTTGGTGATCAGCGGGAACACGCCGCGACCGAGCTCAGCGGCGATTTGCGATACGTACTTGGACGCCACAGTAACCAGCGAGGACAGATTATCGTCCAGGTACTCCTTGAGCGGCGTGTTGTTGAGCGTCTTAGCGTGCGAAATCATCTCGTTGAGATCACCGCCCGCAACGCGAAGCTGCTCAGGCAGACGGCTCAGGACTTCCATAATCTGACCGAGCAAAATAGGCGACAGGATGCAGACGACGCCAACGAGCACTGCCACAACCACGATCAGCGCGATGAGCGAACCGATGCCACGACCGACGCCGTGATGCTCGAGCCAGTTAGTGATCGGCGACATCACAAAAGCGATGATGGAACCGACAGCGAGAAACTCGATAACAGGCGCCAGGATACCCATAAGGTTAAAGATGACGGCTGCGATGACAATGCAGCCAACGACAGCCCAAATGCGAAGCGTCAGAATACGAGTATCGCGCAGCGTGCGGTCGGTTTGTTGGGGGTGCTCAATCATGAACGAACCATCACTCCGTCGGGGTCGATCTTGTCCTGTATCTTCTTAAGGGTACGGCGCAGCAGGCGCGAAACCTGCACCTGCGAGATACCCAGCTTCTTGGCGATCTCGATCTGGGTCATGCCCTTCACAAAGCGCAGCTCGATAACCTCACGCTCACGCGGCGAGAAATCGCGGATGGCTTCCTCGATCACCAGGCGGTCATCGGTAAAATCGAGCTCGTTGTCGTCATCGGCATAGCGGTCGAGAATCGAGGGGGCATCATCGGAATCGGACGCGCCAGGAGCCTCGATGGGCACCGAGGTATAGGCCGAAGACGATTCCATGGCCTCCAGCACCTCGTCGACGGTCACACCCAGGTACTCAGCGATTTCTTCAACCTTAGGCGAGCGCTGCAACTCATTGGTGAGCTTGTCGGTGGCCTGGTTGACCTTGGCAGAAAGCTCCTGCAAACGGCGCGGCACGCGCACGCTCCAGCCCTTATCACGGAAGTGACGCTTGATCTCGCCCAGGATGGTAGGCGTGGCAAACGTCGTGAACTCGAGTCCGCGCTCGGGATCAAAACGGTCGATAGCCTTGAGCAAGCCCAGATAGCCGACCTGCATGAGGTCGTCGAGCGGCTCGCCGCGATTCTTAAATTTGTTGGCAAGAAACCTTACCAGGTTCATATGGGACATGACGAGCTGCTCACGGGCGTCCGGATCACCGGTCTCCTTGTAACGACGAAACAGCTCGCGGGTTTTCTCCTTGTCCCAAGCGGTCTTGCCGCTCCGGGAACGTTCGGTCATATTAGATATCCGCCTTGAGGTCGAGGGAAAGCGTCAGGGGCGCCGTAGTCTTTTCGTAGGAGTCGCACACGCTCGCGAGGATGAGCTCGGCATACACCGCAGCCTGGTCGTCTTCATCGACCGTAGCCTGGTCGCCAAAGGTAATAGTCATGCCAACGTGGGTCTCATCGACATCGAATTTGATGGTGATGTCATCGCAGTCGACCGCGGTACAACCAAAGATGAAAGCCTCCTCAGCAGCCATGCGGATGTCCTCGATGCGATCGACAGACATAGAGCACAGGGCACCAACGTTGGCTGCCGTCATGCGCACAAGGCGAGCGAGACGCGGGTCACCGGCAACGGTCAGCGTGATAGGGCAGGTTGCTTCGCTACTCATTGCAGGACTCCTCAAAGGTCTCGGCGGGCGTATAGGTGTAATACTGAGCCGGCTTGGATACAGACTTCTGACCATCAGCGTCGCCCGCGGCGGCCTCGTCCTCGCCAATTAGGACGCGCTCGGTAGGCTGCTCGGCCTCCGCAGCGGCAGCGGCGAGCTTGCGATCGGCGTCGGTTGCAGGAGCCTTCACCTTATTGAAGAGCTTCTGCACAGCACCGGCGGCAGAGTCGGTCACGCTCGACACAGCATTGCTGGCCTCGGCCATGCTGCCCGTAACCTCGGAAATGTCGCGAACCACGGCTTCGACCTCTACGAGATTGGAGGTAAGGGCATCAACTGCCGTCTTGCTCGACTTAAGCAGCGGCTCCATCTGGGCAAGCGCCGGCGTAAGCTCATCGACAGCGCCATCGAGCTTTGCCACCACAGGCTGAGCCTCAGCGATGGTGTTGTTGAGGTCGTTCACGGTCTTATCGAGCGAGTCGACAACATTGCGGGTCTTGCGCAGGGTAAGCGCGAGCTCAGCGATGGCCCACACGCCGGCAACGGCGAGCAGCAGCAGGGCGATTTGAATGGGACTCATACAAGCCTCCCAAAGGAATCGATATACAGACGTTTTCCATGGTACCCCAAAGGGGACCGAACATGCCATTAGCAGCAACGTGGGACAAAATTATCAGCAGCTACTTCGGTGCATTCCCGCTGCGGTCGCGTTCACTTTGCTCTACGCGCCATTCTTCCCAACCGCGGCCGGCAGGCTGCCAAAATGCACCGCGTTCCAAGCCTTCGGGCAAATAGCGCTGATCGACCCAGCCTTCGGGATAATCATGTGGATACTTATACACACCGTATTCATCGCTGCCCGGGCGATGGCGATCGCGCAGATAACTCGGCACCTCGCGAAGCCCACTAGAATGGATATCGGCCAGCGCCGCATCGATCGAAGCCTCACACGCGTTGGATTTTGGCGCCAAGCACACATAGAGTGCAGCCTGAGCCAAGTTAATGCGGCACTCGGGATAGCCAATGACCTCGGCAGACTTAAACGCGGCATGCGCCACCAAAAGCGCCTGCGGGTCGGCGTTGCCAACATCCTCAGAAGCGTGAATCATAATACGGCGAGCGATAAACTTAGGATCCTCCCCAGCATCGATCATGCGCGCGAGCCAATAGATCGTGGCATCGGGGTCGCTGCCGCGCATGGACTTGATGAACGCACTGATGATGTCGTAGTGCATGTCGCCGTTTTTGTCATACGTAAAGCCGCGACGCGGGTTGGCAATCTTCACGTCATCCACGGTGATGGGATAGCGCTCCCCCGCCGCGGGCGCTGGCGTTCCCTCGGTATCAGGACGCGTGACGGCAATCTCGCTCGCAAGCTCGAGCGTCGTGAGCGCCGAGCGAGCGTCACCCGCTGCCAGCGTGCAGATGGTCTTGACCGTATCCTCATCGGCCGAGAACTTACCGTTCAAGCCCTGCGGCGCCTCAAGCGCACGTTCAATAAGCGTGGCGATATCCTCATCCTTCAGATGCTCAAGCTCCACGACGCGACCACGTGAGAGCAGTGCCGAGTTGACCTCGAAGTACGGGTTCTCCGTCGTAGCGCCAATCATAATGACGGTACGGTTCTCAACTGCATGCAGCAGGGCATCCTGCTGCGACTTAGAGAAGCGGTGAATCTCATCGATGAATAGAATGGTGCGGCGGTCGTACGTATTCAGGCGCGTCTTGGCCTCATCAATCACGCGACGCAGGTCCTTCACGGTACCCGTGACGGCGCTGACCTCGACAAACTCGCTCTTGGTATGGTTGGCGATAATGTGGGCCA
>CBCSNQ010000045.1:0-15474 GCA_965141565.1 uncultured Collinsella sp. | reverse complement strand
CTGGAACCGGAATTGATGACAAGGACGGTTTTCGCCATTGTGGGCATCCTCCATGATTGATACGTACCGCGAAACACGGCTTTCCATCTGATAGATTACTCGCTGCTTGCTACAAATCAGCGCCGCAGGTTTCGCCGAGAGCCACCAAAGAGAAAAGCCCCGCTGACGGGCTGAGCCGTGAAGTAAACAGCGGGGCTGGTTATAGGTGAAGAGCGAACGACAGATTGCACGTGCCCCCGCTGGCGGGGGCTGTCGCGAATCGACTGGGGTGGTCGTAAAGAGCGGCTGTATCGCGTGGAGACCGCTAAAACACCCGCGTCACTGGGCCTCGATGGCGGTCAGTGCGATGGTGTTGATGATGTCCTGCACCGTCGCACCGCGTGAGAGGTCGTTGACGGGCTTGTTGAGGCCCTGCAGCACGGGGCCGATGGCGAGCGCCCCGGAGGAACGCTGCACGGCCTTGTAGCCGATGTTGCCGGAGCACAGGTCGGGGAACACGAACACGTTGACGTGTCCGGCCACGTCGTTGCCCTTGGCCTTGGTGGCTGCCACGTCGGGCGACCATGCGGCGTCGAACTGGATGGAGCCGACGACGGGCAGGTCCGGAGCCTTCTCCTTGACGATTCGCGTGGCCTCTTCGACGATGTCCACGTCCGGCCCCTTGCCGGAGCCGAGGGTGGAGTAGGAGAGCATGCCGACCTTGGGCTCGATGCCGAACGCCTTGGCGGTCACGGCGGACTGCAGCGCGATCTCCGCGAGCTGTTCGGCGTCCGGGTTGAGGTTGATGGCGCAGTCGGAGAACACGGTCACGTGGTCCTTGAAGCACATCAGGAAGGCGCCGGAGACGAGCCTCTGCCCGGGCTTGGTCTTGATGACCTGCAGCGCCGGACGCACGGTGTTTGCGGTGGAGTTGACCGCGCCGGACACCAGACCATCGGCGTAACCGAGCACGACGAGCATCGTGCCGAAATAGCTCGCGTCGGTCAGCTGCTTGCGGGCCTGCTCTTCGGTCATGCCCTTCTTGGCGCGCAGCTCGCACAGCTTGGCGACCATGGGCTTGAGGATGTTCTCGTCGTCCATGGCCTGGAAGCGTGCCTTGCCCAGATGGGTCAGACCGAGTTCCGCGCCCCGGGCGAGGATCGCGCCCTTGTCGCCCACGATGATGAGGTTCGCGATCTCGCGCTCCAGCAGGTAGTCGGCCGCCTTGATGATGCGGTCCTCTTCGCCTTCGGGCAGCACGATCGTTTTCTTGTTCGCTTTGGCGCGGCCGAGCAGGCTGTACTGGAAGGCGTACGAGGTGATCGGGAAGTCGATCTCGACGTTGATGGCCCGCAGGACCTCTTCGGTTGGCACGTTCGCCTGGAAGGCGGCGAGCGCCGCATCGGCCTGCGACGCCTCGGTGAACGGGATCTGGGGGATCGTCCACACCGGCAGCCCGAAGTCCGCGAGCGTGTCCTTGACCGAGACGGAGTGGCGCGGATCGCAGCCCGTCACGAAGATGCCCAGCACCTTGTTGCCGGCGGCCTCCATGCCTTCGATGGAGAGACGGACGGTGTCCTTGAGCTCGTCAGGCCAACGATCGATGGTGCACACGGCGAGGAAGACGCCGGCCTGCAGGTCGGCGGCGATGTTCGCGTTGAACTCGTAGGCGGTCGGGTCGTTGACGTGCGACTTGTCGGTGCCGACGATGAGCGCCGCGTCCGCGCGGGACACGTTCATCGCGTCGTTGAACGCCGCGACGATGTCGCCGCGGGAGCCTTCCTTGTCCTTGCGCACCTGGTGAATGTCCGGTCCGGTGGATAGCGCGACGCCGAGGCCGGCGTTGGAGGCGTTCAGCAGGATGGGGGTGAAGTGGTCGTGATTGGAGACCGCGGGGCGGAACACGGCGGTCTTGAATTTGGTGGTCAGCGCCTTGAGCACGCCGTATGCCACGACGTTGCGTCCGTTTGCGCCTTCAGGACTTGCGATGTAGATGTTCGTTGTTGTCACGTTTGTCTCCTCGTCGGGGATGGTACTGCTCGTGTGACCGCCTTGTTTCACACTTACTGACATTGTAGTACCCGATCGTTCGCTGCCGGGCGTTGACATGTCGGTAAACGCGGCCGGGGCGGTTCGACCGGGCGCATGCGTCATTTGTGATATAGGCTCAGCCGCTCGTATTTCGGCTCGCAGCATACGTTGATGCCGAGTTTGCGGTACAGCTCCTCGTCGGTCGACGAGATGATGACCGAGAAGAATGCGTCGCAGCCGCGCAGCTGTTCCAGCCCACCGATGACGCGGGCCGCGGTCGGGCTTTGCGCGCTTGTCAGCGATAGGGCGATCAGCGTTTCGTCGGAGTGCAGGCGGCGGTTCATGCTGGACAGGTGTTCGGTTTTCAGCCGGCAGATCGGTTCAATGGCGGATTCGTCGATGACGCGCTGGTTCTCGTCGATGCCAGTTACGGCTTTGAGCGCGTTCATCAGCAGCGCGCTTGCCGCGCCGAGCAGTTCGCCGGTCTTGCCGGTGACCACGCGCCCGTTGGGCAGTACCATGGCGCGGGCCGGCGCCCCGGTCGTCTCCTCCTTGAGCAGCGCGGCCGACCGCGCGGGCGACAGGTCCTTGTCCACTCCGGCCTTCTTCATGATGGAGCGCAGCCGTTCGACCTGGTTCTCGTCGATGCCGGTGCGCCTGAGATGCACGGCGGCAGCGAAGTAGCGGCGCACGATCTCCATACGGGCGGCATCCCGGCACGCCTCGTCGTCGACGATGGCGTAGCCTGCCATGTTGACGCCCATGTCGGTGGGGCTCTGATAGGGGCTTTCGCCCATGATCCGCTCCATCATGGCCTTGAGGACGGGGAACGCCTCGACATCGCGGTTGTAGTTGACCGTGGTTTTCCCGTACGCCTCCAGGTGGAACGGGTCGATGATGTTGGCGTCGTCTAGGTCGGCCGTGGCGGCCTCGTAGGCGATGTTCACCGGGTGATTGAGCGGCAGGTTCCAGATCGGGAACGTCTCGTATTTCGCATAGCCGGCGGCGATGCCGCGCTTGTTCTCATGGTAGAGCTGCGACAGGCATGTGGCGAGCTTGCCGGAGCCGGGGCCGGGCGCGGTGACCACGACCAGCGGGCGCGTGGTGACGATGTAGTCGTTGCGCCCGTATCCGTCGTCGGAGACGATGTGCTCGATGTCGTGGGGGTAGCCTGCGATGGGGTAGTGCAGGTAGCAGGTGATGCCGAGCTGGTCGAGGCGCCGGCGATAGGCGTCCGCGGCCGGCTGCCCCGCGTACTGGGTGAGCACGACGGAGCCGACGTGGAATCCGCGCGAGCGGAAGATGTCGATGAGTCGCAGCACGTCCTCGTCGTACGTGATGCCGAGGTCGCCGCGCATCTTGGCCTTCTCGATGTGGTTGGCGTTGATGGCGATGACGATCTCCACGTCGTCGGCGAGGCTTTTGAGCATGCGGAATTTGGAATCCGGCTCGAAGCCGGGCAGCACGCGTGACGCGTGATAGTCATCGAACAGCTTGCCGCCGAACTCCAGATAGAGCTTGCCTCCGAACTGCGCGATGCGCTTTCGAATGTTGGCGGCCTGCAGCTCGATATATTTCTCGTTGTCGAATCCCTGTCGCATGTGCAGTGAGAGTCCCTTCCGAACGGAGCGCTGTACCTGCACGATTATACTGGGTTCTTTACGAGGCCCCCCAGTCGCGAAGCGGCTGGTGTCTTACAAGAATCTACGAGTGAAATTCGGCGATGTGCGCGGTAGCATGGCGCGGGAAGCGAAGGCGTACAAGGGTACGTCGAGCTTCCCGTAACGCAGCTAACGCACACATCGCCGAATTCCACCGGTGAATTGGAATAACGTGTGTGGCCTCTAGGCGCACCGAAGGAAGCTGTACAAAGGTACCGCAACTGAGGAGCAACGACGAGGATACTCCGTTATTCCAAATTCGCTCCTCTTCGATGGCTTCAGTTCTGCCGTCACGTCATTCCAGTTGCACCCAGTTTTCGGCGCCGTCTCGAGCCGAGTGCCGCCAAGTAACACCGTGTCGTGTTTCGTCGGCCTCGGGGACAAAAGTGGGGACAACTTCTTTTCAAACTCAGGGCTTTGAGTTTTTGTTTTTGTCCCAAAGCGCGCGGCGGACCGCCTTTGGAAGCTCGATAGCGCCGAAAACGCCCGTTTTGAAACTCAACCGTCCCGTATCCTGCAAGCCGCCAGCTGCAATCGTAAGCGAATCAGCGCGGGCGGTTTGCACGCCATTCGCAAAACCCCAGGTCGCGGATCTGCGCCATCGGCAGGCAAAGTGAGTAGTCTCAGGCGGCTTGCCTATGAGTTGGCGGACGGGCTTTGAGATCCCGTTGACGTTCGGAAACGCTTCGAGCTCCCTTGAATTTTCAGACAGCATATGGTACAAGGCAATTGGTTTTCCGTTAGGAAGGCTTCCAAGTGCCGGGGACGTTTTCCCCGGCTTTTTTCTTATCCAGGAGAACAATGCGAGAACTCAGCATCTTCGTCGACGAGTCGAGAAGCGACGGCCTCTCCGACCGCCACTACCTGCTCACCGTCGTCATGCACGACCAATCCGAGAGCATCGCGGATTCGATCGCGGCATATGAGGGCGCCCTTCGCGCCAAGGGGCTCCCGGACATACCCTTCCATGCGTCGCCGCTCATGAACGGCAAGGGCCAGTATTCGGGGCTCGACTTGAGGACGCGCAAGATGTTGCTCGGCTCGTTCCGAGTCTTCTTCCGCCACATGCCCGTGAGGTCTGCCACGCGTTCGGCTATGCCCGAGCCGTCGTTAGAGCTCGCTACGGTGTGGTCGCTCGTGAGGTGGCCCTTGTAGTCGAAGTCGATCACGAACTTCCACGAACTGATGCCGCTGAGCGAAGCGACGGTCCCGTAAACCTTGTGCCCGTTCACGGAAAGGGACTCGAGCCTTTTGGCGGATCGCCCCGCAGCCTCGACGATCTCCTCGAACCCCTCCTGAGTCACATCGTCCCTGAAACACTCGCTCGCACGGTCCCACTCGGCTTTTGCCTTGACCTTCTCGAGCTTGATCTTCCGCTTATCCTGCCTATCGCATGCGAACAGTATGATGCCGAGAAAAGCAAAAGCGGGAAATAGGGTCGTCAGGATGTTGGCCAAAGTTCCCGTTCAAGGTCCCCCTAAACAAGCCCGGCGCCGTGGGCAAGAAGAAACAGCGCGACGTGGAGGATGAGGCAGGCAGGCAGCCCCGCCGCGAAATACCACTTGGATGTCTTATGGTGGGCGACGCGCATCCCGGCGATGCCTCCAAGGGCTCCTCCCGCGAGCGAGAGACCAAGCAAGGTGGCCTCGGGGAACCTGCTGTCGCGGTCAATCGCCCTCTTCTTGTCCAGGCAGAAAACGGCGAACGTGATGACGTTGATGGCGAGAAGGTATGCACCGAGAGCGACGATGACGGGCGCGTTGAACGAAGCGCCCGGTTCCAGATCGACGACGATGACGCCGGCCCAAACGAGCACGACAAACACCCACACAATCAAGAAGACTATGGCGCTGAACCACCAGGCGATGTTGTGCTTGTTCATGTGGTTCCTGGTGAAGATCATAAGGGCAAGGAGCATCCCCAGGGCGCCGCCCGCTACGGCGAACAGGGTCAAGATCCTGCCGTCCATGAGGCCGGTATCCTCGTCCTGGTTGTAACGGGCTATCGCGTAGTCGATCGCGAAGAGAATGAACGTGAGGGCATTAATGCCCGCAAGATAGATAACGAAGGGGTGAACGCCCTGGACAGCACCGCCCAGGGCAGATAGTGCCTGCTCCATAAGAAGAACTCCTTCCCGAACAACATGCCGCCATTATACAGGTAGATTGAACGCCCGATGCGCCTGTTCCCATTGATGCTTCGGGTATGGCGAGAAGAGCCTTTCCGCGGCCCAAACCGCATGGACAGCCGCAGGTCGCGCTAACCTCTCGCGCCGTTCGTCTGCTTTCGCTCGTCCGAAATTACAACCGCAGCAGGCCGTGTCCAACGGATGGGTACCATTTATCCGGGTGCACCTGGGGCAACGGACCGGCAGGCCCTCGAAAGATCGCTCGCAGAACACGCAACATCAAACACGACAGAAGAGACGAACGACAGATGCCGGACCCCGGACGACAGCACCGCGGAAGACGAGCATTCCGACTACAACCGAACGAACTTCGATCCTAGGCAGGCGCCCGCACGGGCGCCTTTTGCTTTTCGGGGACTTAGCTGCCAGCTAAGGCGTACGGCTCATGTCCGTTTCGTGAAGGCCCGATCATCTCGACCCATCTCGACCCATCTCCGCTCCTGTCGGGCGTGTCAATCGCCGTCAGGCGGTTCAATCGTCGCGCAGACGTAAACGCACACGGGACCGCGCAGACGCATCGCGCGGAAAGATTGGAGGCAACCATGGCGCACGCTACGAAATGCGCCGCGCCCGAGGGCAACCGGGGCCGCGACGAGTGGATGACGGTGATCGAGATGCAGGAGTACATGGGGGGGGCGAGCCGGAGTAAGGCATATGACCTCATCTGGCCGGGAGAGATCGACTCGTACAGGCTCGGAAGGAAGCTCCTGGTTTCGAGGGCGTCGGTGGACGCCTACATCGAGTCGAGGGGCGGCAGGAGATGACGGCGGCGACCGCCCCGGGAGCCGCCCGCGGCCGGGCACGCGAGGGAGCCTCGAGACGAGAGGAGCTCGAGGGCGACCATGACCAAGAGCACTAGCAGGAGCCAGGTGAGGCTCATCGCATCGATCAACGCGATATTCGGCGCCGAGGAGGCGTGCGCGATGCTGCGCATCAGCCGCGACGCCATGTACCGGCTCGCCCCCCCCTGCATTCACCGCTAGCGCATGCTATAAGGCTGTTGGTGGCTCATTGAGCTACCTCCAAGTGCCGGGGGAGTCCCCCGGCTTTTTTATCCATTCCATTAGGAGGCCCCATTGGCCAAGGAGCTCAGTATCTTTGTCGACGAGAGCGGCGACCGCGGCGGCAAGGCTCGCTACTATCTGCTCACGCTCGTCTTCCACGACCAGGCAGACGGCATCGCCGAAGCGGTCACGGGCTATGAGGCCATGCTCGCCTACTTCTCCTCGTTTGTCCGCAGGCTCCCCATCTCCTATGTCACGTTCGTCTATCGCCGCAGCCAATTCGAAGACCCGGCAAGGCTAATGGAGCGCATGGGGCGCGACGTCTCCTCCGCCATGGTTGAGCACTTGGGCTTCTTCCAGTCCTTCGACGATGTGAAGGTCTATTACGACAACGGTCAGGACATCGTCAAGCAAGCGCTCGACCGTTCAGTGGACAAGGTTCTCTCAAAAGGAGTTGTCCGACGCCGCAAGACCTCGATGACTGACTACCGCCTCGAGCAAGTGGCGGATTACCTCTGCACCATCGAACTCGCCTTGGTCAAGTACCAGGCCAAGGAGAACGGTGAGACGTACAACAAGTTCTTCGGAGGTATCGGATCTTTCAAGAGAAACTGGCTCAAGCAAGCCCGCAGCATGCGGATATAGATGGTTCCGAGGCTTCGCAAGGAACGGTCAGCACTCCTCCGGCTAGGAGCCCCAGGCGACATGCTTCGAGCAGCGAAAGCGAAACGCAAGCAATGGCGTCACGGGCGCTTCGTGCGCTACAGTGCGTCCATGTTGTCATCTCCTATTGTCTCAGCGTGGTAACTGAGGATTCTAGGCGGTGGCCACACCCCTTTTCCGGGGTGCCGACACCAACGTTTGGCACACAACCGCAGTAGACGGCAACGTCCGCCTACTGAGCAAAAGCAACGAGCTTTTCCGGGTCCAAGACCGATAAGCGAAGATGGATCAAGTTTTACTCCCTTAACAGGCCCAACTTGCCAAGCCACTCGACAAAAGTAGTGATGATTCGCTCGGTGCGCGTTTCGATGTCGCTCTCGGCGAAGTCGCCGCATCGCGCAATTTCCACGAGTTCGCGAACAGCGGTCCCCGACACCTCAACGCCCTTATCGTTCACATAGCCCTCGTAATACTTGCGCTTATCCGACAGCTGGTAATCTGAGGCGCGAATGTTTACGCGCTTCTCCAACATCGCCTTGTTTCCTAGTGCTTCAAGATTTGAACGATTGGATAGCGGGTGTACCTCGTTACGCTTTCTTGCATAGATGTGTTCAATCTCGAGCGTTGTGTCCAAGTCCATGAGAGGTTGCTTAGGATCTGAGTAGGCCCACCAAACAAGCATCGATCGTGTGAAGCGACGCTGGTTGGTGAACTGATAGCTTCTGAAGCGTCCCGTAATTGTATCACGGTCGAACAGATGGGCTGAAAAGTCGACCTTGCGACCTTCTACGATATCTATGAGTGCGGGATAGACGGGACCGCGCAGGGCGTTTACGCCGGGACGCTCAAGTGAGTAGGCGTAGATGAATCCAGTGATGTAGCAAAGGAAATCGTAGAGCTCCTTGTCGTCTAGCTCGCCTTTGGTATTGCGCTTTGCCAGGAACCAAGTGCTCAACAGATAAGCCCACATGCCGTTGGGTGCGTAATTGAGAACGAATAGGCGTCGTGCTACACGCTCGGAAAAGCCCTCCTGCGCATCAACCCGTTTCCAAAAAACGAGCAGAGACTCCAAATCGTCGAGCGTCGCGTCCTCGCGTAGGATTTCGTACGAGCTGTCGCTGTAGAAGTCGCGTAGACTTTTGGTTGTTGTGTCGCGGATGCCCTTCTTTGCACGGCGATAATACATATAGCGGGTGAAAAGCTCGTCGAGCGGCGTGCCCGAGGTTGGTTTGAAAATGAGGTTGGCTGTTTCCTCGAGCACTTTCCAACGCGCAACGAACTCGTCTTTGCGGCCCTCGATGGAAAAGTGCTTGTAGAACTGACTCTTAAAGATGTCAGCGTCTGCCAACGGGAGTCCACGGTCGTTCAAAGTCGAGAAGATCCTGAGCGCGGTGTCCTGGGATTCCGCCTCGATGGGAAGCAAGATTACGTTATTGAGAATGCGAGCGGCGAATAGCGCGATGTAGCTTGGCCACTCGCTTGCCATTTCGGCCATTCTTTTAGAGAAGAAGGCGAAATTGCGTGAATAGGCGCTGTGGGACATGGGACCCACGGAGCCATGGCGCAATATATCTAGAAACTCATCTTTGTCGGAATCGCTCGCCACCTCTGAATCGATTTTCAGCGCATCCATGTCGGGGTCGTCGAACTCATCGGTCTTCCAGACGCAGCCAGCAATCGAGTCACGCACTTTAATTGACTGCTTGTCCTTCATGTTTGCGAACTTGTCGTAAAACGCCCTAAGCAGCAACATGATGGTTGTAAGTCTCTGTTGGCCATCGATTATTTCAAGCTGACCTGCGTCGTTCTTGAAAGTAACAATGGGGCCGAGGAAGTATTCATCACTAGTGCTTTCGAAGGCGTCGCAGTCGTCGTTGGGAAACGCGAAGGTGAAGAGATCGTCCCATAGCGTTGCGCACTCGTCTTCGCCCCAGGCGTAAGGTCGCTGGTAATCCGGGATGAGGAAGTCCGAATGCTTATCTGTAAGGAGCAGCTTGATCGTCTTCTGGTCGATGTTGAGCTTGGACATGCTGGAAACCTCCGTGCAGGTATCTTTTTGCATCCAGAATTATATTGCACAGCATAAAATAAGGTGCTTGATGACGGCACGATAGGACCAGAGAGCGCGGGAACAGATTGAGGACCCGCATCTGCAGTGAACCCCTATAGTTGGACAGACAATGTTCTGCTTCTCCTATAGGGGTCTTCTGCGTTAGGGGGTTTGATTTGCGGAGCAAGGATTACTCCGCCGAGTTCAAGCAGCGCTTTGCGGACAGGTACGCCGACGGCGCGACCATCGCCATGCTGCAGCACGAGTTCGGCCTTACGAAGTCAACCGTGAAGCTTCGGAGGGAGAGGATCGACCAAGGCGGCGTCGGGGCCATAGACAGGCCGAGGAAGGACAACCGCTACCCCAGGAGCTCAAGCTTCGTGAATCTACCCCGATTCCATTGATACCTTTTACGCCGCCTTCGAGCGGCTGTTTTCCTTGGGCCAATTAGCATCTTCGAACTCGGCGGGGCTGAGGTAGCCCAGCGCCGAATGTATCCTCGCCCTGTTGTAGATTACCTCGATGTACTCGAACAGATCCAGCGCGGACTCCTCGCGCGTGGCGTAGGTGCGCGCGTGCACGCATTCCGACTTCACGATGCCCATGAGCGACTCCATGGCCGCGTTGTCCCACGGCGACGAGATCGACCCCATCGATGGCCGGATGCCGTTCTCCCGCATGGTCTTGGACAGAAGCAGCGACACGTATTGCGAGCCGCAATCGCTGTGATGAGCGCATCCCTCTGGCGGGTTTCGCCTGGCCAGCGCTATCTTCAATGCCTCGTCTGCGAGCTCGGCCGCGATGCTCGGGCCCATCGACCATCCCACGATGCGCTGCGACCATATGTCCATCACGAGCGCCAGATACAGCCAGCCCTGGCGGGTCTTCACGTAGGTGATGTCCGCGGACCGCGCCGCAGATGCCCCGAACCTCGTCCCTGACCCGGGATATCGCGACGGCAAGCTCATCGTCGCGCAGGTCGTGCGCGCTCGGCGGGCGCGACTTCCAGGCGTAACAGCCCTGGCGCGCCGCCTTCAGCGCCGCGCACATCCCCGACACCGGCCAATTGGGCTCGTTGGAGAATATGAACTCGAACTTCGCCCTCTCCGCGGAAAGGCCTACAGCTGCCTGCTGGCGAAGAAGGCGCTCGCTTTTAAAAGTATCTCGTTCTCGCGCTTGAACCGCTCGTTCTCCCTCTTCAGCCTGCGCAGGTCCTCGGCCATCTGGAACGGGTTGACGTCGGGCGCCGGCCCGGCGGCGTAGGCCCTCTTGACCCAGTCGGCCAGGCTGCCCGCGTCGCAGTCCAGCCCGCGTGCCGCCTCGGCGTACGTCGTGCCCGACTTCCCGTACAGCTCCACGGCCTTCTGCTTGAATTCCGCCGTGTACCTGGGAGATGGATTGCCCATGGCCCGCCTCGCTTTCCTCCGTTGTGGCCATCATGCCGAAACGGAAATCGACTTGTCAACGGATCTGGGGCAGATTCAATGCGATGGCGCGTGCTGTGATTCGCGGCGACTACGGCAACGGGGACGAGAGGAAGCGGCGCCTGGGATCCTACTACTCGATCGTCCAGACTCGCGTGAACGAGATGCTGTCATGAGATCGAGGCTACGGTGGCTTGGCGAACAGGTGGGCGGTTCCTCGGGATTGCGGGATGCCTGGTACTAATGATCGTTCTGTTGCCGCTGATACCGCTCTTCGAGATGTAGGACGACATCCGAAGGACATACGAAGAGAAGTGAACGTCGAGGGAGCCGCCGTCCATCTCGAAGCGGCACCCTTTCTATTCTGTGCATATGTTCGGCGCACTGCCACCTGATAAAATTACGTTTGCAACTCATTTGCATTCGGAGTATATCGGCAGGCGGCTGTGACTATGAGATTTTCCTTCTTTGGCGAGCGCGACAACGAACCTGAACCAGAAGAAGAGCGCGCGAAAAATGTCATCGTTCCTACGGAAGGCAACGAGATAGTTCCCACGTTAGATAGCGAGGACGTGGACCTCGCCCTCTATGACCATGTGACCCTCGATGTCAGGACAATCGGCGGAGAGGCATACGCCGACGCCCTGATACCCATGGCGGCTAAGGCGGCAGATGCGGCGGCCCAATGGGACCATGCCATCGTTCGATTCCCCGAAGGCGCAGGATGGAATGATCTGCTCAACCGAAAGACTCCCGGCTGGGAGGAGTGGAAGCAGCTTGGCGTCCTCAAGGACGGCAAGTTTCAGCCCCAGGCCGCAATCAGGCAGGCGAAGCTCCAACCTGTTGCAGTAGCCAACCTAGCTTTGCAGGGAGCTGCCATCGTTGTGGGCCAGGCGTACATGGCAGAGATAAGCAAACAGCTTGAGGGCATCGAGTCTGGCATCGCCGCGATCCAGCAGGAGATGAAGCTCGAACGCGAAGCAGACATAGAAGCGCGATTCGAGAAGCTTCTCGAATACCTCTCCCAGTACGACGAGATCTCAACCAACCCAGAAAAGAGGCAGGCCGTGCATAACGCCATTGAGGGAATATGCGTTGAAACCCTCAAGGCATGGAAGTTCCAGGTAAAGGATATGCGCGAGTTCGGTACGCGCATGGAACGCTCAAGGCGTTTGAAGGACGACGAGGTACGGGCAAGACTTCACGAGTTCCAAGGCAAGGAGCGAGACGCGCAGGCTGCGTTTCGGCTCTTCCTGGCTGCAGAGCAGGCTTCAATGCAATATGACGGGGATTTCAGCGCCGGCAGAATAGCGCGCGAGCGCGAGAAGATTGGCAAATGCCTCGATGACTATGCCGAGGTTCGCGATAAGGCCCGGGGCCTGCTCACAGAGAGGATCAAGGGCGTACGCGGCGGCTTGTTTGCCGTGCCTGACGCGGAAGACGATGGCTACGAGCCCCAGAACCCGGTCTTCGACGCAGTTCACTTTGTGGCACATAACGCTCCGCGAGTTATGCCTCTTGCGCTTCGCAAGGAGGCACAGAGGCAGGCGGCAATCAAGAGGAGCCGCTACCGTCGGGCAGCGGGCGTCGACGATCCGGTTGCTTTGATAGGCGAAGAGCGCGAGGATGAGCTTGCACGCATGAGCTTCATCTACAACGAGGCCAACGCGATGCTCGTCGATGGCGACGGTGTCCACTTCCTGAAAATGCATGCCGACGAAAAGGCACACGAAGCGAACGATGCCGAGATCATCGACGAGCACCATGAGGATGAATAAAGCGGAAGGCCGCCAACGCGATTGACGGCCTTCTCTCTCTTGTTATGTCGGTTCGGACTAGCTGAGCGGCTCGAGCTCGCGGTACAGCGGGCCTCCGTCGCCCACGAGCACATCCCACCACCACTGGGGCGACTCGACTCCGGATGCGCAGAGCATGTCCAGAAGCTTGGCGCGGGCATCCGGGGGGCAGCTGCTCGAAGTCCTCGCGCATGGCATCGGCTAACACGGCCTTGCTCGCGCTCATCATGTCGTTGCAGATCTCCTTCTTCTCGTCCAGGCTGTAGCTCTCGGGCGAGTAGATGCAGAGGTCTGCTCGGAAGTAGGCCATGTCCTCGGCCTAGGTGAGTTCGGTCATCTTCGCTTCGTTAATCATCTTTCTAATCTCCTCTCCGTGCCTAGCATCGCGAATGGTAGCGCTGGGGTGGCACGAATTCCGGTACGAATAATCCCGAAAGGAGTGCTTTCTTTCGAAGCAAAGTGGTGCGCCGATTTCTCGGACGCACCACTTCTGACCTGCGGTTTCGTTGTGTTTCGGGGTGGAGTGCGGAAAAGTGATTTCTTGAGTTTTTTTACTCCCACTCGATCGTTGCCGGCGGCTTGGACGTGCAGTCGAGGACGACGCGGTTGATCTGGCGGCACTCGTTGGTGATGCGGGTGGAGATCGTGGCGAGCACGTCGTAGGGCACGCGCGACCAGTCGGCGGTCATGGCGTCCTCCGAGCTGACCGGGCGCAGGACGATGGGGGAGCCGTAGGTGCGCTCGTCGCCTTGGACGCCCACCGAGTGAACGTCGGCGAGCAGTACGACCGGGCACTGCCAGATGTCACGGTCGAGGCCGGCGCGGGAGAGTTCTTCGCGGGCGATGGCGTCGGCCTCGCGCAGCAGGTCGAGGCGTTCCTTGGTGATTTCGCCGATGATGCGGATGCCCAGGCCCGGGCCGGGGAAGGGCTGGCGCCAGACGATCTCGTCGGGCAGGCCGAGCTCGGTGCCGATGGCGCGCACCTCGTCCTTGAAGAGGGTGCGCAGCGGTTCGATGAGCTGGAACTTGATGTCCTTGGGGAGCCCGCCGACGTTGTGGTGGGACTTGATGTTGGCCGCGCCGTCGCCGCCGCCGGATTCGACGACGTCGGGGTAGAGGGTGCCCTGCACGAGGAACTTGACTTCCTTGCC
The DNA here is from genome assembly GCA_965141565.1 of uncultured Collinsella sp. Lineage (GTDB taxonomy): Bacteria > Actinomycetota > Coriobacteriia > Coriobacteriales > Coriobacteriaceae > Collinsella. The sequence continues at coordinate 1,527 of CBCSNQ010000045.1, read as the reverse complement.
GCGGGCGCCGGCCTCTTCGAGGACCTGACGCTGGGCTTTCTCGAAGGTGCGGATGAACTTCTCGCCGATGATCTTGCGCTTGCGCTCGGGTTCGGAGACGCCCTTGAGCGCTTCGAGGAAGTCGTCGGCGGCGTCGACGGTGATCAGTCGGATGCCGGTGGCGGCGACGAAGTCGTGCTTGACCTGCTCGACCTCGCCTTTGCGCAGCAGGCCGTGGTCGACGAACACGCAGGTGAGCTGGTCGCCGATGGCCTTGTGGACGAGGGCGGCGGCGACTGCGGAGTCGACACCGCCGGACAGGCCGCAGATCACTTCGGCGTCGCCGACCTTCTCGCGGATCTTGGCGACCTGGTCCTCGATGATGGAGGAGGCGTCCCAGTTGTCGGGCAGGCCGGCGCACTGGTGGAGGAACGTCTCGATGAGCTTCTGGCCGAGGGGGGTGTGCTTGACCTCGGGGTGCCACTGCACGCCGTAGAGCTTGCGGGACTCGTCCTGCATGGCGGCGACGGGCGCGCCCTCGGTGTGGGCGAGCACTTCGAAGCCGGCGGGCGCGGTCTTGACGGCGACGCCGTGGCTCATCCACGTGTCCTGCTCGGCCGGGGAGCCGGCGAGCAGCCCGTCCGTCTTGTCGATGGTCGTGTCGGTCTTGCCGTATTCGCCGAGCGCGGCCTTGTCGACGTCGGCGCCGAGCGCGTACGCCATGGCCTGGAAGCCGTAGCAGATGCCGAGCACGGGCACGCCGGCGTCGAACAGCTTGGGGTCGACGCGCGGGGCGCCGGGCTCGAATACGGATGCGGGGCCGCCGGACAGGATGATGGCCTGCGGGTCCTTGGCGAGCATCTCGTCTACCGGCATGGAATGGGGGACAAGCTCCGAATACACGTTCGCCTCGCGCACGCGACGGGCGATGAGCTGCGCGTATTGGGCGCCGAAATCGACGACAAGCACCGGGCCGTTAGCCATGGGACTCCCTTCATGCGGCCGCGCGCGATAGCGGATACATAGGTATGGGCGATATCGTTGATTGCGGCCATTGGTATTGTGTGTGGACTTCTTACAGTATGTCACATCAATTGTGGCGATTCGAGCCGACATTGGCGTGTGCGATGGGCGGGTGTCGTCCGGGAGCGACGCACCGTTTCACAAAACCGAACAATTAACGCTGTTAATATGAACAACACGCCGCATGTTCTGTTGCCTGCATGAACACGCGGCGTACCGGTGGATCGCTGAAATCGTTGGAAAATAAAAGTTTCTCACTGGATGGCGCCGTAATATAACCTGTGAGGGCACCGGTTATTCACTCATAATTCATACAATTAATCTAACATTTTCGAACACACATGCAAAAAAAGCTGCCAAAAGTCTTGCTCTCAACGTACCATGATGAACGATTGGGATTGGGCAACCGCGAAATCGCAAGGCTTCGCGAGAGCCCATGACCGAACGATAATGATCAATTGCACATCACTGTGCAGGAGTACAGGAGTACACATGACGAGTCCTGTTATTGGCACCCCTTGGAAG